>DAONXX010000058.1:0-12892 GCA_035414025.1 Bacteroidales bacterium | reverse complement strand
TGACAGCCTCTTTTATACTCTTTTTTAAAAAGCCCTCCATACTTGGTAAGTTTAAAGATAGCAAATATAATATTTTAATATTTGGCCTTCATTAAAAACCCTCAAAGCTGAGTGCATATTGAAAAAAATGCTTCAAAATGTATTAATCAACATTTATTTTTGACAATTGGGGATTTCTTTTTGATGAAAATGATGAAACAAATAAAAAGTTATTATATTTTTGATACAAAAATTATTTATATCACCTAATTATTTTTTTGTCAGGTGGAATTAAAAAATGTATATATAGAGTCCACAACAAAAACTCCGCAAGTAGATCTTAACTATTTGAGTGGAGAATTTATTTTTGCTGGTAAATCGATTCCCGAGAATCCTGCGAAATTATACGATGGTATTCTTGAATGGGTACAGGAATATATTAAAAATCCTCGTCAGACAACAAATCTCCGGCTTAATATTGAGTATTTCAATACAGCTTCAGTAATCTGGATTGCTAAAATAGTAAAAGTCCTTTGTTCAATGAAGTATCCTGAAAATACTCTGATAATCCATCTGTATTTCGATATAGAAGAGTTTAACAGTATGGAAACTGAAGATTTCAAGGAAGCCCTGAGCCCTGTAATGGATGTGATTGGTTCTCCCATAATAAGTCTTGGAATAAAAATATACGGCACCGACGACAAAGGCACAATTCTAAAAGAATCGATGGTGTTCGTTTAGCAACTGCTTCTTAATCCAGGCATTTTAAAATAATTCATTATCTTGTTTTTTTGCTGTAATTTTATTACTCCAAATAGTTTATTACTATGCGTGTAATAGTTATTATATTGTTTTCAATATTAAATATCATGGAATTATTCTCTCAGGGCAGACAAGGTGACAGGGAAGCTTATGCAGCAGGCAGATTCTATTCTGCCGATAAATCAACTCTGACGAAGGACATTTCCCGGCTCTTTGCTGATTGTAAAAAAACTACAGAAAATAATCAGGTCAGGGCAATCATAGTTCCCCATGCAGGTTATGTTTACTCTGGCAAAACAGCTGCTGCAGGCTTCTCAGTAACACAAAAGAATGCTCCATACAAAAATATATTCATCATTGGCTCAAGCCACATTAACTCATTTGACGGTGCTTCAGTTTATAATACGGGTGACTTTATAACTCCACTTGGCAAGGCAATAGTTAACCACGAGATAGCTGACAAGCTCAAGGCTGATCACAAGGTCTTCCGCTTCCCGGAGGATGTTCATCTAAGAGATCACAATCTGGAGGTACAGGTCCCGCTTATTCAATATTATTATGATAAAACTCCTTTGATAATACCAATAGTTATCGGCACTAACAATACAAAGAGAATAAAAGAAATAGCAGAAGCGCTGAGGCCATGGTTTACTCCTGAAAACCTCTTTGTAATAAGCAGCGATTTCTCCCACTACCCTTCCTATAAAGATGCTGTTGAAAACGATAAGCGGACAGCTGAAGGAATTGTAACAGGGGACCCGGATAAATTCCTTGCAGCACTTAGCAGGAACAGTTCAAGAAACATTCCGGGGCTGGCAACAAGCATGTGTGGATGGACATCAGGACTTTGCCTTCTTTATCTTGCACAGGACAATAACAATCTAAAGTTCAACACAATTGATTATTGCAACTCAGGTGATTCACCTTATGGGGCAAAGGATGAAGTAGTCGGATATCATGCGATATCGCTTGTCGATATTTCAAGAGCTTCTCAAGACAAACAAGCGAATTCGACAGAGTTCTCCTTCACAAAAGAAGAAAAGGATTTGATGTTTTCAATAGCAAGAAAGAGCATCAGTACAATGCTTAATGAAAAGAAAAGAATCTCTCTTGATCAAAGTACTATGCCTGAAGCATTGAAGAATAAATACGGAGCCTTTGTGACACTCAAAATAAAAGACAAACTCAGAGGGTGCATTGGAAGATTCATTTCTGAAGATCCGCTTTATGAAGTAATAAAACAATCATCTATCTCTTCAGCTTTTGAAGATCCGCGTTTCTCTCCACTTACAAAATCAGAATATGACAAAACAGATATCGAAATAACCGTACTGGGGCCTTTAAAAAGGATAAAAGATATAAATGAGATAGTGCTTGGGAAACATGGGATCTACATAAAAAAGGACTTCCGGACAGGGACAATGCTGCCACAGGTAGCAACTGAAAATAAATGGACTGTGGAACAATTCCTGGGATATACTTCAAGAGATAAAGTCGGAATAGGTTGGGATGGCTGGAAAAACGCAGAACTGTATATATACGAAGGTCTGATCCTTGAAGAAAATGGTAAATAATTATGTATCATGTTAGTGGAACAGTCATTACTGTTTCCCTCCTCTACCTGATAAGCTGGATATTTTGCAAAACCGGAATATTTACAAAGAGTATCCACAGGAAGATATGGAACAGTGTACTGGCAGTTGTATTTCTTTTCACAGCACTTGCCGGAATATTGATAGCCCTTCAGATTAATTACAAATGGGAAATCCGGATCATTGGTTCAATGCTAAAGTGGCATGTAGAGACTGGTGTCTGCTTGGGGATTACCGGCTTATTCCATTTTTTGTGGCATTTATCCTATTATAAGGAAATCTTTTCCCGGAGAAGGAAAAGCAGCGATTCAATCATTCCTGATAATGTAACAACAGATCCCGTACACATCATACCAAATCTGTTTGTAGTCGGTTTCACAAGTACATCTGTTCAGATCCTCCTTCTCAGGGAGTTATTGAATATTTCAGGCGGCTATGAGCTTATTGCCGGGATCTTCCTGGCCTCCTGGCTCATGGCATCTGCAGCAGGATCATATATCGCCGGGAGATCAGAAATGAACAATATCCCCAAAATTAACCTGATCTTCTCGATTGCTCCTCTTGTCTCATTACTTATTATGTTTCTCCTGACAAGATTATTTCTGGAAACCGGTGAGACTCCCCTGCTATTCAAAAGCATAATTTTTACTATAATTCTGCTTGCGCCATTCTGCATTATTTCCGGATATACATTTATTAAACTTCTGTCTTCTGCCAAAACAGCCTGCTTGCTTAGTCCTGGCAAGTCTTTTTCCATTGAAACAACAGGTGGGATATTAGCCGGCCTTTTACTGTCAATATTTACCTCAGGCATTATAAATACTTATAAACTCCTGATTCTAATAATACTTCTCACATTTGCATATGTCACACTTACTTTCCTGACTAAAAAGAAAAAGATTAAAATTTATCTGAAGATCCTTTTTACAATTGTTGCCTTTATAATAATTATTTCTGACCCCGACCATTTTTTTAGGCAGATCCTTCTGCCAGGCATAGATGTGACACTTACAAAAGACACTCCTTATGGGAATATTACAGAAGGTTTCTACTCGGATGATAAGAGCATTTATTATAATCAGAGGCTGCTTTCATATAATGATGATGTAGCTGAACGAGAGGAAGACATTCATTATGCGATGCTCCAAAAGGAAAATCCAGAAAAGGTATTACTGATTTCCGGGTTTACCGTATCACGAATGCAGGAAATATTCAAATATAATGTGAAAGAGCTCCACCTTATTGAAAGGGATCCTGTACTTATAAAATCAGTTGTTCCGGAGAATTTTTCTGGAAATGAAAAACTTATTATTGAAAATACGGATGCATTTACATATGTTAAAAAACCGGGAAAGCTTTTCGATGTAGTTATACTTTTATTGCCACCTCCTTCAACTCTTTCACTTAACCGTTTTTATACAACCGAATTCTTTGATTATATAAAAACCCGGCTTACTGTTGATGGAGTGTTTATGTGTTCGCCCGGACCTGCATACAACTATCATAACAAGGAATCAATAAATCTCTATTCATCAGTATTCAACAGCATGTCTGAAGTATTCGAAAACGTTTTGCCAGTTGCTGGCAACAAACTTTATTTTATCGCTTCCGACGCTGATCTCTCAACGAACTTCTGTGAAATTGTCAGAAGAAAAGGTATCAATAATATTTACGTTGGCCCTGATTACCTTGATGATACTCTAACGAAAAACAGATCAGCTGAAACCCTTGCTTTAATTGATCGTAATATTAAACAGAATCATATCGCCTATCCTATTGCATGCTTTCATTTTCAATCACTTGGCTTTAGCATGGACGCAGGTGCGAAGGCACCTGCAATTGCTTTGATAATACTACTCTTCGTACTTCCTGTAGTGTTAATTAAAAAGAATAATTTAATAATGTATTTCAGTGCGTCAGCACTTGCCGGGTTTGAAATAATTATTCTTCTGATACTTCAGCTGGCAGCCGGAAATATGTATCAACTTACCGGACTGGTTCTTGCTGCTTTAATGTCTGGTCTTGCTTTTGGAGCAGGTACTAATCCATATTTCCTGAAAAAATTATCGTTGAAATTAAAATCAGTCTTCCTGCTTGTGTTTTATCTTCTTGCTGCAGCTACCTTTGGTTACATCCTCCAGTTAAGAGGAACCTTTCTTCCCGTAATTTTGATACTGATTCTTGTCTTTTTGCCATCATATCTCACAGGCCATATATTCAATGAATTAACAATGCATCAAAGATCTGTTTTAGCTTCAGGATCAACCTATAGTGCTGACCTAATAGGATCTGCTTCAGGTTTTGTACTTATGTCTGTAATTATTGTACCTGCTTTTGGCATAACGATTTCGATTATCTCGCTTGCAATCCTTATTTTTACAGGAATTATTTTTGGAACTGCATCAGGAAGCGAATGATCATTAATACATGGATTTGATGGGAGAAAAGAATTTTGACATAAATAAACGTTCATTTCTTAAGAAATGCCTGGCCCTTTCAGCTGGCATTGCTGCTCTACCTCATACCTGTTTAGCAGGAACATTCGAATCAGAAGAAGAGCAGGCATTGAAACTTAGAGAAGCAATGTTCCAGGAAACGACTCCGAGGGGCATTATGTGCAGGATATGCCCTAATGAGTGTGTACTCAAGGAAGGAGAAATCAGTAAGTGCAATAACAGGACAGTCAGAAATTCAAAGTTGCTCACAATGGCTTATGGAAATCCTTGTTCTGTAGCCATTGATCCTATTGAGAAAAAACCCTTGTATCATTTTTACCCCGGCACCCGCGCATACTCAATAGCTACTGCCGGATGCAACCTTGCCTGTCTTAACTGCCAGAACTGGTCAATCTCGCAATCCAGTCCTGATAAGACAAGAAATTTTGACCTTATGCCTGAAAGAGTTGTAAATGAATCAAAAAGAAACAATTGCCGGTCTATTGCATACACCTATACGGAACCTGCTACATTTTACGAATATGTTTATGAAACTGCAGCAGAAGCACGAAAAGCAGGTATCAAGAATATTCTTAAATCAAACGGGTACATAAATCCTGAGCCGTTGAAAAAATGGTGTCAAGTAATTGATGCAGCCAACATAGACCTGAAGGCATTCAATGACAATACCTACCTGAGGCTATCGGGAGGCAAGTTGCAACCCGTCCTTGATTCTTTAAAGATTTACAAGGACTCGGGAGTATGGCTTGAGATCACTCATCTTATAGTGCCCAGGTGGACAGATAAAACAGACGAGATAGCCGAAATGTGTAAATGGCTGAGTAACAATGGTTTCAAAGACACGCCTTTGCATTTCAGCAGGTTCCATCCCACCTACAAGCTTGAACAACTCCCTCCCACCCCTGTCGATATACTCAGAAGTGCTGCGAAAATTGCCTCCGGGGAAGGCCTCAATTATGTTTACATCGGCAATGTACCGGGGAATGAAATGGCAGACACCAGATGTCCTTCATGTGGGTCAGTTGTTGTTTCCAGACAAGGATTTACTGTTACATCAAATAATGTTACTGACGGAAAATGCAACAAATGCGGGAGGATAATTGAAGGTAAATGGAATTGAATGGAACAAACAGACAAGAATGAAACAATCAGAAGCTAAAATACGCATTGAAAAGCTCAGGCAGGAAATTAAAGATCATAATAATAATTACTATGTTTTGAATAATCCTGTCATTTCTGATTTCGAATACGATCTGCTATTGAATGAGCTTGAGACTCTCGAAAAGAAATTCCCGGCTCTCGTTACGGATGATTCCCCTACAAGAAAGGTCGGCAGTGACATAACAACAGAATTCAGGCAATATGAACATCAGTATCCGATGCTCTCACTTAGTAATACATATAATGAGAATGAATTAAGGGATTTCAATTCGCGGGTTGAGAAAGCAAGTGGTCAGAAGCCTGAATATGTCTGTGAACTGAAATTCGATGGAGCATCTGTCAGCATCACATACAGAAATGGATCTCTTTTTAGAGCCCTGACCCGCGGCGATGGAACAAGAGGCGATGATGTAACACTTAATGTAAGGACAATTAAGACTATTCCACACAATCTGACAGCATCAGGCATCCCTGAAGAATTTGTCATGAGGGGTGAGATCCTTATATCTAAAAAAGTTTTCGAAAGATTAAATGAGGAGCGTAATTCAGAAGGGCTTCCCCCTTTTGCAAATCCAAGAAATGCAGCATCCGGAACATTGAAAACGCTTGATCCAAAAATTGTTGCTTCAAGAAACCTTGACTGCCAGTTCTATTTTCTGCTTTCAGAAAAACTACCTCATGAAACTCATTATGACAATCTTATGAAAGCTTCAGAATGGGGATTCAAAGTGTCAGACAGCACAAAGCTATGCAGGAACATTGATGAGGTTGTTTCATTTATTAACTACTGGGAGAATGAGCGTAAAACGCTGGATTTTGAGATTGACGGAGTTGTAATAAAAGTGAATTCACTGACTCTCCAGTCGCTATTGGGTTATACTGCCAAATCTCCACGCTGGGCTATTGCCTATAAATATAAAGCTGAACAGGTTTCCACAAAATTGCTATCTGTTTCATACCAGGTTGGAAGGACAGGAAATGTAACTCCGGTTGCTAATCTTGAACCTGTCTTCCTTGCCGGATCGACAGTTAAAAGAGCCTCCCTTCATAACGCTGATCAGATAAATCTACTGGACCTTCATCTAAATGATGTGGTCTATGTTGAAAAAGGCGGTGAAATTATTCCAAAAATCGTTGGTGTTGATCATTCCTTCAGAACGGATCGTAGTGCGCCTGTCAAATTCATTACTGAATGTCCCGAATGTGCGACTCTCCTTGTAAGGAACGAAGGAGAAGCAAACCATTTCTGCCCGAATTACCTTCATTGTCCACCTCAGATAAAGGGCAGGATCGAACATTTCATTGGCAGAAAGGCAATGGATATCGATGGTCTTGGAGAAGAAACAATCGACCTTCTGTTCAGTGAAGGACTGATAAGAAATTATGCTGATCTCTATGAACTGAAAACAGAACAGCTTGTGCCACTTAAACGCATGGGTGAAAAATCGGCAGGTAATATAATCAAAAGTATCAGGTCATCTCTTGACACCCCCTACCACCGTGTTCTGTTTGCACTGGGAATAAGACATGTAGGAGAAACTGTTGCCAGAATAATAGCATCAGAATTTACATCAATTGATGATTTGATAAATGCTGATAGCGAGCAACTTATGAACACAAGAGAAATAGGACCAAAAATAGCTTCAAGCATAATTGCTTTCTTTGAAGATCCTGATAATATTCATATTATAAATCGTTTAAAATCCTATGGTATTAGATTCACCAGTGATGAGAAGCCGGCATTTACAGGTGAACGACTCAAAGGTAAATCGATTCTAATATCGGGAGTTTTTAACAAACACTCCCGCGAAGAATATAAGAAAATCATAGAAAGGAATGGAGGAAGGAATGTATCTTCAATATCAGGAAATACTTCCTTTATACTTGCTGGAGAGAATATGGGACCCTCAAAAAGATTAAAAGCTGAAGAATTAGGGGTGCCGCTCATTAGTGAATATGAGTTCCTGAAACTAATCGGCGAAGAATAATTTGGTTGATTTGATGATGTACGCAAAAAAGAATTAGGTTTGCATAATGGAATTATTTGAAAAGACCAGACTGAAAATAGGAAATTTATTACTGGCTAATAAGCTTGCAAAAACCAGTAGAAAAGTATATTATTCAGAGATAAGTCAGGTTAAGAATATTGGCATTGTATGGGATGCATCCAAGATCAGGGAATTTAGTTTCTTGTCGCGTTTCCATCAAAAAATGCATGAAGAAAGGAATATTGCAGTAAAGATAATGGGATACTATCCTGGCAAAGAACTGCCCGACCAGTACACTGCACTGAGGTATCTTTCATGCATAAGGAAGAATGAACTGAATATATTCTTTACACCTGTTTCAACTGAAGCTGATTACTTCATTAAAACAAAGTTTGATGTACTTATTGATATCAATTTTGATAATATTTTTCCGCTTAATTATATAACTTCGTTATCTGTTTCGAGTTTTAAAGTAGGATTATTTGATGCAGTCTCAGACAATAATAAATTTGATCTCATGATCGAACTTAAAAAACCCTACCAGATTGAGAGTTATCTCAATGAAACAATACATTATCTAGAAATGATAAAATCCGGATCACCACAAGCTTGATATATATAGTAATATGAAAAAATTCAAAGGCACAGGTGTTGCAATAGTAACGCCATTCAAGAATGATTCCAGCATTGATTTCTCAGCAACAGGCCGTATCCTGAATCATATTATTAAAGGAGGGGTAAATTATATTATTGTCATGGGAACAACAGGCGAAGCACCGACTCTTACAAAAGATGAGAAGCAGGCTTTAATCTCCCATGTTGTTGAAATAGTTGATAAACGAATTCCTGTTGTTATTGGTCTGGGAGGCAATAATACCCAGGAGATAATAAACTGCATCAGGCAAATGGATCTTGAAGGTGTTGATGCTATTCTTTCTGTAGCTCCGTATTATAACAAGCCAAACCAGCGTGGTTTATTTCAACACTTCAAGGAAATTGCAACCTGTAGTCCTATTCCTGTAATACTATATAATGTACCAGGAAGGACAGCCAGTAACATTACTTCTGAAACATGTATAGAGCTTGCTTATGAATGTGACAACATTATTGGTATTAAGGAAGCATCGGGTGATCTGGCCCAGATAATGAGAATAATAAAAGGTAAACCTGAAAATTTCCTCGTAATTTCCGGTGATGACATGCTCACAATACCTATTATTGCAGCCGGCGGCTCCGGAGTTATCTCAGTGCTGGCCAATGCCTATCCTGCTGAGTGCAGTGAACTCGTAAATAATGCTCTTAAGAATAATTTTAAGGCAGCCCGTGAAATTCATTTCAGATTCATGGAATCAATTGAACTACTGTTTTCTGACGGGAACCCGGCAGGTATCAAAGCATTCCTGAGCACTATAGGTTTATGCCAGAATAATCTACGGCTTCCACTGGTCCCGGTAAGCAAAACTGTTCTTTCAAGAATACAGAAAGTAGTAGAAGAACTAAAATAGAACTAAAATAACCGTCAATCAGTATTATAGTCTGGCAGGCTGGTTACCGGCTTCCTGATGTGCACCATGACAGTGCTTGTACTTCTTTCTGCTACCGCAAGGGCAGGGATCATTTCTTCCGACTTTTTTATCAACTCTTATTGGTTCTGTCTTTCTTTCCCTGTCTGCAAGGGGTGCTCCTGAACCTGAATGGAACGTATCTGTTCTTGAAGTTTTAAGATTTTCTATCTGTTTGCGCCGCTGGGCTTCCTTAACTTGATCCGGATCCTGAATGGGGATGTAGCCTTTCATCAGTGTACTGACAACATCCTTGTTTATCCTGTTTATCATATTCTGGAACAGTTCGTAGGATTCAAACTTGTAGATAAGCAAAGGATCCTTCTGTTCATATGTTGCATTTTGTACTGATTGCTTCAACTCATCCATTTCCCGAAGGTGCTCTTTCCAGGAATCATCAATAGTAGCAAGAACAACAGTTTTTTCATACGACCGGGCAAGTTCCCTTCCTTCTGATTCTGCAGTAGCTTTAAGGTTTGTTACAACTTGAAATACTTTAACTCCATCAGATATTGGAACTACTACATTTTCATAAGCATGAGCCATTCGGTCATAAACATCCTTAAGCACGGGATAGGCCTGTTGCGAAATACTTTCCACCTTTCTTTTATATGTCTCGAGAACCTTTGAATAAACTTTTTCAACTGTTTCATCAGCACTGTTTTTCAGGAATTCTGCTGACGGAACAGGTGAATCCATTGAGAATGACCTGATCAGATCAAAATCAAAACCTTCAAAATCACCGGCTTTAGCATCGTACATTGAATTAGCAATGTCAACACTAAGGCGTTCTCCAAGGAGCGCATGCTTTCTTTTTTTGTATATGACCTCCCTCTGGGAATTCATTACATCATCATACTCAAGAAGCCTCTTGCGTATGCCGAAGTTATTCTCTTCAACTTTTTTCTGGGCTCTCTCAATTGATTTTGTAATCATTGGATGCTGAATCATCTCACCGTCCTTCAATCCCAGTTTATCCATTATGCCGGCTATCCTCTCAGATCCGAAAAGACGCATAAGTTCGTCTTCGAGAGACACGAAGAACTGTGATGATCCGGGATCTCCCTGCCTGCCTGATCGTCCGCGTAACTGCCTGTCAACCCTTCTTGATTCATGTCTTTCCGTACCAATAATAGCTAATCCTCCCGCTTTTTTCACCTCTTCGGTCAGTTTTATGTCCGTGCCTCGCCCTGCCATATTTGTTGCAATTGTTATTGCCCCTGGCTTACCGGCTTCAGCAACTATTTCTGCTTCTCTCTGGTGCAACTTAGCATTCAGAACATTATGCTTCAATCCCTTCATCTTAAGCATTCTGCTTAATAATTCGGATATTTCCACAGATGTTGTGCCAACAAGCACCGGTCTTCCGGCCCGGTTCAATTTAAGTATCTCATTGATTACGGCATTATATTTTTCCCTTTTTGTCTTGTAAATTATATCTTCCTTGTCATCTCTTATAACCGGTTTATTCGTAGGTATTACAACAACATCCAGTTTATAAATATTCCATAACTCACCGGCTTCGGTTTCAGCTGTACCTGTCATGCCGGCAAGCTTGTGGTACATTCTGAAATAGTTCTGGAGAGTAATTGTAGCATAGGTCTGCGTGGCAGCCTCGACTTTGACATTTTCCTTTGCTTCAATAGCCTGATGGAGACCGTCAGAATATCTTCTGCCTTCAAGAATACGCCCTGTTTGTTCATCAACTATTTTAACCTTATTATCCATGACAACATACTCAACATCCTTGTCAAAGAGAGTCCAGGCTTTAAGAAGCTGGGTCATTGTGTGAACACGTTCTGACTTTATTGAAAATTCAGTCAGAAGTTCATCCTTAAGCTTTAGTTTTTCCTTCTCAGATTTATCTGATTTTTCAAGGTCGGCTATTTTGGATCCTACATCCGGAAGTATAAAGAAGCTTGCATCTTCAACAGATGTTGAGATAAGGTCGAGTCCTTTATCGGTCAGCTCTATCGAATTAACCTTTTCATCAATAACAAAATAAAGCTCATCCGTCACTTTAGGCATTTCCTTGTTATTGTTCTGCATGTAAAAATTCTCGGTTTTTTGAAGAAGTGTCTTGTTTCCCTCTTCACTAAGGAATTTTATGAGTGCATTGTTTTTTGGCAAACCCTTGAATGCTCTGAGCAGAAGCATTCCGCCATCTTCATTATTGCCTTCAGAAATAAGGCGTTTTGCATCTGCAAGCACTTGTGTAACAAGCCTTTTTTGAGCATTAACAAGTTTATCGACCTTCGGTTTAAGTTCATCAAACTGCTGGTTATCGCCTCTGGGAGTAGGGCCTGAAATTATCAAAGGTGTTCTGGCATCATCAATAAGAACGGAGTCGACCTCATCAACAATTGCATAATGATGTTTGCGTTGAACAAGGTCCTCAGGATTAATAGCCATATTATCCCTCAGGTAATCAAACCCGAACTCATTATTTGTCCCGAAAGTTATGTCGGCCATATAAGCTTTTCTCCTTTCGGCAGAATTAGGCTGGTGCTTATCAATACAATCAACTGTAAGGCCATGAAATTCGTAGATTGGCCCCATCCACTCCGAGTCTCTTTTCGACAGATAGTCATTAACTGTTACAATATGAACTCCTCTGCCTGCAAGAGCGTTAAGGAATACCGGCAGTGTTGCAACCACTGTTTTCCCCTCACCTGTTGCCATTTCGGCAATTTTCCCTTTATGCAGTGCCACTCCTCCGAAAAGTTGGACATCGTAATGCACCATATCCCATACAATCTCATTACCACCTGCAATCCACCTGTTTTTCCAGTGAGCCTTATCGCCTTTTACTATAATGCTTTCTCTTTTCGCAGCAAGGTCTTTATCATATTGCCGTGCAGTTACAACAAGTTCTTCATTTTCCTTAAAACGCCTTGCTGTTTCTTTTACAATTGCAAATGCAACAGGCAATAATTCATCAAGAATGCTTTCAAGCTTTGAGTCAATATTCTTTTCTATCTTATCAATCTCTGTATAAATTTCCTCTTTTCTGTATACATCCTCTTCAGCTTCAGCTTTTTCCTTAAGGGAACTTATTTTATTCTCATCATCAGCAATCCTGCTGTGCAGTTCCTTTTTCAATTCCTGTGTCTTGTCTCTTAGCTGATCATTTGTCAGATCCTTTATCTTAGCATATTCAGTATGAACTTTTTCGACATAAGGATTTATTTCCTTCATGTCCCTCTCATATTTATTGCCAAGGAAGAGACCAAGAACTTTATTTATTACGTTCATCATTTAGCTTCTTATATACTTGAAATAATACACAAAATTAGTTTATTTTTCAGATAATATGTTCCCAAACCAGTTTCATATAAAAGAAAAGGCCATCTCTCAAGCTGTAAGAATTGCCCTCAGCCTCCCGGGGAAAT
>DAONXX010000057.1:0-12964 GCA_035414025.1 Bacteroidales bacterium | reverse complement strand
TTATGTTAGTAAGAACATTTGCCAGTGCCGTAACCGGTATTGATGCAGAAATTGTTACCATCGAGGTAAATGTTTCCCGAGGCATCCGTTTTTTTCTTGTCGGATTACCCGATATTGCTGTCAAGGAAAGTCAGCAGAGGATTGAATCGGCGATCCGGTCGCTGGGTTTTCACTGGCCCGGCAAGCAGGTGCTTATAAATATGGCACCTGCAGATATCAGGAAGGAGGGATCATCCTATGATCTGCCTCTTGCTATCGGCATTCTGCAGGCAGATGAGAAAATAGCAAGAAATGAAAGTGAATCATATATAATGATGGGAGAACTATCTCTTGATGGAACCTTACAGCCTGTCAGAGGTGTATTACCAATTGCCTTACGGGCCCGGGAAGAAGGTTTCAGGGGTGTGATAGTTCCGCTAAAGAATGCCAGGGAAGCAGCAGTTGTGAATGATATTGAGGTCTATGGGATGGAGAAGCTTGAAGATGTAGTAAACTTTTTTAACGGGCTGAAGAAATTCGAACCGGTGAAAGTTGATCTGAATGATCTGTTTAACAGCGAAGCCAATAAATACGAGGTTGATTTTTCAGATGTGCGTGGCCAGGAAAATGTTAAAAGAGCACTGGAAGTTGCAGCTGCAGGACATCATAATCTGATAATGGTTGGTCCACCGGGGTCCGGGAAGACGATGCTGGCAAAGAGAATCGGAACTATAATGCCTCCCTTAACGCTTGAGGAAGCTCTTGAGACAACAAAGATCCATTCTGTTGCGGGTAAAATTGACGATCACACAGCTCTTATGACAAAGCGGCCTTTCAGAAGTCCGCATCATACAATTTCCGATGTAGCATTGGTAGGAGGAGGAACATTCCCCCAGCCGGGAGAGATATCCCTGGCTCATAACGGAGTGCTTTTCCTCGATGAACTGCCCGAATTTAAAAGAACAGTCCTCGAAGTCATGCGGCAACCTCTTGAAGACAGGATAATAACGATCTCAAGAGCAAAATCAACATGTGATTACCCGGCAAGTTTTATGCTTATAGCTTCAATGAACCCCTGTCCCTGCGGCTTTCATAACCATCCTGAAAAAGAATGTGTGTGTTCCCCGGGAATGGTGCAGAAATATCTGAACAGGATATCCGGTCCGCTGCTCGACAGAATAGATATCCATATTGAGGTCGTTCCCGTTAAATATGACAAACTATCGGATACCAGTAAAACAGAGCGATCGGAATCTGTAAGGGACAGGGTGATAAAGGCCAGGGCTATCCAGACAAAAAGATTTGCCGGTATAAACGGCATCTATTCAAATGCGCAGATGACTCCTTCGATGCAGAGGAGATATTGTCAGCTTGATGAAGCCGGTGGGCGACTGCTGAGAAGGGCTATGGAACTCAGAGGTCTTTCAGCCCGGGCTTATGACAGGATCCTTAAAGTGGCAAGAACAATTGCTGATCTTGCAGAATCAGAGAATATTACAACGGAACATATATCTGAAGCCATAAACTATCGTAATCTCGACAGGGAAGGCTGGGCTGGCTGATAAATTCTCAATGGCTTCAAAAATACAGGTTCAAATTTTTTAATCTGCTCAGGCATAAACAACCCCTATCGGCAGCCAAACCTTTTACAACTGCTTCTTTCAGCTAAACCGAAGGGGTGTTTTGTAATATTTTATTTTCAATTCAATTCAATACAAACTGTATTTTGTTAATATCGCATATTGCTTGTCCTCTGGCAGTTAGAGAAGTGGAATCAAACGATGTTGGGGAACTAAATTCTATGTAAATCGATTTCATTCCTTTAAGTTGGTCAAGATTTTGGGTAACAGGTATTTCCACTTTACGAAGAGTTGTATTACCGGTTAACTTGGTTGAGCCAATCAGGTAATGCCGGCCTTCTTTGTCGCCGTAATTTTCTCTTGCATCGGCGGTATATACGTTAACGGTTATTCCGTTGGCTATCTCTTCCTCTTTCATTGTAAGCACAAGCGCTAAATTTTTTTGTGTCGATACTCCTTTTCCGAAATTAAAATACCTGTAACCAACTCTTGTGTTCATAGTATTATTTATATGAATACGCAGAGGATTCCAATCCATTCCTTCGAGTTTTGGAAGAATATTTCTGTTTACCCATTGGCTTTCAACGAAATTTCGGGTATCAATAATAACATTGCCAATTGGAATTCCGTGGCAAACAATACCTGCATCGTGCTCTTTGTAGGGGTCGAGGCCGTTAATTCCAAAGCCTTGAGATGTTGTTTGGGCGCGTTTTATAAAAAGCTCATCGCCAACATAATATACATCAATAGCATCGGCGGTTGCCTGTCTGTGAGAGCCCATGCGGTTATTTACTCCAGGTGCAACGCCACCGGCGCCGCCGGTACTTCTGTGATATAAAATAAACCATTGGTCTTTAACTTTAACCATGTTGCCATGTGTATTATCCTGACGCCAGTCGAAAACATTTCCGGTCATGCTGTATGGGATATCATCGCCTCTTAGCCACTCTCCGCGGTTGTCAACTATAATGCCTTTGTACTCAAATGGCCCCAACGGATTTTTTGAAGTGCCGTAGCCAAGCTGTGAAAATGCATTGGGTGCTCCTTCTACGTCATCAACAATCGGGCCTGAACGAGCATAAACAAATACGTATGTGTCGTCAATTTTACGTATAGAAGATGCTTCGAAGAATCGTCCCGGACCGTTAACGGGTGCCATGCTTGCGCCAATTATAGCGTCGCCTGCTTTCATGGTGCCAGGTTTTAGCGTAACCATATCTTCTTCAAGTTCAACGGCATACGGCCATGTGAAACCCCAAAATAAATATGTTCTTACTTTGGTTGGATTTCCTTTTGAATCTTTTTCAACAACATCAACTAAAACGCCGGGGTCGAAACCGCCCAAATGCTGGGGATTATTTCCAGTGTACATATTGCCGGTAAAATTCGCCGGAGGATTTTCTTTGCTTATAGGTGTTCCGTCGTCGTGCCAGCCGGCTTTGCAAAAAGTAATTTTATCGTTAAACGGGCCGGCTGGGCGTGTGCTTTCTCCAACAAACATTCGGGCAGTGCCGTCGCCGCCGTATTGCAGTTTTAGCACACCGGCACCATCGCGTTCCATGGCGGTAAAGGCGTATATATAGTACTTTTTAGTTACCGGATTATACACTACATCCGGAGCATAAAGACTTTCAGAAGGATGTACTTCGTGAGGCACACCTTTTTCGTTAATTACGCCGGTAAGCCAATCTCTGTGAAAAGCCTGTCCTTCGTATCTCCAATCACTCATATCTGTTAATGGCGCCGACCACACTACATAACGGTATCCGCAATATCTCGTATGGTCTGATGCGTCGTGCGAACCATATACATATACTCTTTCCTCGCCGGTATCAGGGTCGGGGAATATACGGGGTTCGGCATCGGGTATGCGTTCCCACAGAGGAAGATAAGGGTTAGAAGGATTTGTGGGTAGGTTGTATTTTCCTTCCAGTTTAAATTGTGTTTTTACGATTACGATAATTATGACAGCAACTATTGCTATCAAACAGATAATGAATGTTTTTTTCATAATTTATAATTTTATTTTCAAAAGCATTTTTATAAACTCATTTCCTTTAAGTAAAGCCATTGTTCCGAACCATTTGTTACCTGGATGAATCAATTGCAATGGATGAAATCTGTTTTTCTGATAATGTAGTAGATGGCTCTGAAGTATAATTTGTAAATACTTGAGCAAAAATATTATCTGTTATAACTATTGAAAACAATAATAAATTGATTCTGTTCATCATGCAAGGTTTAATAGAATTTTGAAAATTAATATATAGAGTAGTTTGTGAGAAATTAAAAAGTTTAAATTAAATAAAAAAATAAAAATTTGAAGAGACATTATTTCTGAATTTTAGAGTTGAGATTAAAAATGCGAATCACTCCCTCTCGTATACTTATAGCATCAAAGATTCCTGTCCCTGCGGCTTTAATAACCATCCTGAAAAAGAATATGTATGTTCTCCGGGAATGGTGCAGAAATACTTTAACAGAATATCCGGTCCGCTGCCCGACAGAGAAGGTCAGGTTGGCTGATAATTGAATTTGTCAACACTGTTAAGGAATATTATATAATATTTACTACTTTTATATTATTAACCTGAAAGCAGAAAAACAACTCTTTTACTTAGTCTTACCAATAATACTCGTACTATTTACTCTCAAATATTTATTTACAAGCCATGAAAAAAGATCTCCTGAAATCTGGAATTTGCATTATTATTTTCTTAGTCTCACTCTCAGGATGTAAAAAGAGTGCCAAATCTCAATTTCCCGATTTTCCGCCGGATAATGTAACAAGTCTGATGGATAGAGATCAGATGCTCGCTCAGTTGGGGATCGTTCTTCCTCAGTTGCCTCCAAAGCTAGAGGATCCAAATGCTCCGCCTAATACCTTCCCGGCAAATCCTCAGAATCCGGAGGGAAACTGGACCGACAGCCTTAGAAATCCGGATGCTCCTATTTCCAGATCGGTATTCGGACTATGGAATAATTACAGCGATAATTCAAATGGACTTTTTCCCGGCCCTGATTCGGCAAGGCTTGGCAATTATACACCCATAGACCTTCTCAGGATGAAAAACGGGAAGCTTATAACAACTCCTGAAGAATGGTGGAAAAAACGCAGACCTGAGATCTTTAAGGATATACAGGATCAGCTTTACGGGAGGATACCTCCGGAGGAAATACTTCCTGCCGTAACATGGAATGTAACAACTTCAACAGGCGGATCAGGCAATTCAGCTTATATACAGAAACAGATTACCGGTACAATAGATATTTCGCGCTATCCTCAGGTAAGAAACAAACCGGAGATAAGAGCTGTACTTAGGACTCCCGCCAAAGCTACAGAACCGGTGCCGGTTATAATATTCTTCGGTGGTTCAGGCAGTGCAAGTGACTTCTACTGGGAGCGTTCCAGTCCTGAAGGATGGGCTACCTGTGTCTTTGAACTTACAGCCCTGCAGCCTGATAATGGAGCGGGACTGACAAGTTATCTCATAGGACTTGTTAACCAGGGCAACTGGCGTAAACCCGGCGATTGGGGGACCCTTGTAGCATGGAGTTGGGGCGTGAGCAGGCTGATAGACTATTTAGAGACTGATAAGGATGTAAATTCCAAAATTATCGGCCTGAACGGAGTTTCAAGATATGGCAAGGCAACAATTGTTGCAATGGCTTATGAACCCCGTATTGCAATAGGATTTGCAGGTGATGCAGGAAGTCTCGGAACAAAAATGAACAGAAGGCACTGGGGTCAGGACCTTGAGAATTCATGCGATGCAAACGAATATCACTGGATGTCGGGTAATTTCTTTAAATGGGCCGGAGAACTCGTTCCGGGTCAATATCTTCCGCGAAAGATTGAAGAATGCCCGGTTGATGCTCATTCCCTGCTCGCCTTATGTGCTCCAAGACCGGTATTCATGAATGGCGGATCAACAAGTTCCTGGGCCGATCCTTTTGGGATTTTCCTAACAGCTGTTAATGCCTCTCCGGCATACAGGATACTCGGAGAAGAAGGTTTTATCTCTTCTGAACGCGTTCCGGTAATTGATAAAGCATATATTGACGGGACTATCGGATACAGAGTCCATAACGGCGGCCACACGGATGCTCCTAACTGGCCTGCATTTCATGAATTTGCTGCACGGCATTTTGATATAACAACCCTGGTTTCATCTGTCTCCTCGCTTACCTTGTCTTACAGGGAAGGTAGTTCAGCTTCCTTCACAATAAAATCAAACAGGGACTGGGAGGTGATCTGCAATGCTGACTGGCTTAAGACAGACTCCAGATCTTCCTCAGGATCAGATACAATTACAGTTACAGCATCTGCAAATACCGGAAATTCGGGCCGTACAGCAATTGTAACAATAAAGACAAAGGGGAGGGAGCAGACGGTTACAGTCAATCAGGCTTCACCGAGGTCCGTACTGGGTGTGAAATCTGAGAAATTTACAGGTGCCAGGACAAAGGAACTTGTTGTTGGAAGCGCTGAAGGCAGTCAGGCTTCTTTCGATATAGTTTCAACAACAGCCTGGGATGTTCAGGTCACATATCCTCCTGCTGCACCAACAACAGGCAGGAGATCCATGATGGGTTCCGGAAATTGGATAAGTCTTAGTGATGAATCAGGTGTGAACGATAAGACATTGTTGCTTACAGCTTCTGCAAACCCGGGCGTTCAAACACGTTCTGCAACAATCACCGTGCAGACAATTGGACTTCCGCCTCTGTCAATTATTGTTACTCAGGAGGGAGGAGCTCCTACTCTTAATATCAATGCCGATACACTTATCTTTACATCAGAAGGAAGTAATGCATCACCTTTATTTGTGATGACAAATACATCCTGGTTTCTGCAATCCTCTGACGAATGGATTTCTGCAACGCCTGCCTCAGGAGGGAACTTCGGTCAGATAGTTGTTAAAGTTGCTGAAAATACCGGGGGATCGAAAAGAACAGGAAATATAACAGTAACTGTTGATGGCCTGCAGCCCAAAGTAATCGTTGTAAGGCAGGAAGCTCCGGCCGGAAAGTAGTTTTTATGTTGTGTCTGGGTCTACCGGAGTTTAATTTCATTTGACAGGCAAATAGTTCGTCATTTTAATTACATTTGCACTGTATATCCGGAAGAAAATTCTTTGCATGGATTTAATTGCTCAGATCCGCGATAAAATGACAAGTGAACGCCTTATGTTTGTATACAGGGGTGTTATCACAAATGAGAATTCCATGCCTCTTCTTATGCTTATCGAGAAGGAGATGGAAAATTCTGAATTTGGGTCTGTTGGGCGGAAAAGACTTTTTACGTTTGTACTTGAAAGCCTGCAGAATGTTACCCGACACAGCGATAATACAAAACTGGCCGATATGTCAATGGTGGTTTATTCCAAGGCCAACGGGGGATATACCGTAACAACAGGAAATGTTATTCCGGCAGCAAATATAAGAGATCTTAGAAGCCGTCTTAATGAGATCAATAATCTCGATATTTCAGAGATCAGGAGTGTTTACAGGCAAATGCTTGCAAATTCGGAGTTGAGCAGTAAGGGAGGAGCAGGACTGGGTTTGATTGAAATGGCAAAAATGACCGGAAATAAACTTGATTATGATTTTATAGATCTGGATGATGATAATTCTTATTTCATTTTAAGTAAAACAGTTGACAAGGAAGGAATGGGATTCCATTCCGGCAAGGGGCAAAAAGCTTTTACGGGAAATGCCGCTTTCAATCTTGAAAGACTGATGTCAGCAAACCAGATATACCTTATGTGGTCGGGACATATTACAAGTGATGTAGGGAAGGAGGTTCTGTCATTTACGGAGACAAAACTCACTGAAGCTGACATTGAATCGGATGTTCGCAGGAGAGTGTTCAGCATACTTGTTGAAATATTGGAAAATGTTGCCAAACATGGAGCCGGAAGAGAAGAGTCCCGGAATTTTGGTATGCCGGTTATGCTCCTGAGATATGAAAATAATACATATATTATTTCGACAGGCAACCTGATATCTAATGAAAAGATCGGGAAGCTCAGGGCTAAACTGGATAAAATTAACAGTCTTGATAAGGATGGTCTCAAGGAACTCTTTAAAAAGGCACTATATCGTCAGACCGGCACAACGGAAAGTACCGGCAATATGGGCTTGATCGATATGGCCAGGAAATCCGGACAAACCCTTGATTATCACTTTGAAAAGGTCAATGAGTCGTATTCTTATTATACTCTCGAGGTAAGAATTGAGGACAGGATCATCTAATCAATCTTGTTAAGAACCAGATTTTTTCCATCCCAGCTTGCATAGCTGCTTTCTTTTATCCAGTCGCCAAGCAGAATCATTTCGGAATTGTTCTTTAGCGTTATTCTCTTAGCCAGATGCCGGTGCCCAAATATGAAATAGTCAGGTTTTAAATCGGCATTGAAAGAATTTGCATATTTAATCAGATCCTCCTTCTCTTCGCCAAGAAATTCTTTCGAGACACCTTTCCCCAACCGTGAATTCAATGACCATTTATGTCCGATTCGCATCCCTATTGCAGGATGCAGTGCCGAATACATGATCCTGAGAGGTTTATTTCTGAATATCCATAGCAGTATCCTGTATCCTGTATGATCTGAGCCAAGTCCTTCACCATGAGCTAAATGAAAAACTTTATTATCAAAGGTCACAGTTAGAGGTTCTTTATGGATCACCATGCCACATTCCCGTGAAAGATAATCCCTGACCCACATATCATGATTCCCGGTAAAGAAATGGACCGGAATGCCGGAATCAGTTATTTCAGAAATAGTTCCAAGGAATCTTGTGAAGCCGGCCGGGACAACATGTTTATATTCCCACCAGAAATCGAAAATATCACCAAGAAGATATATTGCCCTGGCCTCAGGCGCAATGCTCTTAAGCCATCTGACAACTCTTTTCTCACGCTCTGCCGGCTTCGATCCTCCATCAAGTCCGAGATGGAAGTCCGATGCGAAAAATATTTTTGAAGATTGGCTCAATTAATGATATTATAATTATTTGAACAGCTGTTCGAGTTTTATTTGAAGATTTCTTCCGTGGAAGTCTGTTCCGATCAGGTTCCCTTCCCTGTCGAACATAAAGTTTGCCGGGAGACTTCTCACATTAAAATACCTGGCGTTAACAGGATTGGCCGGGTCATCCTCTCTTGTGCTTATCCAGGGCAGTTCATCGAAATTTACGGCATTCCTCCATTTTGTTTCATCGGCGTCAAGATTAATCTGGTAAATCTCGAATCCTCTTTTATTATAAGTGTTATAAAGGGATTTGAGCTGGATGTTTTCAGTTATGCAATCCCTTGAGTCGACTGACCAGAATGACAGGAGAACTATTTTCCCTTGGAGTGAGGATAGTTTTATTCTTTTTCCATTCACATCCAGAAGATCTGGATCAGGTTTCGTCTCCGGAAGTGAATTGGCCATCGCAACCAATTTTCTTGTATACATCCGGTTCATTTCATTGCTGAAATCACTTATAAGAGCTTTTGTATGCCTTGAATCAGGATAATAGACACTTAAGGAATCTGAAACGATCTTCATATACTGAAGGTCCCTTGTTGTGTTAAGAACATAGTTCTGATCATCGATCTTCTGGTATAGTGCCTTAATTGCAGCAAGAGAAGTCATATTTTCCAGCACAAATCCAATATTGAACTTTCTTTGATCCTCCAACAACTTCGCATATTCCTGCTCAAGCAGCTCTCCCTTTTTCTTAGAATCAGGATCCTCATCAGGTAAGCTGATATACAAATTATTCAGCGAATCCAGCTGTTTTTTGGTCTCTAACAGTTTAAGATCGAGTTCCCTTATTTGTTCTGATCCGAGGGATCCCGAGATTGAATAATTATCAGAAAGTCTGTTTGTAAAAAGCAATTCTATCATTTCTCCGGGTTCGGCAAGCAAAGTGATGAAATCATCGGAAGAATATGCAATTTGGTAGAAATCGGTTTCTGCCGATTTTACCCTGAACTTGAAATTTCCTTTTTTGCTAATTTTTGCAGAATCAATAATTACAGGAGTATCCAGATCAACTCTTTTCAGAAAGATTTGATCCTGTTTTTTTTCTTTGACAGTACCCTTTATAATAAAGGTTTCTTTGTTTTTACAGCCGGAAATAATAATAAGAATCGTTATAAGGAATATTAAAAGATTTTTCATTCAATCAGACATATTAGATTATCAAATAGTTAATTATTGAATATTTCAGCAAGTTTTTTGTTGAGATTTTCTCCTCTCAGGTTTGAGGCAATAATACGGCCTTCTCTGTCAAGCAGATAATTGGTTGGTATGACCTCGATATTATAAAGGGGAACAACAACAGAGTTCCAGTATTTTACATCGCTTACATGTATCCATTTTTCAAGTTTATCCTGTCTGATCCCTTGAATCCATGATTCTTTTGCCTTATCAAGGGATACCTGGTATATCTCGAAACCATTGTTGTGATATGTGTTGTAAGCTTTTACCAGGTTAGGATTCTCCTTGCGGCAAGGATTGCACCATGAAGCCCAGAAATCGAGCAATACTATCTTGCCTCTTGTTGATGATAGGCGTATTGTATCTCCTTGCGGATCAGGAAGTGCAATATCGGGGGCTACATTACCGGCAGCTGGCAGAGGCGAAGTTATTGCCTGGGCGTTAAGGTTATTCAACAGATTCTGAACCTGTTTATGCAATGACTGAACCGGCTCATAATCAGGATAGAGGCTTGATAAAGAAGAGTCAACTTTTAAGAAATAGTTCAGGTCTTTCTGATGGTGAAGTACGTATTCTCCGGGGGCAACTTGCTGATAGAGGGCAACAAGACTCACAAGTGAGCTCAGGTTTTCGTCAATATATTTCTTTGTGTATGTATTTATTTCATTAAGATAGATACCTGCCAGTGAATCAAGCTTTTCAATTACACCATAAAGCTGAGGCGATCCAAGGTTCTCAACATATATTGACCGCAGTCCTGATAACTGATCAATTGTTTTTTTAAGTTTTTTATTATACTCAGCCATTTTTTCAGTACCCGGGGAGCCTGTTACAAAAATGGGGTAATTAAGGGAATCGGCATAAGCATTCAGGGCTATTTTCTGGCCAGGTTCCAGAAGCATTGTAAGAAAGTTTTTTTCATCAGTTTTCAGAAGGTAAAAAGCCGGGTGTTCAATCTCTCTGGTAAATACAAACTGACCCTCCTCACTTACCAGTGCTGAGTCCACAGTAATAAGTTCAGTGGATTTTAATTCATCCAGGTAAATAAATTTACCTGGAATGGATTCCAGGAGTTTGCCATTAATTTCAATATTATTATTTTTACAGCCGGTGGCTGACACCATAAAAGCTAATATTAATATGTAAAATCTATTCATTGGCAAGCTATTACATTTTACTAGTTGGTTTAAACATGAAATGCAAAGTTATTCTTTTTTTTTACGGAGCTTCCCGATGAAATAAAAATTGCGAAGCTTTGATGAGAGTTTGCATGATTAATTAAAAATTGGTATCTTAAACAAAGTTTTTATAAGGATAATTAACAACGACATGAGTTATATTAAGTTCGAAAAAAGCCAGGTGGTAAATCTTGAATATTCACTTTCCCGTGAAATTATTAGAACCAACAGAGCCGGGTCATATGCATCCACTACGCTTGTAGAATGCAATACAAGGAAGTATCATGGGATGTTGGTTTGTCCTGTTGATGAACTCGGGGGGGAAAGATATGTTCTGCTTTCCGGCCTTGATGTAACAGTGATCAATGATGACAGAAGTTTTAATGTCGGGATAAGAAAATATAAAGGAGACTATTTCAGCCCCAAGGGACATAAATATATTGAAGATTTTTCAACGGAAGTGATACCGATGCGAATTTACAGGGTCGGCAATGTTCTGTTGAAGATGGAAAGGATACTGGCACATTATGAAGAACAGATGATGGTAAGGTACACTATTCTTGAAGCATCGGAATCAATGAAGCTTCAGATAAGACCTTTCTTGGCATTCAGAAGTATACATGAACTTACTCACGCAAATCTTGCTGCAAACACAAAAGTTGAGTTTGTAAAAAACGGCATTAAATCAAAGATGTACGATAACTTTCCGTATCTCCATATGCAGTTTTCTACTAAAGCGGAATTTATTCATGTTCCTGACTGGTACCGTGGCGTTGAATATCTTGAAGAACAAAAAAGAGGGTATGATTATTCCGAAGATCTTTTTACCCCCGGATTTTTTGAGTTGAAAGTAAAGAAGGGGGATGAGATTGTATTTTCGGCATCAACAAAGGAGGAGAACCCAAGAGGACTGAAAGGCAAATTTTCCAGGATGATGACCGGCAAAATACCCCGCAACTGCTATATTAACTGTCTCAGAAATGCTGCTCAGCAGTTCGTTGAGAGAAGAGGGGAGGACACACTTATAATTGCTGGTTATCCATGGTTCGGTTCGTGGGGAAGGGATACGTTTATCTCGCTTCCCGGAATAGCACTGGCCCGCCATGGGCTTGATCTGTACAGGGATGTTCTTGACACACAGATCAATAAGATGAAAGATGGCCTGTTCCCCAACATGGGAACAACCGGCGATTATTCTTTCAATTCAATTGATGCACCATTATGGTTCTTCTGGGCACTTCAGCAATATGTTTTGAATGGCGGCATTGATTGTTGTGAAAAGTATGAAAAATCTGCAAAATTAGTTCTTAACGCATTTAAGAATGGAACAGCTTTCAATATTCATATGAGAGATAACGGACTTATTTACTCTGATGCTCCCGGGAAAGCTCTTACATGGATGGATGCTGTAGTAAACGGAACACCTGTTACTCCCAGAAATGGTTATGCAGTTGAGATAAACGCACTCTGGTACAATGCTGTCTGTTTTGCCCTGGAAATGGCGAAAGTTGAAGAGGATAAGGAACTTATCAAAGAATTCGGGCATCTGCCCGAACTTATAAAAGAATCATTCCTCGAACTTTTCTGGGATGAGAAGGCAGGATATCTTGCTGATTATGTCAATGATGAAGAAGGGAAAAACTTATTTGTGCGTCCCAATATGGTACTTGCAGTGTCACTTCCATATTCGATGCTTTCAAAGGAACAGATGAAGAGTGTTCTGGACATAGCAGATAAGGAACTTGTTACTCCCAGAGGACTGAGAACCCTTTCACCTGCCAATAAGTTTTATAAGGGAACTTATTTCGGCGATCAGGAAGAAAGAGATAGTGCATATCATCAGGGGACAGTATGGCCATGGCTTCTTGGACCTTTCTGTGAAGGCTGGCTGAGAGTTTACGGGAAACAGGGAGTTCAAAAAGTAAAAAAACTGATCTATGGTCTTGAGGAAGTTATGGATGAACACGGGATTACGACTCTTTCCGAGATCCATGACGGAGACCCGCCTCAT
>DAONXX010000056.1:0-13095 GCA_035414025.1 Bacteroidales bacterium | reverse complement strand
ACAAAACTGAATCCTGAAAAACAACTATTGCCCAAGCACCTCTTGCACTTTATTCAAAAGTTCATCACCCCTCAGGTTCCTTGCAATAATTGTACCTGATTCATCAAGAAGGAAATTTGCCGGTATTGCTCTGATGGAGTATAACTTTGCAGCCGAATTATTCCAGTACTGAAGATCCGATACATGTGTCCATGTGAGTTTATCATCGGCAATTGCCTTTACCCAGCTATCTTTCTCCTGATCGAGAGAAACACCGAAAATATCAAAACCTTTTTTATTAAACTGCTTATAGATCTTTACGAGATTCGGATTTTCCAATCTGCACGGGTTACACCATCCTGCCCAGAAATCAAGAAGCAGAAGCTTTGATCCGATCTTTGAGGAAAGAGAAACAGGATTTCCGTCAACATCGTTCATTGTAAAATCCGGAGCTTTCTGCCCGATCGACACAGCCTTTAATGCTGTAGCCATGGCATCGAGTTCTTTTACAATCGGAAGCTTAGCCATATCAGCATCCATGGCGCTTATTATATCAGCAATTTCGTCTCCTTCCATATAATATGATATGCTCCTTAAAACAGCAGGAGCAACATAGGAAGAAGGATTGTTTTTGACGAAATCTTTCTGCATAGTTATCATTTGATCTTCCAAAGCAACGATTTCCTTTTCCAGCAAGGCCATTTTAGCCTCGTTATTCGTTTGCCTGGCCATCTGATATTCCGTGTTAATATTTATTGCCTGTTCGTTAAATTCCTTGCTGGCATCGATAAGGGATTGATATTCATCGTGTGTCTTTGATCCGGATATCTTTGAAACTTCGAGAGAATCAATATTCCCTGAAAGCGTTATCTCTGTGTTCTCCAGATAAAAATTGATCCTTCCACCGTTATCCATGGCAACCAGTTGAACAAGATCAGGATAATCAATTATACCTTTCATTTTAAAGGATCCCTTTTTTGAAACTGCTGAATCAATAGCTACGATCCGCCCGTCAACAACCCTGTGCAGATAGAATAATTCCTGGTCCGATCCTTCAATGTCACCCTTGATAACATAACCCGGTTCCGATGAACAGGCAGCAATCACCGTTGCCAGTGTTAACAGGTATAATAATCTCTTCATTTAATTTTCTGTTTATATGTCTGGTTATTAATAATTCAAGTGGGCAAAGATATTAATAATCGGATAATATCTTATCTGTTTCTGTATTTATCTATCAGCTCAGCAGCGGCCTTAAAAGGAGTTATTTTCCCTTCATATACCTGTTTTTCAATAATCTCTTTTAAAGCACTGATTTTTTCATCGCTGTAAAAAGAATCCTGAAGGTAAGCTGCTATTGCATCGTACATACCTGTAACTGACTGTTCCTTCCTCCGTTCCAGGAAATAACCGTTCTTCTTTGTCTGTGAAACATGCTCTGCAATAGTGTTCCAGATTTCTTCTATCCCTTTGTTTTCAAGAGCTGAACATGAAAATGCCTGTGGCCTGATACCAGACGCCGGCAGGGGAAAAAGCATAAGGGCATTATTGAATAATTCCCTTGCTCTATGAGCCTGATTTACATTGTTTCCATCTGCTTTGGTTATCACAACAGCATCGGCCATTTCCATAATGCCCCTTTTTATTCCCTGCAGTTCATCTCCCGAACCTGCAAGCATAAGAAGGAGAAAAAAATCAACAAGTGAATTTACTGTAGTTTCGCTTTGGCCCACTCCTGTTGTTTCGACAATTATTGTATCAAAGCCTGCAGCCTCACAGAGTATTATTGCTTCTCTTGTCCTCCTTGCCACCCCGCCTGTTATCCCGGCAGAGGGTGATGGTCTGATAAAGGCAGAGGGGTGGGTGCTTAGCTTTTCCATTCGGGTTTTATCACCAAGAATACTCCCTTTTGTTCTTGCACTGCTCGGATCGACTGTAAGAACTGAAAGTTCCCTTCCGGTTCCAACTATGAATAATCCCAGCGACTCAATGAAAGTACTTTTTCCTGCGCCCGGCGAGCCTGTCACTCCTATACGGACGGAATTTCCGCTATGGGGCAGGCATCGTTCAATTACTGCACTGATCTCATCCCGGTGATCAGGCAATGAACTCTCGACAAGAGTTATTGCCCTGCTCAGAATTGTTCTGTCGCCCGACAATATCCCCGACACATAATAATCAACAGAAAACTTTTCCGTCTTTCTGTCTTTTCTTACGCTAAACACTTCAGGATTGACAGAGGGTGGCTGATTAGTGCCTTTTATTATATTCACAGCGCTTTTATATTTTTCACTCCTTACCATCCCAATGCCGGATATAATGTAAATATACTAAAAAGACGATGTCTTAAAAGCTTCTCAGACATCGTCTTAGTAATATTTCTCAACTATTTTTATTTCGCAGAGGCCAGTTGTTCAACTTCAGCATTAAGCATCAGTACAACTTCCGAATTTTTCGGATCGTTTGTATAGACATAGATTGCTTTTGTTACCCTGCCTTTATATGTACCTGAATTAAAAATTGCCTTAATCGAACTGGATTGCCCCGGTTTAATACTAGATCCCTGAGTCTGCATTACGGCAGTGCATCCACATGTTGATTTAACATGTCTTATTACAAGATCGCTTTTGCCCGTATTGGTGAATTTAAATTCTACCTCTTTCTGGGTTGAACCCGGTATCTTGCCAAGATCAAAGGTAGTCGAAGCCAGTTTGAATACCGGTGCTTTCTCAAGATCTTCTTTTGAAAGTTTT
The DNA here is from genome assembly GCA_035414025.1 of Bacteroidales bacterium. Classification (GTDB taxonomy): domain Bacteria; phylum Bacteroidota; class Bacteroidia; order Bacteroidales; family VadinHA17; genus LD21. The sequence continues at coordinate 10,363 of DAONXX010000056.1, read as the reverse complement.
GAGAAATCCTCAACAAGATTTGCTGAAATATAGTAATATGAGGTATTCTGGACAACACCGTTTAGTGCAACCTTAACCATATCGGTTACCGTTCCCCATGAGTCATTCTTCGTTGCATCATAGGTTCCTTCAATAATCCCTTTCTGACCAGGTTTCAGTGTCTCAGGATTTGCTTTCAGGGTAAGATGGGCAGGAAGCATTTCGAAAGTGATCCTGACTGGCTCTGTCGAGGTATTTATGATAGGCATCACCCTTACCTTCTTTTCAGTCTTTCTTACATTTGTAAAAGCCAGATGATTGCTCTCAAACCTCACGGCTTTAGCCAAATCAACAGGGTATGTATATATCTCCTCAACAGTCTTTTCGCGGGGTATGACCTCACCCTTTATCACCAGTACTGCAACCTCAGGTTTTGCATTTGTATAAACTGTGAGTGTTTTGTTAAATGCACCCGGCCGGTCTCTCGGATCATAAATAGCTTTTATCCTGCCTTCTTTTCCGGGAGCAATCGGTGCCTTTGTCCACTCCGGTGTTGTACATCCGCACGATGCTGCTATGTTCTGAATGACAAGTGGCGTATTACCGGTATTTGTTACAATGAAATCATAGGACTGCCGCCCGGCTTCTTCCTTAAACTTGCCAAAATCATGACTGAGTTCTGAAAGTTTCATCACGGGTTGAGCAGCCAAAGATGCAGTGACAAGAATAATAGAACAAAATAAAAATATCTTTTTCATAATAAATGGAAATATTAGATGTTATTGAAATTCATTTTTAGAATGCCTCAACATATTATTAACGTGAGTTAGCTTAAAATGGTTGCATAAAACACAACAAAAATCAGACCGGAAAAAATTTTTATCAAACAAAACAAAAATAATAAAGTTTTATCGTTTTTATAATATAAAATATAATATCATTAGTTTTGTTTCGTAAAATAAGCAAGTTGGAACAGATTTTGCTAATTAAAGACAATCCCAATCCTGGAAAAGACATCACAATGAGGCATGTCCGCTTTCTGATAATCACTGTTTTAGCGTGCTTTTATTTTATAAATGCAGGTGCTCAGTTCTATAATGGACATCAGATGACCTTCGGTAAAAACAGGGTCCAGTATTATGATTATTACTGGTCATACTACAGGTTCGATGATTTTGATTGTTATTTTAATGAATACGGTCGCGATCTGGCAGATTTCGCATCCGATTATGCTATAAAAAAAATTGAGGAGATAGAAGATTTCTTCGACTATTCACTTGAAAAACGGCTTATTTTCATAATTCACAAGAAGAATGCCGAGTTCAAACAGTCAAATATCAATCTTGTCACTTTCGATGAAGAGAGTTATAATACAGGAGGATACAGCCGGCTTATTACACATAAGATCATGCTGTATTACGAAAATGATCATATTGAATTCCAGAAACAGATAGCTTCCGCAATAGCCGAAGCGATAATAAACGAAATGCTTTACAATGCCGAGGTCAAGAACAGGATTCCCAGTTCTTCAGTGATCAATATGCCGGACTGGTATCTTAAAGGGCTTGCAAATTATGTTGCATGGGGCTGGGATGACGAGGTTGAAAACAGGGTGAAAGATGGTATTATGTCAGGAGAATACAGAAATATCAATCATCTTGAATATGAGAATGCAGTCTTTGCCGGTCAGTCCTTCTGGAGATTTCTTGGAAAGGAATACGGCGATATCCTTATACCTAACATAATTTACCTTACAAAAGTCTACAAAAAAATAGATGACGGTATTATGTATGTAGTAGGGAAAAAACTTAAGGAACTTCTTGTCGAATGGCAGGCCTTCTATAGAAATGAATATTCAAATAACAAAAACCTGCCTGGAGAAGACGGGAATGAATTGCGCAGGTCAAAGAAGGAACAGATCTATCAGCAGGTCAAGATATCTCCCGATGGAGCTTATATTTCATATGTCACAAACGATCTTGGAAGGAAAAAAATATGGCTTTACAATCAGACTACGGGAAAACATAAGGTCATTTTCCGGGCTGAGCCGAAATATAATTACGCAAGCGACAAAACTTATCCGGTTATGGCATGGCACCCTTCCGGAAGGATACTAACATTCATAAATGAAGAGAAGGCAGGCCTTGTTATGTATTTCTACAGGGATGAAGAAAAATCGACTGAGAAAAGAAACCTTCTTTATTTTGACAAGATCCTAGACTTTTCATATTCTCCTGAAGGATCATCGCTTGTCTTGTCAGCTGTCAAGGATGGCCTCACCGATATTTATATCCACACCATTGCCTCAGGAACCAATGAGCAAATCACCAGAGACATAGCAGATGATCTTAATCCTTCTTTCCTTAATAATTCACCTACAGAGATTATTTTTTCATCAAACAGGCTATCCGATACTCTGACAAACAGCGGGGATCCTTTCGAAAAACGTGGTATGACTTTCGATCTCTTTACCTACGACATTACCGGAAAAACAAACCTGCTCACAAGGCTGACTGAAGGAAGATATACCGACCGCTTCTCCCCTGCCGGATCAATCCGTAATAACATTTCATACATTGGAAACGCTGACGGAGTTATTAACCGTTACGTAGCCAGTTTCGACAGTACGATTGCATTCATTGACACAACCACACATTACCGTTATTTCCTGACATCAACCCCGGTTTCAGCATATGACAGGAACATACTTGATCAGTCTGTAGCAAATAATACCGATGATTACGGAGAGATATTGTTCTATAAGGGCAGATATACGCTAAGAAAGGGAAAACTTGACAATGCAAAACCCGTTTCACATAATGATATCACCATAAGTAACTTCCGGAAGGAAAGAAACCTTTTCTTTCACAAGGCGGATAGCGTGGAACAGTTAAGACAATGGCTTGTTGCTGAAGATAAAAGAAGAAGAGACACTCTTACAAAACCCTATTACGAGTATTTTATTAAGGATGAACCTATTGATATAAGGCACTATATCTTTGAAAAGGAAAAACAGAATTACTATGAACAGTTATGGCGTAAGGATTACATGAATATTGACCTTGATACGGGGAAACTGACTATGCCTCAAATGAGGATCTACGAAACTTCTTTCTATAATAACTATATCGCCAATCAGATTGATTTTACCTTTCTTAATAATTCCTACCAGATTTACAGCGATGGTGCCTCATATTACAATCCCGGAATGAATATCCTGTCGAGGTTCGGTATAATAGACCTGTTTGAAGATTACAGGATTACAGGAGGATTCCGTTTCGCCGGCAATTTCGATAGCAATGAATATCTTTTAAGTGTCGAAAACCTTAAAGGAAAATTTGACAAGCAGCTTATCTTCTACAGGCAGGCATACGAAAGTTCATCAGGTGACTCTCTTGTTAAATCACATACTCATAACGTCTACCTTACTTTGTCAAAACCTTTTACACCTGTCTTTGCACTCAAGGGCACACTGGCATACAGATATGACAGGCATGTGTTCGTACCAACAGACATAGCTACGCTTATGAGCAACAACCTTTCCCGCCACTGGGTAAGTTTTAAAGGTGAAATTATTTATGACAACACCCGCAAAAGGATAGTCAATATCTACTATGGTACAAGGTTCAAGATCTTCGGAGAGTATTATAAGAAGTTAGCAGCTGGAAAATCGGATATGGTAGTTCTTGGAATTGATTTCCGAAAATATACAAAGATCCACCGTGAGCTGATCTGGGCGAACCGTTTTGCTGCAAGCACTTCATACGGACCGACAAAGTTGCTGTATTACCTCGGAGGAGTTGATAACTGGATGGGCTACCTTTTCAATCCCAGTGGCATGTTCGACAAAACAATACCTGTCAGTCCGGATGTAAATTACGGGTTCCAGACCACAGCTACAAACCTGAGGGGTTTTATCCAGAATGCAAGGAACGGTACAAGTTTCGCATTAATAAACAGCGAAATAAGATGGCCTTTTATAAGGTATTTTGCTGGTCATCCCCTGCGTTCAAATTTCCTGAACGGTCTTCAGATAGTTGGCTTTGGAGATATAGGAACAGCTTGGAGCGGAAAGTACCCCTGGTCGGGAGAAAATGCCTACGATACTGAAATAATAAAGAACGGTCCAGTGACTGTAATGCTTGAATCCAACAGAAAACCTGTAATTATGGGATTTGGAGCCGGGTTAAGAGCACAACTTGCAGGTTACTTTGTCAGGGCCGACTGGGCATGGGGTATCGAAGATCATTACGTACTGCCAAAAGTCTTCTACCTCTCATTCAGCCTTGACTTTTAGATGAATATCCCTTCCCGCTTCCCTTTAGTGAGCTATTATAAATATGTCATAATAATTGTTCACGATAACCATTTTGTAATTTGGAATTTTTAAATAAATTTGTGCGAGTAACGAAATTTAATTAATTAAAAACAATAAAAATGGCTTACAAAATTAGCGAAGATTGCACTGCTTGCGGAACATGCATTGATGAATGTCCTGTTGAAGCAATATCAGAAGGTGATATCTACAAGATCGATCCGGATATTTGTACTGAATGTGGAGCATGTGCAGATGTATGCCCTGTCGAGGCTATACATCCTGAATAATATTTGTTTGGCACAAGAGAAGGGTGATTCAAAACCTGTTTCCCGGCTTTTGAATCACCCTTTTCTTTTTCAATATCCCTGGTTTTATTTTGGATTATATCTTGCCTTTCCCAGAATGGCCTGTATATCCTTATCACTCATAAGCTCGTCGAGAGTCACTTCCCGATTGTTGTTCATATAACTCTCTACGATCCTGAAACCCAACCACACAGCAGCCTGCCCCGGTGATTCATTTGTAAAAAAACTGGTAAAGGGAGCCTCCCCTATCAGCTTTCTTATTGTCATCTGATCACTGCTAAAAAGCAGATCACGTTCAACAAGATACAGCCACATCTGCCTTTCATTATTAATGCAGAACTGCATCTGGTCAGCTGAGAATCCGAATAGTAAGGTGTCAGCCAGTTCCGGCAGCATGCACCGCTCAAAATATTTCAGCTTACCCTCATGTATCATCTCTGTCATGACATCGGCAGACGGATATTCCATTTCTTCTATATCCCATATAGTTTTTCCCCAGGCATACATGCAATCCGGTACTATATTGTAAGAATTCATCCTGGTTGTCTGGTACCTGTACACATTGAGCATTTTGTAATATTCTGAATCCCGGCCCAGATACCTGTCAAGACTGATCCCTATTATAGAATCCTGCATTGTTATCATGCTGTTATTAAAACCTGTGATACAAGTATAAATATCAGGCAACTTCCTTTCGGGGAAATAATACTTATAATATCTGAAAGATTTTTCCAGATCTTCTTCAAGAAAGGATATATCTTCATATTTCCTGCTTACAACCGAATAAACTTCGTTGTTTAGCTTATCGGTGCAAAAACTGAAAAGTACTTCATTGAACAAAGGATTGCTCATTTCTCCTGCATTAATGACATAACCAAATAATTGAAGGAAACCTTTATATTTCTCCGCAATTAAAGGGAACTGCTGTAACAGTTCTGCAGGATCAGCGCTAAAGAGATCCTGTTCAAGCCTTTTGATCTCAAGATCAACCCTGACAGAGGAAATATCCACTTTGTAGGGATTTTTTCTGCATGATACCAACAATGAGCAGGTTGATATCAAAACTAAAGGAATAAGAATACGAAGCTTCATTTAGACTGTTTTGAAGTCCGAAATATATAACTTTTCAATGGTTGACAAGTATCATAACGGCACAATCACTTCCATTATTATTTATTAATTTCGCAGAACAGTCAGAATTTATTCCGAATATTGCCGTTTTAGAACCATTTAAGTCCAAACAATATATCTTCAAGGGAAAATGGGACAAAAATTAAAGAATCCACCTGATCTGATAAAGTTAATTGCATTTGTTCTCCTCCTTTCAACAAACGCCGGGGCATACAGCCAGCCACGCAGCCGCCAGGAAAGACAATTCAAACCTCCTCCCGTAATAAGCTTTGGAGTTCATCTCGACCCTGTAATAAGCTGGTTCTCAACAGATGCAAGTACAATTAAAAATGAAGGTGCAAGACCGGGTTTCAACTTTGGGATCTCATATAATCAGTATTTCGGACCCAACTATTCAATCTCAACCGGATTGAACCTTATCAATGCCGGAGGCCGGCTTGTAAGTAATTCTCCTACCCGCTTCGAACTGATTAAACACCCCGACAGAATGGTTGATGTCGATTCCGGTGAATCAATCGTCTACAGAATACAGTATCTGTCTGTCCCCCTGGGATTAAAGCTTCAGACAAAGCAGATAGGCTATTACACTTTTTTTGCAGATCTGGGCCTTGATCCAAAGATCCTTGTAGGTGGTAAAGCAGATATACCATCCCTTGATATCAAGGGAGAAATAGCTACTTCTGAACTGAAAAAGATCAATATGGCCTACCATATAATAGCAGGACTTGAATATGGCCTTGGAGGAAATACAGCAGTGGTAGTGGGACTTGGCTTTGAGAATAATTTCCTTGACATAACAAAAGATCTAGAGAATCAGCCGGTTGATAAAGTATCACATAAATTACTCTCATTCCGGTTTGGAGTCATCTTTTGATTACAGGTAAAATGAAAATAACAATAGCTCAGCTCAATTATCATGTCGGGAACTTTGAGGAGAACAAAGCCCTTATCATTAATGCAATAAAAAAAGCAAAAGCTGATAAAGCCGATCTCATTGTTTTCTCTGAATTATGCATCCCGGGGTATCCGCCGCTTGATCTTCTGGACAGGCAGGAATTCATTGAAAAGTGTAACAGGACAGTCGCTGAGATCTCAGAACAGTGTTACGGAATTACTGCTATTGTCGGATCTCCAACTATAAATACGAATTCTGAAGGAAAGAAACTATACAACTCGGCTCTGGCCCTTTCAGAAGGGAAAATTATTTTTTCAGCAAGCAAAACCCTGATTCCTACCTGTGACATCTTTGATGAAAACAGGTATTTCGAGCCCTGGAATAAGTTTTCAGTTTTCAGATTCGGAAAGCTGAAAATAGCGATAACAATCTGTGAAGATCTCTGGGATGAGCAATCTTTTGATAATGAATATGAAAAAAAGAGACTGTATAAAATCTCCCCGATGGATGAGCTTGCAAAGCAAGAACCCGACCTGATCGTGAACATGTCTGCATCTCCCTTCGCATACAGAAAGACAAGTGCCAGGACTGAGATTTTCTTAAACAAAGCCCGCAAACATAAAATCCCTCTGATAAAAGTTAATCAAACCGGAGCAAACACAGAACTTATCTTCGACGGAGCTTCCAAAATAATCAGCTGTAAAGGAGAGATCATCCGTCAGCTTCCGTTTTTCGACGAGGCTGTTGAAACATTCTCTGTTGAAGAAATACTTGAAGGTCGTGTAAAACAAAAAACTGCTGAGAGGGATCCATACGATCTTATACATAAAGCACTTATAACAGGGATCCGGGATTACTTAAGAAAGTCAGGCCTGAAAGATTGCATAATTGGTTTGTCAGGCGGTATGGATTCCGCCCTGGGCCTTTGCCTTGCTGTCGATGCACTTGGGAAAGAACATGTCAGGGCTCTTCTGATGCCATCAAGGTATTCATCTGAAAACTCGGTTGAGGATGCTGTATTACTGGCAAACAGACTCGGGGTAAAATATGACATTATAAGCATCGAAAAACCTTTCAGGGTGTTTGAAGAAGAGCTAGCTCCTGTTTTTGCCGGGCGACCCTTTGACGTCACTGAAGAAAACATCCAGGCCAGGATAAGAGCTGTCCTGCTAATGGCTATTTCCAACAAATTCGGTTGCATACTCCTTAATACATCAAATAAAAGTGAAGCAGCAGTCGGATACGGAACACTCTATGGAGATATGGCAGGAGGCTTGTCGGTTATAGGCGACGTTTATAAAACAGATGTGTATGAGCTGGCAGACTACATAAACAGACAAAAGGAGATAATACCCCAGAGCATAATCAACAAACCCCCTTCTGCTGAACTGAGACCAAATCAGCTTGATACTGACTCATTGCCTGATTATCCTGTCCTGGATTCTATACTCTACCAGTATATTGAACTTAAGAAACCTGCTGAAAGAATTAAAGGAGAAGGAATTGACCCCGGCACAGTCAAAAAAGTGATAAACATGATCAACTCTAACAAGTTCAAGAAATATCAGTCTGCACCTGTATTGAGGATCTCGTAGAAAGCTTTCGGCATAGTAAGGAAAATACCGCTTATTGCCAAAAACTAATCACTCCCGGTAAAACACCCTTTTCACCCTGGAGGGAATGGAGGTGAGTATTTCGTATGGAATTGTATGACAGGCTATTGCAAGCTCATCAATACTTATATTATCACCAAAAATCTCAACTTCATCATCAATTGATGCATCAATTCCGCTAATATCAGCCATACATGTGTCCATACATATATTACCTATCAATGGCACTCTGTTGTTCCTGATAAAAAGCTCCCCTTTCCTGTTGCCAAGGATCCTTTTAAGTCCGTCTGCATATCCTGCCGGAAGTACAGCTATTGTTCTCTCCTTTTCCGATATATCTGCACAGCCATAGCCTACAGGCTCTCCGGCCCCTATCTTTTTGATCTGGGAAATCCTTGTTTTGAAACGTCCTGCCGGTTTAAGGTTAACACCGGGAAAGTTTCCGATTCCGTAAATGCCAATACCCGGTCTGACCATATCAAAATGATATTGCGGGAAACGGGTAATAGCGGCAGAGTTGCATATATGCCTGAGGAAAGGATGCCCGATTGCCTCCCTTATCCGTTTAACAGCTTTAATGAATTCTCCAGCCTGCCTGTGAGTAAAATAATCATAACGCTCATCTTCACTTGCGGCAAAATGTGAAAAAACTGATGCAACCTTTATTGATTCGAGGCTGGCAAGCTTTTCTGCAAGCATGTCAATTTCGTCAGGCATAAAACCCAACCTGTGCATCCCTGTATCAATCTTAATATGAACCGGATATTGCACCAAACCGTGTTTTGCCGCAACACCAGTAAATCTCTCAAGAGACGGGAAACTGAATATTACGGGTTCAAGGTTATATCTTATTATCTGTTCTGAAGAATGATAATCGGGATTCATTACAATAATAGGTATCCTTACCCCTGAATTTCTCAGTTCCGTACCTTCATCTGCATAGGCCACTCCAAGATAACTTGCCCTGTGATATTCAAGAAGCTCTGCTATCATACCCGGCCCCGCTCCGTATGCAAACGCCTTAACCATTACCATTATCCTTGTCTCCGGATTAAGAAATCTTCTGAATTCATTAAGATTGTGTGCAATTGCATCAAGGTTTATCTCAAGTACAGTCTGATGTATCTGTTGTTCAAGAAGCTTGCTTATCTTTTCAAATTCAAATTTCCTTGCACCCTTGAGAAGGATAGTTTCATCGCGGAAGTAAGAGGGCGAGAAATCTGAAATAAAATCATCTGTCGATTTATAGAATTCAGTCCCCTTGCTGAAAAGAGAGCTGTTATCATAAAGATCCGGCCCTATACCTATGAACCTGTCAATTCCAAATCGCTTCACAAGTTTTGCAACTTCACCATAAAGATCCCTGCCCTGCCGTCCTGTCTGTATAAAATCTGACAGAATTAAAGTTGCCTTGCTGGTCTTTCGCAACGCAAGATATTCAATTGCCATTCCGAGCGATCCGGGGTCAGAATTATAATAATCCTCTATAAGCCTGCACCCGTTGATACCCGATTTAACCTCCATTCTCATGGCGACGGAGACAAGACCTGCAAGGCCTTTCCTTATTATTCCGGTATCGGTCTGGAGAGCCAGACAGACTGATAAAACTGTTATGGCATTTTCAACAGATGCCCTGTCATCAAAAGGGATAAGGAAATCATAGTTTCTTCCCCGGAAGACTACTTCCACTGAAGTTCTTCCTTCCGACTGGTGTTTTATTTTTACAAATACTTCAGCTTCTTTGTTACACAAGGACCAGTCAATAAGCATCTTTGACTGCATTACAGGATCCCCGTCAATTAAGTTGCTTACAAAGTCATTATCTCTGCAATAAACTACAAGGGAACTATTAATGAATAATTTCAGTTTTTCCCTTGCTTTCATTGTCTGGTCACTGAAATTCTCACTGTGGGCATCACCAATATTTGTAATAATACCTATATCCGGGTCAATAACCTTCTGAAGATTTTCCATTTCGCCGGGTTTTGATATACCAGCCTCGAAGATCCCCAGCTTATATTTATCATCGAGTTTCAGTACCGATAAGGGCACCCCTATCTGGGAATTGTAACTTCTGGGACTCCTGATAACCGGGACTGTCAGTCCGAGTATATCAGCCAGC
>DAONXX010000055.1:0-13652 GCA_035414025.1 Bacteroidales bacterium | reverse complement strand
ACGGAAAAAAGACCTCGTGGAAAGAAATCTGGAAATGGTTGAAATATAGTGGATAAACTGGCCTGTCTCTTTTTTACGGGCATAAACCCTGTCTGATGAGATACAGAAAAAAATAAATATCATGCCAAAAATATTAGTTATTGATGATGAGAAAGCTATCCGGAACACTCTCAAGGATGTTCTGGAATATGAAAAATACAAGGTTGATCTTGCTGAAGACGGTCCCTCAGGCCTGGCACTTTTTTCAGAAAAAAAATACGATATAGTACTTTGTGATATTAAGATGCAGAAAATGGATGGCCTGGAGGTGCTCCAGAAAATAATGGAGATCTCAACAATCACCCCTGTTGTCATGATATCGGGGCACGGGAACATCGATACTGCAGTAGAAGCTATTAAGAAAGGAGCATACGATTTCCTTGAAAAGCCTCTTGATCTTAACAGGCTCCTTATAACAATCCGTAATGCCATGGATAAATCGTCCCTGATAACCCAAACCCAGGTCCTCAGAAAGAAAGTAAGCAAGATGTATGAAATAGTGGGCGAGTCAGAGGCTATTAATAAAGTCAGGGAAATGATCGATAAAATTGCTCCCACCGAAGCCAGGGTATTGATTACAGGAGCAAACGGTACAGGAAAAGAACTTGTTGCCCATCAGATACATGAAAAAAGTAACAGGGCAAAAGGCCCTTTCGTAAAGGTAAACTGTGCAGCAATTCCCTCTGAACTGATTGAAAGCGAATTATTTGGACATGAAAAAGGATCATTTACATCGGCTATCAAACAGAGGATAGGAAAATTTGAACAGGCCGATGGCGGCACCCTCTTCCTTGATGAGATAGGAGACATGAGCCTGTCTGCACAGGCTAAGGTATTAAGGGCTCTCCAGGAAAACCGGATAACCCGTGTAGGCTCTGAAAAGGATATACAGGTGAATGTCCGTGTCGTTTCAGCCACTAACAAGAACATAAAGAAGGAGATTGAGAATAACAACTTCAGGGAAGACCTCTATCACCGTCTGAGTGTTATCCTCATCCATGTTCCGACACTCAACGAAAGGGAGGATGACATCCCCCTCCTTGCTGACCATTTCAACTCGCTGATATGCAAGGAATACGGTATGAGCAAAAAAACAATACGAAAAGATGCAATCAAAGAACTCCAGAAGATACAGTGGACGGGGAATATCAGGGAATTCAGGAATGTCCTTGAAAGACTAATAATACTTTGCAAGGATGAAATAACCGGTGCAGATGTCCTTGCTTATGCCAAACCTGTTTCAGGCGGGAATGTATAAGACTAATCAAATCATCTCAGAACCTGAAATAAATGGCAGAATATCTGTTGCCCTCATCGGAAATAAAACAAACTTCACCCGGGAAACATAAACGACAGACCGGTGAGGCCGGGCAATATAAAAAACAGAAGTGAAAACGACCTGCCGGGACCGGATATTTGAGTCATGAATCAACTCGTTTTTTGATCTTCAGAACCTGTCCTACCTTAATTTTTTGAGGATTAGTAATATTATTAAGTGACAGAACTTCAGTCGTTGTAACATTGCCATAAATTTTAACTATATCCCATATCGTATCCCCATTGCGGACAATATGAGTGATATAGTCTGAATCGGATTCAGCAGGAGTAGTCTGACTAGTCTGAGCAACCTGCGATACAGGAGCAACTGACTTCCCGACAGACATTTGCTTTTCGGCAAAAGACATTGAATTTATCTTCGAATAGTATTCTGCATTTTCCGGATCGACATAGACAACTAATTGCTGACCTATCCGTATTAAATTCCTGGAAATATTATTCCAGTACCTGAGGTCTGATAATCCCACGCGGTACCATTCAGATATAAAACCAAGGTTATCTCCCTCCTTAACAGTATATATAAGCTTTGTTTTTCCCTTAACATCCGGAGGAACGAATGTTGATCTTGAAGGATCGGCTATAAGGACAGCTTTGTTAAGATACACTTCCGGCTTATAGCTTCGAATAGTATCATTCAGGTCAATGAAATCACCGAGGTGATTCAGTGGCAGAGTAAGGGAAGACGGTTTTGTTGCCCCCGGCACAAGGCCGGTTCTGTACTGGGGATTAAGGGCACGCAGTTCTCCGTGCGGAATACCAAGGACCTCAGATACCTGAGTGAGATGTATATCACTATTCAGCATTATTGTATCAGTAGCAAGAGGGAAATTAACAGGTATAGGCTGAATATTATGATCAGAATAATAATTAACCGCATAAGCGGCAGCTATGAACTGAGGGATATATCCTCTTGTTTCTCTTGGAAGCCTGTAATAAATCTGCCAGTAGTCTTTTTTGTTCCCCGATCTCCTTATAGCTTTGTTCACATTTCCCGGGCCGCAGTTATATGCTGCAATTACCAGGATCCAGTCTTTATAAATATCATACAGGTCGCGCATATATCTTGCTGCAGCGTGTGTTGCCTTCACCGGATCCCTTCGTTCATCAACAATCGAATTAATTGTAAGTCCGTATGATCTGCCTGTGCTATACATGAATTGCCACATGCCGGTTGCACCTGAGCGCCTGTTTACCGCATTTGGATTTAGAGCAGATTCAATAATAGCCATGTATTTAAGCTCAGACGGAAGTCCATAATAATCAAAAATATCCTCTATCATAGGAAAATAATAATCTTTCAGGCCAAGCATTACCTTAAACTGAGGACGCTTCTTTATTGTATAAACATGTATATGGTTCCTGATTATACTATTGTAATTTAGTTTCACAACTGAATTTATCCTTGCTATCCTTTTTGTATAAATGGAGTCCGGGTATTCAACACCTGTTGTATCATCATAAAGGACCTGAGGATTATTCTCAAGGGCTTTTTTCACATACCAGTCATTGACAAGGCTGTCAAGATCAATGCTGATATTTTCGGAATCGTCATCATATTTAATAATAATTGTATCATCGGATTCAGAATAAGCGCCGGCAATGTTTGCAGCAAACAGAAAAAGTGTTATAAGGGTTTTTATTCGCATCATCATAACATTGATCAGAAATTCAACTTCAGGTTAACTGTGAAACCCATCATCGATTGTCCATAAAGCGGCATTCGGACAGGTTCAAATGTCATTCCGAGATTATCGCTGACATCAAAATCTGACAGGCTTGCATCGACGTTGGCATCAAGCACTGTTACAAGCAGCCATGCCGCGATGCCAATATACGAAAGATCACGGTATTTTCTGAAATAATCAACCTGCCTTAACATTCTTTCCTTGTACCATTCAGCATTTGAAGGGTCATAGGTGTTGGGATGGAGAACCGGGTCATAAGTAGAAGGGTCTGCATTTTTAATCAGTTCGAGATATGAATCAGTCTCACGTATATTATCAGTAAAATCCTGATAGGCTTTTATAAAAGTGTTATAACCTGAAGAGTTAACCTTGATCGCATAAATTATCCCTCCAAAGCCTGCATACACGACAGGCACTTTCCAGTATTTTTTGTTGTAAATCTGTCCCAGTCCCGGAAATGCTATTGCAAGCATTGTTGCTCTCAGAGGTTCAGCTTTCTTGACAAGCTTGGGTCCGGCGTCAACAAACAGTGTGTCCTGGGCATTAATATTCTTCATTGAAACACTCAGGCAGATTATAAGAAGCAGTGATATTTTTACTTGCGCCTTCAAATTTAATACTTACCACAGCAGAATCCCGGCATTTTTATAACGGCGCGATAAAGATAATATTTTTCAGGAGTTGAGACGATCAAACACACCCAAAATGCGCTCCATCTCTTCCGGATTTTCGAATGGTATCACTATTTTGCCCTTGCCATGTTCATTTATCCTGAAGCTCACTTTAGAAGAAAAAATCCTGTTAAGATGATCGGTAAGCTGTACAAAATCATCGTTAAGTTTCTTCTTTCTTTCAATTTTCCGGGGATCTTTTTTCTTATCAAAATCCAGTTCCCTTACAAGTTTCTCGACCTGTCTTACAGACAAATCGTCTTCAATAATTTTGTAGTAGACATCTATCTGCTTTTTAGGATCTTCAATATTTATAAGTGCACGGGCATGCCCCATCATAAGCTGTTTATTCCGTATGCCGAGCTGGATTTCTGCAGGCAATTTGAGGAGCCTCAGATAATTTGCGACTGTTGATCTCTGTTTGCCAACTCTTGCACTAAGCTCTTCCTGAGTAAGTTTACATTCTTCCGTAAGACGTTGAAAACTTATTGCAACTTCGATTGCATCAAGGTCTTCTCTCTGGATATTCTCAACAAGAGCAAGCTCAAGCATAGCCTGATCATCAGCTGTCCTTATATATGCCGGCACATGTGTCAGGCCCGTAAGCTTTGCTGCCCTTAAGCGTCTTTCTCCGGCTATGAGCTGATATCTTCCATTCCCGGCCTCCCTGACTGTAAGAGGCTGTATAACACCTAATTTTTTTATAGAAGATGCAAGCTCTTCAAGAGACTGTGCATCAAACGTGGTCCTTGGCTGAAAAGGATTAGCATCTATTGAATCTATTGGAATATCCTTATTCGCTTCTACTTTTTTTTCCAGTATTTCCTTTTCTACACCTTCAATTAAAGCTCCAAGACCTCTTCCCAAAGCATTTTTCTTCGCCATATATATAAGGATTAAACTTCATTTACATTTGCTTCGACTTTCTCAATCAACTCTTTGGCAAGATTAAGGTAATTGACAGCACCTCGTGAATCAGCATCATAGAGGATTGCCGGCTGCCCGAAACTTGGAGCTTCGGATAACTTGACATTCCTCTGGATGATAGTTTTGAAAACCATCTGCTGAAAGTGCTTGTTCACCTCGTCAACTACCTGATTAGAAAGCCTTAGCCTTGCATCATACATTGTAAGAAGAAACCCTTCTATCTCGAGATCAGAATTGAGATTATTCTGGATTATCTTTATTGTATTTAGAAGCTTGCCTAGTCCCTCCAGCGCAAAATATTCGCACTGTACAGGTATTATAACCGAATTTGATGCGGTAAGTGCATTAACAGTAAGAAGTCCGAGAGACGGAGAACAATCAATAAGAATGTAATCGTAATCATCCTTAAGCTTAAGGATTATTTTCTTCAGGACCTTTTCCCTTTCAGGCCTGTCAAGCATCTCGATTTCTGCACCAACAAGATCAATATTCGATGGCATAAGCGAAAGGTTTTCAATTTCGCATTTCAGAATAGCTTCTGACGGATCCTTACCGTCAATAAGGCAATCATATATAGTACATCTTATCTGGCGCGTATCTACTCCAACTCCAGAAGTTGCATTTGCCTGGGGGTCTGCATCCATAATCAAAACCTTTTTTTCAAGCGCTGCAAGGCTGGCAGCCAGGTTAATCGCCGTCGTAGTCTTTCCCACTCCCCCTTTTTGATTTGCAATAGCTATTATCCTTCCCATTTGTTTCCCTCTCTTTTTTATAATATATTTTTGCGCCACAAATTTACTATTAATAGCTCCATGGCACGGGCAACAACGAGATGTAATTGTAAACATTTCATTCTTGATTTTCAACATCTTATTAACATCGCTTTTTGCTGCTTATCTTTGCATGACATTGATTATGTGAATCTTAAAGCACTAAAAAATAATAGTTAATAAGTTTTTTTATATATCTTTTCTTACGAATAATTTACTTTCTGATTCATGTTTTATTCTCATCTTTATACTCTTATCTCTTATAAAAATATTTAGATGCATTCTGAGAATATCCGACCTGAATGGTTTACAATTGTCAATCCAAATGCCGGCAACGGTAAGGGAAAGAAGGACTGGAACAGAATAGCCGACCTGCTTGAGAAAAAGGAAATTCCCATTGTTTCAAAATTCACAGGGAGAAAACTTGATGCAATCGAGTTTGCGAAAGATGCAGTTATTGATGGTTTCAGAAAAATCATAACCGTGGGTGGTGATGGTACACTGAATGAAGTGATAAATGGCATTTTCAGCCAGCAGGTCTGTCCCGGCAAAGATGTTTCAGTTGGAATGATACCTGTCGGAACAGGTAACGACTGGGGAAGAATGTTTGGTATTCCCCTTGTGTATGAAGGTGCTGTCGGGGTTATAAAAAAGAACAGACTCCTGCTTCACGACGTAGGTGTTATAAACTATTACATCGGGAACGAACAACACAAAAGATATTTCATAAACATTGCAGGACTTGGATTTGAAGCTCTTGTTATCAAAAAGACAAACAGACAGAAAGACAAGGGAAGAAGCAACCAGACTATTTACTTCTTCAATTTGCTGACAAGCCTGATGGCCTATAAAAAATCAAATGTTACAATGGAGATTGACGGTAAGCAATATTCAACCAGAATATTCTCGATAAATGTCGGTAACGGAAGGTATTGCGGCGGCGGCATGAGGCAAACACCTGAGGCTCTCCCTGACGACGGGCTTTTGGATGTTACTGTGATCCGGGATATAGGCAGGATTGAAATAATCAAGAACCTGAAGATCCTTTATGACGGAACTATCCTCAGCCATCCTAAAGTTGACGGATACCGCTGCAATAACTTTAAGGTGTCTTCTGAATCGGTTCTTTTTGCTGAAGCTGATGGCGAATCACTGGGACATACTCCGATAGAATTCAGCATTATCCCTGCAGCTGTGAACATAGTATATGGGACAAAGATCATTCCATGATCTTTATTTCGAAAAGTTTCGGCCAGTTCTTGCCTGTAACAAAAATCCTGTCATTGTCTTTATCCCAGGCAATACCATTCAGCACATCTTCAGTTGTATCAATTTGGGGATCATTGAGAATACCTTTCAGGTCTATGTAGGCTATGACTTTTCCCGAAACAGGATCTATCCGGGCAATAAGATCAGTGTTCCATATATTGGCCCAAAGCTCTCCATTGATATACTCCAGTTCGTTAAGCTGGTCTACTTTCTTCTCATTATCATAAACCTCCCTCCTCGAAACAACACTAAATGATTCTGGCTCAATATAATATATAACATTAGTGCCATCACTCATTATGATATTGTCATCCAGAGTTGTCAATCCCCAGCCCTGAGTCTGATAATAAATTTTATTTATTTGCCTGAATGTTGACCGTTCATATACAAAACCCACATTTGATGTCCAGGTGACCTGGTAGATCCTATCCTTGTAAAGAGTGATGCCCTCACCAAAAAGTGAAGGATCGAGATTAATCTGCCTCAGAACTTTGCCAGTTGCCAGTTCAACTTCACGAAGACTGGAACTTGTTTCACCTGTACCCTCATACAAAAGACCATCATGGTAAAAGAGGCCCTGGGTAAAAGCTTTCCTGTCGTGAGGATAGCTGTTAATTATCCTGTACCCATTCCGTTTTGGAACAACATCTGAGAGGACAGTCACGAAACGTGTCAGGGTTGTCCTTGCCTTACCCTTTTTATAGGCAACTACCCTGACAGATTTTCTGCCGGTTGTTGTATTTTCTTCTGAAGCAACTGAAAATTCCCATGGTGATGATGTTATTGATCCTGTTCTCGATCCATTGAAGAATATTACTACAGAATCCGGCAACTGCTCCGCCTTTTCGGGGCTTACCACAATCTGAATCCGGCTTCCAACTTTAAATTCGGAATCATCTGCCGGAGAACTGATGCTTATGAGCTTCACCCTTTCCTCTTCCGGCTCTTCACTAACAACACTGACAAGCTGTTCGGTATGTTGCCCGGGGCGTCCTGAACATGATATGGTCCAGACAATCAGGAGTAAGGTCAAAAGGGACAGTATGTATTTCATAAAATTGTGTTTCAATCTGTCTTTTTCTTCCCAAAAAAGAAACGTTTCAGTCTATTTTTCCTTGCAGCTGCTATACGTTTTTCAGTCTCTATCTGAAGTAATTCATAAGGGAATAGTATCTGCCATACTTTGCTCCAACCCGGAAATCCTCCTATATTCCTGTCATCAATGAATATATCGGCATCAATTTTACGGCTTACAGATTCATCAAAGATCTCCTCGGGATAGTTTTTGTTCACAGCATAAAATTCAATCCCGTTTTTTCTGCAGTATTCAACAGCTTCCCCAAGCTCTTTACCTGTACGGTATGTCCATAATATCAGTTTAGCGCCCTTCTTCTCAAGCTCTTTCAGTGTCTGAAATGCAAACAGGTTTTCTTTCCCGATCTCAGGATACATGTGTTCGACTATTGTACCATCAAAATCGACAGCTATCTTTATATTCGTCAAATCAATCATCGGCCTTTTATATAAGGCCAAATTTAACCAAAATGGCATTATTACTGAAATTTATCTTAATTTTGCTTTCCTTCTGACATTTTCATTCAAAATGAAACATGTTCCCAATATTATAACAATACTTAACCTTGCCGCAGGTTTTATATCAGTAATTTTAGCTGTAAACGGGGACCTTGTAACTGCTTCATGGCTTCTTGTTGCGGCAATGGTTTTTGACTGGCTTGATGGCTTTGCTGCAAGAATGCTGAAATCATATTCAGATTTAGGAAAGGAGCTTGATTCTCTGGCTGACGCAATCAGTTTCGGTGTTGCGCCGGCATTGATAATGTACCAACTGCTGGGAAATTCACTTTCCCTCACCTACCCCATGATATTTAATGCCAGCAGCCCTATTGAGTTGCTGATCCTCATTACCCCTATAATTATGTGTATATGTGCTGTTGTGCGTCTTGCAGTTTTCAATCTTGATGCATCACAGGCAAAATCATTCAAGGGACTGCCGACTCCGGCAAATGCACTTGCAGTGATATCTCTTGTAATTGCCTCCAACTATTCCAGCAGGATTTTTTTCAGGGAATTACTTCATTCAACCGGTTTGTTGCTTACAATGACAATAGTGCTTTCCCTTTTAATGGTAAGCAGACTTCCTCTGATGTCACTGAAAATAACAAACCTTAAATTCAGGAATAATGAAGGCAGATATCTGCTGATCTCGCTTGTCATAATAGCACTGATCACCCTGGGGATAGGATCAGTAACCCTGATAATTCCACTATATATAATTGTATCCCTTATCTCTCTGTTATTCTGAAGATCTTATTATCTCCAGGCTTTTAGCAGACAGGGCTTTTCATTTATTATCCTGATATTTTTTTTCGTACCAGGCCAGTGCCGCATTCACTGCAAACCAGCTTATAAGAATCAAAGCCGGCCATAAAAGGTATTGAAGAATCTCTGATATATACATGATTTTTCTCTTTTCCTAACAATTCATCAGCTCATCAATTCTCATCAATAGATATGTTCGCTCTTCTTCATCACAGTCCCTGTAATCTTTTTCCCGCTTATTCCTTTCCATGCAAACCAAATATATGCTATCACAAAAGGTATAATGAAAGAAAAATACATCATTGTATTCAGTGTAAAGAAACTTGACGAAGCATTCCGAATAGTAAGGGAGCTCCCGGGATCGAATGATGAAGGATAAAATGCTGTATTATTGAATCCTGCGATCAGGAACAGGGCCAACACTGTCATTATTGTCCCTGGCCCCGTGAACCAGATACCTTTCGTAGAGTGTCTGAAAACTGATATTCCTACACCATAAAGAACAGCCAGTACCCCTAAAAGGAAGATTATCAGTACCAGCGGCATTTCAAGAAGATTGTTAAAATATTTGAATTTTTCAGTTACAATGCTCCCGCTATTATTATCCACCTGATATCCTTCAGCCATAAAAAGTGTTATCAGGAAGAAAATAAAGAAAACCAGAAAAAACACCGTATTCGAAATCAACTTTTTGAATGATCTTGAATTAAGATCTTCATCATCAATTCTATTAATGAGGTATAATAATCCATTCATCCTTGTCAGAAAAAGAACAGCAAGCCCAAGAGATACGTTCCTGGCGTCTGTCAAAGCTTCAAGGCCATGCCATCTGTTGGCCCATGAAACCTGGTTCATTTCATTCAGGCTGAACTCGGAACCTGAAAAAAAGGTAGCAACTACTGTTCCTATAAGGAAGGGTCCTAATGCACCGTTAATGAAAAGAAAAACATCGAATGTTTTCTTACCAAACACATTGGAAGGTTTGGACCTGTACTCATAGGCTACTGCCTGTATGACGAAGCTGAAAAGTATTGTCATCCAAAGCCAGTAGGCTCCGCCAAAGCTGGAAGCGTAAAACAGCGGGAATGAGGCAAAAAATGCTCCTCCGAAAGTTACCAGTGTTGTAAATGTAAACCCCCATTTTTTCCCAAGGGCATTTATAATCATTGTTTTCTGAGATTCATTTTCTGAGAGAGAAAAAATGAACGACTGCCCTCCCTGTACAAACATCAGGAACACAAGGAGACCGGCAAGAAGCGAAATAATAAACCACCAGTAATGCTGTAAAAAAAGATATGATACCATTATTGTCATTTAATATCCTCCTTATGTTTTGGTCCTAATCTGATCTGTTTCAGCATTATCGAGATCTCTGCCACAAGAAGAGCTGTGAAAAGAACTGCAAAAAGAATGAAAGTAGTTATTACAGAACCTGCACTGATTTGCGAAACGGCAGCCGATACGGGCATAAGATCCTGGATGATCCATGGCTGCCTTCCCATTTCAGCAAGTACCCAGCCCGATTCACTTGCTATATAGACAAGAGGTATTGAAAACAATGCAAGCCACAGGAACCACCGGTTTTTTTGAATTTTATCCTTCAGAACAAGAAATACTGAAAGTGCACATATTACTATGAAAAAAAATCCAAGGATAACCATCAGATGGAAAGAATAGAAAGCAATTGACACATTCGGGATAGCATCTTCCGGCGATCTCAGAAATGCATAGCCGAAAAACCTGAAATAGTCATTTATGAAATCCTTTTCAAGAAAAACATTCTTTATCTCATCAGCTCTTATTACATCCTTATCCTTCTTAGCCTCTTTATACTCATTCAAAAGGTCCCTGGCGTATCTGCCCCTCTCCATTTTCTCTTCCACGCTTAAAATCTGAACATCTTCAGAATTGCCAAGGATAAGATCCTTAATACCAGGCACAAAACTGTTCTTATCTCCCCCGGTCATTATTGAAAGAAATCCGGGAATCTCAATCTTCATTACAAAATCCTTGACATTTTTCTCACCAATCTTCTCTTCATAATCTTTAAGCAGGCCGAAAGCAACTAATCCGGCATTACGCTTCCCTTCATAGTGAGCTTCAAAAGCTGCAAATTTAACAGGCTGAACCTCTGCCAGTGTCCTTGCCGATAAATCACCTGTTAACACAACTGTAAGTGATGATAAAAAGCCGAAAATACCGGCTATAAGTATGCTTCTTTTAGCAAGCCACTCTTCTCTTTTCTTTAGCAGATAAAATGAACTGACTCCTATAACGAAAATCGAACCAAGGAGGAAACCGGAAGTTATTGTATGCATGAATTTATCGACTGCAACCGGATTAAATAGCACTGCCCAGAAGTTGATCATTTCATTCCTTGCAGTCTCAGGATTGAAAACCATGCCTACAGGGTTCTGCATCCATGCATTTGCAACGAGAATCCACAATGCCGAGAGACTTGCACCGACTGCAACAAGCCATGTTGAGATCAGATGGAATCTTTTGCTTACCTTATTCCACCCGAAGAACATTACAGCCACGAAAGTTGACTCCAGAAAAAATGCTAGAATCCCTTCAATAGCCAGAGGGGCACCAAAAATATCGCCAACAAACCAGGAGTAATTTGACCAGTTTGTACCGAACTCAAATTCCAGAATGATACCTGTTGCAACCCCGATGGCAAAATTTATTCCGAAAAGAGTCATCCAGAATTTGGTGGTTCTCTTCCATTCCTCATTGCCTGTCTTCACATAAAGAGTCTCCATTATAGCGATTATGAATGACAGACCCAGCGTAAGGGGGACAAAGAACCAGTGATAGATAGCTGTAAGAGCGAACTGGGCCCTTGACCAGTCGACTAATGACAGATCAAAATTTTCAATCATACATTTCGTTTAAGAAGGTTATCTGATCAAGGATATATTCACTTCTCTGTTTATCATCATCAAAATTCTTCCTGAGAAAATCTGGAAAGAAGAAGATTCTCAGAACAGCAAAAATTATAATTAGCTTGATGATTATTATTATCCATGCACGTTTCCCCCACCAGGACATGTCTCTGAATCCCTCATAATAGAACATGTATACGTTCCTGATTTTCCGAAAGAATTTGCCCATATATACAAATGAAGTATAATTCTAATAATGTAATGCAGGAAAAGTAAATATGTTTTTTATTTTTTCCTTTTTTGAACAGGATCACCAGCCTCACTGACAGGGGGAAGGACTATTTCTTCCTCTTCATTAGAAACTGTTATAGTTGCGCCTATATCGGCAGGAGTCAAACCTGATGTAATTTTCTGAACAGCCTTGAAATTATAGAAGAACTCTCTGGCAAAAACACGTATCACTGTATAAGCGGGGATCCCCAATATCATACCGGGTATCCCTGCAGCAAAACCTGCTGCAAGAACAACCACGAAGATTTCGAGAGGATGCGCTCTGACACTGTTTGAAAAAATTGTAGGCTGCAGAATCCAGTTATCGATAAACTGGGTCACTATCACTACAATTGACATTTTATATATTATAGGGATAACAACTGTCCTGAAATCCATATTAATATACGATGCCACACCCATAGTAACAGCAATAAAAAACCCAAGCCAGGGACCCACATAGGGAATTATATTAAGAATGCCGATAATAAGTCCAAGAACAAGAGCCTGCTGAAAATCAATTCCGATTATTAACATCCCGACAGATATCAGGATCATGACACATGTGCTTTGAATAAATATCCCGATGAAATACCTTGTAAGAAGATTCTTAATAGAATAAAGAGCCCTTGTAAAATTATCTGTGTATTTATCAGGAACCCACATCAATATTGATTCGAAGAAAAGATGCTGGTCTTTAAGGAAGAAGAAAGTTATAAAGGAAATTGAAAAGATCGCGACAGCAACATTGCCAAGCACTCCAAAGATAGAACCAAGAAAGTTTTGAATAACATTTATATTAAGAACTTCTGCCACTTTCCCGGCAAAATACTGCTTCAACGACATATCCTGGGGAAGATCTTTATTCAGATAACGGAAGACATTTTCGACCCTGTTCAGAGGATCCTCAATAAGTTGAACAACCTTAGAACTGTCTATTGCCGACAAAAAAGATATCTGTTTTGTAAGAAGCGGTATGAAAATAACAAAAAACAGGACTATGACTCCCCATAGTAAAAGCAGGGTGATCAGGGCACTTATCGGTACCGGGATCGAGAATTTTTTAATCCGTATGCGGGAAAGCAGATCTACAAGAGGGCGCCCCACTATCGAAAGCACTCCGGCAACAAGGATATAAACAACTATATTCCTGAAATACCATGCACATGCAAGAAGCAGCCCCCCCCCCAAAAATATCAGGATATTCCTTATTGTCGCTTTCATTAATTGTATTCTTTATACAAACTTAACTTTTTTTTTCTATATATTCAGTCTGTCATTTTGGCAATATGCACAATACGTACCTGCCATATTGTCATATATATGGGTTTGGAATGGAAGTTGAAAGAGATATCGTGAATGACAATAAAATAATGTAAAACTTAAAATAATGGAGGATATAATTATGTTACCAACAATTGCACGCAGAACTTTCAGTCCCTTTTTGTCGGAGCT
>DAONXX010000054.1:0-13994 GCA_035414025.1 Bacteroidales bacterium | reverse complement strand
AATATCTGGTTCATACCGGCATTGGAGGGCATGTTGGTGAAAAACACCAGCGGCAAACGGCCTGTGAAGATACCTGATCCTCCGCGCAGTACAATCGATTTATCTGAATTAATATCCCATGTAAATCCAAGGCGGGGCGACAGATTGATCCTTGATTTGGGCCATTCTCCGGTATCGATGTGTCTTCCGCCGAAGTTGAGTTCCTTGATGGCGTTGTTTGTCATGATATCGTCAATAAACGAAAGGTTATCCGCACGTAGTCCAACAGTGAGCTTGAAGTTCTGAAGCGGGCTCCATTCATCCTGTATATAGGCTCCGATCTGGTTGAATTTAACGGCGTTTGAAGGAACAAGGTTTCCGTTGGTTCCGTAGGTCAGGGCAAAGTCGACCGGCGCTGCTCCATTCAGGAAATCACTGAGGCTGTAATAGCGGTAGTAACCTGTCCCGCTGCGCATGTAGTTATTGTCGGCCATCTGGTATTCGAAACTGACACCGGCTGTCAACTTGTGAGCATTAATATAATAGGTGAAATTATCGGTGGCTGTGATGACCTTGTTCTTAACACCGTTGTTCCATGTGAAGAGTTCATAGCCTGCTGACATGTAAGGATCAAGGGCAGCCCCTCCAACTGCAAGGTCACCGCTCATAATGTCGATAAAAGGGAAAGGCGAGGAAGTCGATCCGCGCACGTCCTGGATGTCGGAATAAGTGACAAGCAGCTGATTTGACACGCTGTTTGAGAAACGGCTGTTCAACTCAAGCGATCCGGAATTAACGATATTGTCCTGCGAATACATTGAATTTGCAAAGGAGAAAGAGTACTCGCCCACGCGGTACTTATTCCTGTCGCGGTAGCTTCCGTCGGTTGAGTTTCCATTGGGCGGATTCCACGCAGTGTTTTTGGTGTGATTATAGCGGATGCTCAGTTTATGGGCATCGGTGATGTTCCAGTCGATTCGTGCAAGATATTTCAGGTTTGACTCATCGGCCGGAAAATTCTTGAACGAACCTGTTTCGTAACCGTATTTATTCCTGAGATGATCGGAAACAGCCTGCAGATCTGCTTCTGTAACGCGCGAAATTGTCTGCTGGTCCGACACACCATTCGTTGAAGCCCTCCAACGGATAACCTGCTGGGGAGTTTTTTCAAATTCAAGGTTGCCGAAGAAGAAGAGTTTGTTCTTCACGATCGGGCCTCCCACGGTAAAACCATAGATTGAATTTGATTCCTTTGCACGATCTCCGAAATCATGATCGCCTATCTTGTTACCCCTCATATTCTGGTTGGTGTAATAGGTATAGGCAGTGGCCTTGAAGGTGTTTGTTCCCGATTTGGTGATGGCATTGATACCTCCTCCGATGAAGTTGGTCTGGCGTACGTCGAAGGGAGCGATAACAACCTGGACTTCCTCGATGGCGTCGAGTGATATCGGGTTACCTCCACCGGGAAGGTTGGAGCTCAGTCCGAAGTTATTGTTGAAGTTGGAACCATCCACTGTGAAGTTTGTTGAACGTCCGTCGCCGCCCGAAAAGCTCATCCCGTTTGCATAGGGAGAAATCCTTGAAATGTCGCTGATATTCCTATTAATGGTCGGCATCATCGTCATCTGATTCCTGGAAATATTGGTTGTAGCGCCTGTTTTCAGCGTGTTGAATTTCGAAGGTGTGGTTCCGACAACAGTCACTACAGTCAGCTCTGTACTCGATTCTTTCATGCTGACGTTCAATCCGAATGTCTCGCCAAGCAGAAGATTTATGTCAGTGAAAGATTCCTTTGAGTAGCCGACAAAGGATATGTCAACATTGTAAGGACCACCGGGACGCAATCCCTGTATTGAGAATAATCCCTGGTTGTTTGCTATTGCACCGGAGACAGTTCCGGAAGGAACGTGGGTAGCAACGACAGTGGCTCCTGCCAGAGCTTCTCCCTGCGAGTTGGTAATCTTACCACTCATAGAGGATGTTGTTGATCCCTGTCCGAAGACAATCATCGGAATCAGCATGAACAACAGCACCGAAAACGTGTGTTTAAAATGTTTCATAATTTAAATTGTGTTTAGGATTAGTTTCAAATGCAATATATAACTAACGATCTGATTTACCTGTTACAAAATAATTAAGTTTTGATCTTGCACAGCTAAGCAATTTACTGTTCTTTGAAAAAAAGATTTTTACTGCTAAAGATATGTTACTAACAAGTTATGAGCCGGGGTTGTTAATAACTTCATTCTTGTCCGAAAACAAAATTCTCTCCATAATTGCAGCCGTTGCCCCGCTGTTTTTCCTCACATACTCACCTGCAAAACCGGCTGCCCTATTATAAGATGCTTCATCCGAAAGCCAGCTGTCGAGCGACCTCCTGAAATCATCATAATCTGTAAATGTTTTGGCGCCTCCGCCGGATATAAGTTCGACTGCTTCACGGAATTTCCCGTGGTTTGGCCCGAACAAAACCGGTTTACCCCAGCAGGCCGGCTCGAGAACATTATGAATCCCCCTGCCAAAACCTCCACCAACTACTGTGATATAAGCATAGCGGTATATCGAGGAAAGCATGCCTATATTGTCGATTATCATTACCCTGGCATCTGAGGCCTGACCGCTGAACCGGGAAAACCTCAAACTCCTGACTTTCAGGAGCTTCTCAAGCCTCTCTATATTCGCACCTTCCGGCTCATGCGGAGCAATGACCCATTTGATCCTATCGGGAAAGTTGTTTATATACCTTGCTATTATTTTTTCATCACCCTTCCAGGTACTGCCTGCCACAACTAATTTTTCACTGCCCCTGAACAACCTGATCTCATTAATATCCTTTGCCTTTTCAGCTAACTCAATAACCCTGTCAAAACGGGTGTCTCCCGCTACTATTATATTGTTAAGTCCTGCTTCCCTGAGAACATCTGCAGATTGATGGTCCTGAACATAAAATCCTGTGATCTTGTTCAGCAAACTGCGAAAGAAGCCTCCGTACCATTTAAAGAAGTACTGATTCTTCCTGAAAATAGCTGAAATAATGTATAAAGGTATCTGCCTTTCAGCCAATACAGTTATATAATTATACCAATATTCGTACTTAATAAATATGACCTTCTCAGGACGGACCAGATCAATAAACTTTTCAGCATTTCGGCGACTGTCTGAAGGCATGTAACATATAATGTCAGCCAGCTCGTAGTTTTTCCTTATTTCATAACCTGAAGGAGAAAAAAAAGTAACAATAATTTTATATTCAGCTGCTTTTTTCTTTATAGCTTCAATGACAGGCCTTCCCTGCTCGAACTCACCAAGCGAGGCACAGTGAACCCATATATATCTGCCATCTGTATCAACTTTGCTCTTTAATTTCTGATACCAGCCCTTCCTGCCGCTTATCCATAACCTTGCTTTCCTGTTAAAAGGAGATACAAGCCAGATGATAGCAATGTAAAGCCGGATTCCGATGTTATAAATGAGCCTCATCATTTTAAAATAAGGCTCTAAAGTTAGAAAAAAGGCATAAAGGCACAAATGCGTTAAGGCCGTAATGCCTTAAAAGTCCTATTTTTGTAAAAAACCTCCTGACATGGTACGATTAATCGCTCTTGTTATTTCCATTGTACTTCAGATAGCTGCCGCTTCAATTGCCCTTGGTTTTATAAAGCTTACCAAATACAGGCTGTCATGGATACTCCTGTCATCGGCTTTCGTTTTCATGGCTGTAAGGAAAATAATACAACTGTTTGAATTTTTCAGGGGAACACCTTCATATACCTGGCAGATGATAGATGAATGGACCGGTGTCCTTGTTTCTTTTATGCTGATTGTCGGTGTGATACTGATAAGGGAGATTTTTTATTCCCTTAAAAAGGCTGAAACAGATCGTCTTCGGACTGAACGAAAAGTACTGAACGCAATAATAAATACCGAAGAAAACGAAAGGAAAAGATTTGCCAAAGATCTTCACGATGGCCTCGGACCAATCCTGTCAACTATTAAAATGTCATTATCTTCCCTTACATCAAGGATAAATGATCCCTCAGGTATAATCATACTGAATAATACAAATCATCTTATTAACGAAGCAATAAGTACAATTAAGGATGTTTCGGATAATCTGAGTCCTCATATATTGTCAAATTTCGGACTGGCAAGTGCTATAAATAATTTCACAACAAAAATAAATCAGACGAAAGCTATTGAAATCGACTTCAAATCGAATATGGAGAACAGCAGGATTGAAAACGACAAGGAAGTGGTTATATACAGGGCTGTGTGTGAATTGATTAACAATTCAATAAGACATTCAGGAGCTTCCAAAATTGATATTGAGCTGAACAAACATGAAAAATTCATTACCTTGCATTTTTCAGATAACGGCCGCGGATTTGACATTAATTCACTCAGAAAGGAAGAAAATAAAGGTATGGGGCTGTCAAATATTGAAACACGGGTAAAGACTGTTGAAGGAGTATTTGTCCTTGAAAGCACTCCGGGCAAAGGAACAAGCGTACTGATTAAAATGATCAAATGAACTGAAAATGTAATCATGTCTTTTAACTTCACGAATATTTAAAGATTTAAAATCAACAACAACGACCATTGAGTACACATTTCTATGGAAAAAATACGTATCATAATTACGGATGACCATCAGCTATTCAGAAATGGCCTTAAAATTTTACTTAATGCATTCCCTGATTTTGAAGTTGTAGGGGAAGCTTTAAACGGTCATGAATTCATTGAGATTATAAAAAACACAAATGCTGAAATAGCCCTGATGGATATTAACATGCCGGAAATGGATGGTATCGAAGCAACAAGGAGGGGACTCAAAATCAATCCGAAAATAAATGTAATTGCCCTGTCGATGTACGGTGAAGAGGAATACTATTATAAAATGATTGACGCCGGAGCCAAGGGCTTCCTTCTGAAAGACTCAAACATAAATGAGGTGAGAGAAGCCATCCTTACAGTAATAAAAGGAGGCAGTTATTTCTCCCAGGAACTTCTCTACAATGTCATTCAGAAAATAAAACATCGTGAAAATGAGATCAAAATGGCTAATCTCTCTAAAAGAGAAAAAGAGATACTTATTAAGATCTGTGAGGGTCTTTCAAACCAGGAAATTGCCGATACGCTCTTTATAAGCAAAAGGACTGTCGATAAACACAGGGCCAATCTTCTGAGCAAAACAAACTCAAAGAATACTGCAAGTCTTATCCTTTATGCAATCAGAAACAAATTAATAGAAATCTGAAATGGCCGGTTTACCTGATCTGGGAAAAATAGGAGAAAACCTTGCTGCCGAATACCTGAAAAACAAGGGTTACGTGATACTGAAACGTAACTGGCGATCAGGAATGAATGAAGTTGATATTATTGCCGAGAATAATGAATATATTGTTTTTGCAGAAGTCAAAACCCGTTCAGAGGATTTTATTATGGACCCGATTACGGCTGTTACTAAAGAAAAACAAAGAATCCTGATCCACCTTGCTGATAACTATATCAGAAGGTTCAATGTATCAAAAGAATGCCGTTTTGACGTTATAAGAGTCATAAAGAAGGAAAACGATTTCGAGATTGATCATATTGAAAATGCTTTTTATCCAACCTTACGATAACTATTTATGAGAAAAAGATCCATCCCTGCATTAATAGTGGCGCTTATCATTTTTACTTCCCCGCTGAAAGCAGGAGAAACAAAAAAGGGGAATAGCCCGGGAACAGAGGAAGATTTTAAATTCACAACCGTTATAGACCTGAAAACAACGCCTGTAAAGAACCAGTCAGCAACAGGCACATGCTGGTGCTTTTCAACAACCTCTTTCATTGAATCCGAATTGCTTCGCATGGGCAAAGGTGAATATGACCTTTCGGAGATGTTCATTGTAAGATATAACTATATTAACAGACTTAGAGACAATTACTTACGAAAAGGCAAAGGAAATACAAGAGAAGGAGGCAATTTTCACGACTGTATGAAAGTGTTCAGGGAACACGGGATAGTGCCTGAGGAAATTTATACAGGCCTTAACTATGACTCGCCTGTTCATAACCACTCAGAGCTTCAGGCTTTTATTAATGCTGTTGCAGATGTGGCTGTTAAACAAAAGAAGGAAAGTGATCAGTATAAGGAAATCGTGAATGCCGTACTGGATGCATATCTTGGGAAAGTACCAGAATCATTCATTTATAAAGGTGTTAATTATACTCCTGCTTCTTTCGCTTCAAGCCTGGGAATTAATCCTGATGACTATGTCGAAATAACTTCCTTCACTCATTTCCCTTTTTACAGCAGAGGGGTTCTTGAAATTCCCGATAACTGGGCAATGGCTCTCTTTTATAATGTACCCATTGATGAGCTAATAGAGATAATTGATTACTCACTCAATAATGGATACACAGTTAACTGGGACGGAGATACAAGTGAAAAAGGATTTTTATTCGCTAATGGTTATGCTGTTATGCCGCATGAAGACAAAAATCAGCTACGGGATAAAACTACCTCCTCAGCTGCTTTGAATGTCCGGGCTGAAATTGATCAGGAGTCCCGGCAGAAAGGATATATGAATTTTACAACTACCGACGATCATGCTATGCATATTACAGGTCTTGTGAAAGATCAAAACGGAACAAAATTCTATAAGACAAAGAATTCCTGGGGCTCTGCCAGAAATTCTTTCAACGGTTATCTTAACATGTCGGAAAGCTACGTAAGAGCCAAGACAATTTTTATTATGGTAAATAAGAACGGAATACCGCCTGCGATAAGAACTAAGCTGGGGTTATGATTGTCATGCAGGTCGTGCAAGTCGTGCAGGTCGTGCAAGTCGTGCAGGTCGTGCAAGTCGTGCAGGTCTTGCAAGTCGTGCAGGTCGTGCAGGTCGTGCAGGTCTTGCAGGTCTGAGAGTCTGAAATTGATAAACAGGATTATACTGTAAGGAGGTTGCAGCCGCGGATATCGCTGTTATCGAACCTGCCAAGCACTTCAAAGCTTCCATCCTCATGCAGCCTGCCAAGGTCTGATACAGACAAAAAGGAACATGAATTCAGATTAGCCAGATCAATAATATTGAGTCCTCCTGTCCTGCCAGGTTCCGTGATCAGGGAAAAGGGATCCTGTGGCTCCCGCAGGAGTATCTTCATCCAGGGAGGACAACGAAAAAGGCCTCCTCCGGCTGAATATGCCTGGCTTAAAAGTTCAGTCATCCCGTATTCCGAATGTATTGCCTGAACATTAAATTTATTCTTCAGAACCGAATGAAGTTCTTCACGCGTTATTTCTTTCCGCTTCCCCTTCATGCCACCGGTCTCCATAACAATAACACCAGAGAGATCCGGTGAATATTTCTCTGCAAGGTCAAGTAACGCAAAACTGACCCCTATCAGCAATATCTTTCTTTTTCCTTTTTTACGATGTTCGATAAGAGACAGCAGATCAAGGACATTATGATTATAAAAGCCGCCTTGCGGATCATTTGACAATCTCATTAACTGATCCATCATATAAATAAGCGATGAGTTCCCTCTTTCAATATACGATGGAAGCAAGGCAGTTATGAGGTATTCTGAAGGATCGCCATAAAACAGTTTAAAAGTTGTAAGAATGCTCCTGTCATAAATACCTGTATCTGTTATGTAATGCCTGCTTATATGGGAGCCTGTCGTACCGCTGCTTTCAAAGATCTTTTCAGGAGGCAATGCTGCAGTAATTACCTTCTGCGTCCTGAAGAACTCAACAGGAAGGAAGGGTATCTCTTCAATAGTTTTTACTTTATCTCTGTTAATCCCAAGATTATTAATGAAATCCTTATATACAGGATTTCTCTCCGATTGTAAACTGAATATTTCAAGTGCAATCTCCTGAAAGGAGCGTTCGCCGGAAATATTAAATATACTGTCGGCACTAACCGGTCTCATCTTGCCGGAAAAGTTAAGGTGCCATCAGGCTGGTAAACCCACTCGAAGGTGCATTCAGCGTAATCAGGATCCTTTGTAATATCAAGTTTTGTTGAGATAATCCTGATCTTTGCATAGCGTTCAGTTCCCGATCTGTACAGCCATATCTGATTGGGTTTCAAAGAAATTGCAGATCCGGTCCACTGAGACACGGTAGCCGATGTAAGGCTATTGAAGGCATCTTTTGCAAGCGATTCATTTGCATACTCTTCAAAAAGAAAAAATGAATTTTTAAAGTTATTTGCTTCAAAAGAAAGCTTTGTACCGTCAGTGTCGACAATTATATCAGGAGGAGGCACTGCTTCACTTGAGACAAGTTCGCCTTTTGAAAATAAAAACCCTATAAGATAGTAATTCTGGGTCTGTTCATTCCGTTTCAAATCATTGTTTATTGTTACGGTCCCCGATGTATCAGAACTACCATCTTTATTGCATGACGGCAAAAGGAATACAATTAATAATCCTGTCAGAATACTTTTCTTCATATTCTTCAAAGATAAGTTAATTTAACCGGAAATAGCTATTAAAACCTGTCTGTTGAGGTCCTTACCCTAAGGCCGTAACGCTTTTGAGCCTTTCTATTCGCCCCTGATTGCAGCAATCCCCGGAAGCTTTTTCCCTTCCATATATTCAAGCATAGCGCCTCCGCCTGTCGAAACATAGCTAACCTTATCGGCAAGTTTGTTCTTGTTTATTGCAGCCACCGAATCTCCTCCGCCTATCAGACTGAATGCACCCTTAGCAGTTGCAGCTGCAATGGCTTTTGCAACAGCTGTTGTACCTTTTGAGAATTTCTCCATTTCAAAAACACCCATAGGTCCGTTCCAGAGAATAGTTTTTGAATTCTCAATCACTTCCGAAAATTTCTTAATTGTATTTTCAGCTATATCAAGGCCTAGCCAACCTTCAGGAACTTCATTAATTGCAGAAATATTTGTGTCAGCTTCGTTATCAAATTTATCGGCATTAAGACTGTCGACCGGCAAATAAACATTGACTCCTTTTTCTTTTGCTTTCTCAAGGATCCTCAGGGCTAGATCAAGCTTGTCTTCTTCGCAGAGAGACTTACCAATCTTCCCTCCTTGTGCCTTTATAAAAGTATAAGTCATTCCGCCGCCGATTATCAGGTTATCGATCCTGTTAAGCAGATTCTCCATAAGAAGGATCTTGTCAGATACTTTTGCTCCCCCCATTATCGCAGTGAAAGGACGCTGTGCATTATTAAGCACCCTGTCCATTGCAGCAAGCTCGCTGTTAATAAGAAAGCCGAACATTCTCTTGTCAGCCGGGAAATAATCTGCTATTACAGCTGTTGTGCCATGGGCTCTGTGAGCTGTTCCAAAAGCATCATTTACATAAACATCTGCATAGCTTGCCAGTTTTTTTGCCAGCTCTTTCTGTTTTATCTTCATCTCAGCTTTTGCAGCTTTCTTCTCTTCTTCCGTAGCTGTTTCCGGAAGAACAGGTTTTCCTTCTTCTTCAGGATAAAAACGTACATTTTCAAGAAGCAGAACCTCTCCGGGTTTCAAAGCTGCAGACATTCTTACTGCAGATTCACCAAGACAATCATCAGCAAAAAGAACTTTTTTACCGAGATGTTTTTCAAGGACCGGAAGAACCGGCTTAAGTGAAAATTTCTCCATCCTTCCCACGGGCCTTCCCAGATGTGACATCAGTATTACTGACCCGCCATCTCCTGTTATCTTATTTATGGTCGGCAGTGCGCCACGAATTCTCGTATCATCAGTTACTACAAGAGTATTCTTGTCAAGCGGAACATTAAAGTCAACTCTTACTATTGTCTTAATGCCTTTGAAATTAAAATCCTGGATCATTTTCATATATCTGAGTTTTTATAAGTCAATTTTTATAAACTATACAAACCTAATTATTTTTTAAATATCCGCCTCCCCGTCATATTTAAATTTTCAAAAAAGTGAAATCAAACATGGGGGTAAGTTCAAATGTTTTAATGTTGTTAAAAGTTTAATTAATTTTGAAAAAATTAATGGCAAAATCTTTTATACACACAACCGGTGCCCGAGATTACGCAGGAATCTGACTATAATAAGGCACTTGACGCACTGAAATAAAAATTAACAATTCGCTCCGCTTGTACAATGAAGTTCTCAGCCATCCCCGGTCATAAAAGGACTATTGAAAAACTTATAAGGTCTGTACACTCAAAAAGAGTGAGCCATGCCCAGATATTTTCCGGGCCGGAGGGTTGCGGATCACTTGCCCTTGCTCTGGCTTATGCAACATACATTAGCTGTGAGAACAGAACTGAAAATGACTCTTGCGGGATCTGTAAATCATGCGTGAAATACGAAAAAATGATACATCCTGACCTTCATTTTGTGTTTCCGGTTATCAAGATCAAAAATAAAAAAGAAGACCCGATAAGCGATTCATTTATTGAAGAGTGGAGAGATTTTGTAAGCAAGTCGCCTTTTTTTACATTCAACAGCTGGCTTAATGCCCTCGGTGTGGAAAAAGAACAGGGGCAGATATTTGCTTCCGAAGCCGGAGAGATAATAAAAAAGCTGAGCCTCAAAGCTTTCGAATCTGAAGTCAAGATAATGATAATCTGGCTTCCTGAAAAAATGCATCCCTCGGCAGCAAATAAACTGCTTAAGATCATTGAGGAGCCTCCCGACAGAACCCTTTTTCTGCTGGTTTCCCAGGAATCTGACAAAGTTATATCAACAATCCTTTCGAGATGTCAGCAAATAAAAGTACCCGGCTTTACAGGAAATGAAATAAAGGATTATCTGATAAAAAAGTATGGCAGTGCTCCGGAACAGGCAACTGAGATAGCAAGGATAGCAAACGGAAATATAATAAGGGCCTCCGACCTCCTGGAAAACCAGGAATCATCACTCTGGAACCTCGACAATTTCAAGTCGCTTATGAGGTATTCATGGAAACGTGACATACTTGCACTGATCACCTGGTCGGAAGAAATGGCTGCAAAAGGAAGAGAAGCTCAGAAAAACTTTATCTCCTATGCGCTTCGCCTGATAAGAGAGAACCTCATGCTATCTCTTGACCAGAAGAAAAACAACCTGGTCTATCTGGGCAATGAGGAAATGCACTTTTCTAAAAATTTCCATCCCTACGTAAACCTGAAAAATATTTCCCCGCTCACTGAAGAATTAAACCAGGCGTTCCATCATGTTGAAGCTAATGGCAACGCAAAAATAATTTTCCTCGATCTGGCACTTAAGGTCGTTAAGCTGATCCGCTGAACAAAAGAGCGGAATTGACATTAATTCTTTTATTCACTATTTTTGTGGAGAATATTCAGTATCGTTCTATGACAGAAAATGACGAAGTTCAGGCTCATCCCGATGAAGATATTAAACTGCCTGAAATAAAATATAAACCCGGTAAAAACAAACTTGATTCCTTTAACTGGTTACACAATCTTCCCGGTTGTATTGAAGATAATGAGATTGTTGAGATCCGCTTTAAGAATACCAGAAAAGGATTCTTCAGGAATATAAACAACCTCCGTCTCGAGATTGGGGATATTGTTGCTGTAGAAGCATCCCCCGGACATGACATCGGCAGAGTATCCATGACAGGATGCCTTGTAAAGCAGCAGATGAAAAAACTTAAGGCCCAGCCCTCTCCCGACGAAATGAAAAAGGTTTACAGGAAAGCAAAACCTGCAGATATCCTGAAATGGGAAGAAGCTAAAAAACTTGAGATCCCAACTATGCTCAGATCCAGACAGATCACTGAGGAACTTAAGCTTGATATGAAGATTGGTGATGTTGAATATCAGGGAGACAAGACTAAAGCGATCTTTTACTACATTGCTGATGAAAGAGTGGATTTCAGGCAATTAATAAAGGTACTGGCTGATGAATTCAAGGTCAGGATAGAGATGCGCCAGATAGGAGCCCGCCAGGAAGCAGGCAGAATAGGCGGAATAGGAGCCTGTGGAAGAGAGTTGTGCTGCGCAACATTCATCACTAATTTCATATCGGTAACAACAACCCATGCAAAATATCAGGAACTGTCGCTTAACCCTCAAAAACTTGCAGGACAATGCGGAAAACTTAAATGCTGCCTGAATTATGAGATAGACTGTTATATCGAAGCCCAAAATTCATTCCCGCAAAAAGATATTCCTCTTGAGACAGCCGAGGGTACTGCCTATTTCCAGAAAATCGAAGTCCATAAAGGTATCTACTGGTACTCAAACGATCCACACTCCTCAATGAATCTTGTTCCTGTTCCCGTTCAACGTGTAAAGGAAATTCAGGCCATGAACAGGAAAGGGCTGAAAGCAGACAAACTGACAACTACGGATCAGTACCACGAAACACCTTCAGAAGATCTTCTCAAAGACAATAATTTAAATCGCTTCGACAATACCAGGCCCAAAAAAAGGTACAATAAAAACTCCCGGAAGAAAAAAAACAGGAAGGACAATGATAAAAGAAACAACTAGAATAACAATTCTGCCAATTATCATAATATTCCTGCTTACCGCGTGTAACAGCGATATGATATATACTGATTCCGTAGCAATGCCCCAACAGACCTGGAGCCTTTCTGATATCGTTGATTTTACAGCCCCGATTGACGATACAACTTGCATTTCAGATGTTTATTTCACAATCAGAACCGGATCTGAGTACCCCTACCGGAATATCTTTCTGTTCGTTACAACAACTTCCCCCGACGGAAATAAAATGACAGATACTCTTGAATATTATCTTGCTGATGAAAAAGGCAACTGGTTTGGCAGGGGAGCAGGGGATGTCCACGAGCTGAATCTGCCTTACAGATCCATGGTCTTCTTCCCAAGAAAAGGGAACTATAATTTCACTATCAGGCAT
The DNA here is from genome assembly GCA_035414025.1 of Bacteroidales bacterium. GTDB lineage: Bacteria > Bacteroidota > Bacteroidia > Bacteroidales > VadinHA17 > LD21. Next base: position 1,194 of record DAONXX010000054.1, on the reverse strand, counting down.
GGCATGAGGATAGGTGATCTAAAAGGAGTTTATGATATCGGAATAAATATCCGCGAGTTGAACAGATAAATCTTGAATCGTGGGTAAAAACAAGCTTGCCAAATGGGCAGAATTGAAAACTTTCAATAATGTCATTCAGCCCGGGAATTCAGCTCAGTTTGAAAAGGATCATCCTCTGAAAGGTAATTGGAATGAAAAAATCTTCTGTAATAACAACAGCATAACAGTAGAACTTGGTTGCGGCAAAGGAGAATATACCGTGGGTCTGGCCCTCAGATACCCCGACAGAAATTTCATTGGCGTTGATATTAAAGGAGCAAGGATGTGGAGAGGTGCAAAAACTGCCAACGAAAATAAAATTCAGAATGCAGCTTTCCTCCGGACCAGAATTGAATTCATAGATCTTTTCTTTTCTCATGACGAAGTCCATGAAATATGGCTTACTTTCCCCGATCCCCACTCAAATAAGCATAATTCAAACAGACGCCTTAGCTGCCCCTGGTTTCTGAATAAATACAGTAATTTTCTGAGAAACAATGGAGTTGTCAATCTCAAAACAGATAATACCGAACTTTATAATTACACAAAATCTATTGCAGAGAGGAACTGCCTGGAAATAATTGCTTCAACTACTGATCTGCATTCAGAGTTTGAAGGGAATGATATTCTGTCAATCCGTACTCACTATGAAGAGATCTTCATAAATAAAGGCTCCAAAATATGCTACCTGGCATTCAGATTGCCTAAGAATAAAACAATTGAGTAAATTTGGAAATACTTCAACGATGCAAAAGCCTCTCAATAATGAAGATATTATTGTGAAAAATGATACTGTCCTTAACTTCAGGAAAATATTCAGGGATCCCTTAGCTGAACTTTACAGACAATTTTGTGTTTATTTAAAAAAATACTAAACTTACAGGCTGTTTTTAATTAAATTAAATAAAAATAATGATCCCGAAAGACCAGATACTCTCAGCGCTTAAAAAGGTTATTCATCCTGAGAAAGGCAAAGACATTGTTGCACTCGGGATGGTATCCGACATCTCTTCCAGAGAAAACGGGATTTCCCTTATACTGGAACCTGAGAAATCAAATGACCCTTTCATCCCTTCACTTAAAAGTTCAATAGCAAAAACCCTTAAGGATACATTCGGAACTGACACAGTGATCTCTCAAATTGAGATACGTCCG
>DAONXX010000053.1:9766-14095 GCA_035414025.1 Bacteroidales bacterium | reverse complement strand
GTCATGACCCCCAACATCCTTTTTCCTTTAGTTGCATTTACTAATTGAATTTACAATAATCAAAACTAAAAGTATTTTTGTTTTTCATGTCATTAAAAAATTATCGTTGTATATGAATAACGACAGGCGTTTTATTAACAGAGCTATCGAAATTGCTGTAGAAGGGATTGATAAAGGGAATGGACCTTTTGGGGCCGTGATAGCAAAGAACGGGAGGATTATTTCGGAAGCTGTTAATAGTGTGGTGCATTTAAATGATCCTACGGCTCATGCTGAAATACTTGCAATCCGTAAGGCTTCTGAGATACTTTCTACATATGATTTGTCGGATTGCACTTTATATACTTCCTGTGAACCGTGTCCCATGTGCCTCGGAGCTGTTTACTGGTCGGGCATAAAAAAAGTTGTCTATTCAAACGACCGTACTGATGCTGAACTTGCAGGGTTTAGCGACAAAATGATCTATGATGAACTGGCGCTTGATCCTGGCAAAAGGAAAATATCTTTTATCAGATTAGAGGATTCAGCCGGAGAGGAGATATTCAGAAAATGGGATGAATATGAAGGGAAGACACCGTATTAATCATGGCGGAGGCAAAAAAACTTACAGAAGATTTTTTCTTACGTGATGTGCTTTACGTAGCTCCCGATCTGATCGGAAAAATAATTGTGATCAGGTCGGAAGAGAATATACTGGAGCGATACATGATTACCGAAACGGAGGCTTACCGGGGTATGGAAGATGAAGCCTGTCATGCAAGCAGGGGACGAACTCCCAGGACTGAAGTAATGTATATGAGAGGCGGCAGGATCTACGTTTACCTGATATATGGCATATACTGGATGCTAAACTTTGTTACTGGAGAAGAGGATGATCCCCAGGCTGTCCTCATACGTGGAATTGATGGATTTTACGGTCCCGGCAGATTGAGCAAGGCTTTGTGTATTGATAAATCATTCTATGGTGAGGATCTGACTGTTTCACAGCGTATCTGGGTGGAAGATGAAGGTTTAAGGCCTGCCTTTAGCTGTCACAGGCGGATAGGGATAGACTATGCAGGAAAAATCTGGCAGGATAAACAATGGAGGTATTCTGTCTGTTTGTAATTTTTCCTGAAAATTATTATAATGTGATCTTAGCTGATCACATCAGTATTGGATTGAAATTTATATAAGTTATATTGTTGATTGATAATTGTTTGAATTAAATATGGTGTTAAAGTGAATAATGGTTAAGCTCGTTAACTGAATTTTTACGTTCTTTGCTTTTTCATCAAACAGAAATATAAAATAAGATGGATCCAGTTCTTAGTACTTATCGTCGCTGGAATAATATTGCCGGATGGCTTGTGTTCGTTTTTTCCGCAGCGGTTTATATTATTACAGTTGAACCAACGATCAGCTTCTGGGATTGTGGTGAGTTTATTCTTTCAGCATTCAGGCTTCAGGTTGGGCATCCTCCCGGTGCTCCCCTGTTTCTTATGATCGGCAGGATAGCTACACTTTTCGCAGGTGGCGACGGATCGAAAGTTGCTTTGATGATAAATTTGTTGTCATGTATTTGCAGCGCTTTTGCAATTATGTTCCTTTTCTGGACAATAACGCATCTTGTGAGACACATTTTTACTGCCACAACACCTTTTGAAACAAAGCATATTTTCCCTGTTATAGGTAGCGGTCTGATAGGTTCGTTGGCTTATACTTTCACTGATACTTTCTGGTTTTCAGCTGTTGAGGGAGAACTTTATGCAATGTCTTCTCTTATGCTTGGGCTTGTCTTCTGGGCCATGCTCAAGTGGGAAGAAGAAGCTGAAAAACCTTCCTCAGGCCGATGGTTAGTACTGATTGCATATATTATGGGCCTGGGACTGGGTGTTCATCGCCTTAACCTGCTTGTACTGCCTGTTCTGGTGTTTGTTTTCTATTTCAAGAAATATGAAGTCACCGGAAAGGGAATGCTGAAAGCACTTGGGGTAGCAATTCTGTTACTTGGGTTTTTTGTGTTTATGCTGATACCCGGTGTCCCGAAAATAGCAGGCTGGTTTGAATTGTTATTTGTCAATGTTTTCGGGTTGCCTTATAATACAGGACTTCTTGTTTTTGTTATCAGTGTTATTGCAGGGCTTGTTTTCGGCATCAGATATTCATTGAAAAAACAAAAACTCCTGCTTAATTATGTAATGACCTGCCTTGCAGTTATCATGATAGGTCATTCTTCCTACGCGATGATAGTGATACGTTCGTCAGCAAGGCCTCCGATGAATCAGAACAATCCATCCGACATCTTTTCTCTTGCGTATTACATTAATATGGAGCAATACGGAAGCTCTCCGAAACTTCATGGTAATTACTATAGTGCTCCGGCTACGCAGATGTATAAAGTTGTAGCGGGTTATAATAAAGTTGACGGTAAATATAAACCTTACTACAGGCCGGAATACAAATATGACAATGAGTTTGAGACATTTTTTCCCCGTATGTATAGTCCTGCTTCAGAGCATGAAGCGGATTACATACACTGGGGCAAGGTGACCGGACGCAAAATTACTGTAACTACCGGAGCAGGAAGGCAGACAGTAACCTGTCCCACATTCAGAGAGAATCTTCGTTTCTTTTTCAGGTATCAGGCCGGATTCATGTATTTCCGGTATTTCATGTGGAATTTCGCAGGCCGCCAGAATGACGTACAGGGTAACGGAAATAAGATACATGGGAACTGGATCAGCGGGATAAAATTCATTGATGATGCAAGACTCGGGCCCCAGGATGATCTGCCTTCTGATCTTAAGAACAACCCCGGGACCAACAAATATTATTTTTTACCCCTGCTGATTGGTATTGCTGGCATTTTCTGGCAATACAAAAAAGACAGAAATGGGCTGATAATAATTTTTTCATTTTTTATAATGACTGGTCTTGCTATAATCTTATACCTTAACCAGTATCCTGACCAGCCACGTGAACGCGATTATGCCTATGCGGGTTCGTTTTATGCTTTTGCAATATGGATAGGACTTGGTTTTATGTACCTGTATGAAAAGCTGGAAGAGTTCATGAATGCAAAACTATCTGCACTTCTTACCTTTATCCTGCTGCTGGTTGCGGCTCCTTTGTTACTGGCTTTGGAAAACTGGGATGATCATAATAGATCAGGTCGTTACACAGCAAGGGATATTGGAGCTAATTATCTTGAATCCTGCTCTCCAAACAGTATACTTTTCACCTATGGAGATAATGACTCCTTTCCTGTGTGGTGTGTTCAGGATGTTGAACAGCTTCGTACAGATGTAAGGGTAGCAAACCTGAGCTATATCCAGGCAGGATGGTATATAGATATGATGAGGCAGAAAGCTTTTGAATCGGATCCATTGCCGTTTTCTCTACCTTCGGAAAAATATCTGGAAGGAGTAAGAACCCAGCTCCCTGTTGACCTCAACAATAGTAAAGCGGCTAACATCAAGGATTTAGTCCAATTTGCAGGCCGCGATGACAGGCAATTCATGACTCATGTTGGTGGAGGGGAATATCTTAACTATCTGCCAACTGGTAAATTCCTTATTGATGTTGATACATCAAAGGTTCTTGCTAATGGAACTGTCAAGGAGTATTTCAAAGACAAAATAGTTTCACCGATGATCTGGGAATATAATGATGATTATGCCTTTAAGGGGGATCTGGCAATAATGGATCTTCTGGCTTCCAATGACTGGGATCGGCCTGTTTATATGGCAACAACGGTACCATCAAGTCAGTATAAGGGGCTTGATAAATTCTTTGTTCAGGAGGGTATGGCATACAGGATCGTTCCGTTGAAAATCGAGAAAACGGATAACAGCGACTATGGAATTATCGATCCTCATATCATGTATGATAATATGATGAACAAATTCAAATGGGGGAATGCCGATGATCCATCAGTCTATCTTGATGAGACTAACCGCAGAATGTTCAGTAATTACAGAAGGATATTCGGGAATCTTGGCAAAACATTGCTTGCAGAAGGTGACACTCTTAAGGCTCTCGAAACAGTGAGGAAAGGGAGAGAGATAGTGCCATCCGGGAAATTGCCAGATGATTACTATTCCATCGGATTTGCAGAAGTACTTCTTAATGCCGGTCAAACAGAAGAAGGAGAAAAACTGATTGGGGAGATTGTGAATTATGCAAAGGAATACCTGGATTATGCAGTGAGCCTCGATCCCGGTGACCGCTTTGGTCTTGAATATCCTAATGGCATAAATATGCAGACAATGCTGGATATTTACAATCTCTCAATCTCTTTGAAAAAGGATTCTCTTACTACTGTTATTGAACCAATGATAGGTAATT
>DAONXX010000053.1:8863-9756 GCA_035414025.1 Bacteroidales bacterium | reverse complement strand
ACAGCCGGCTCTATTCGCCTCAGCAGTAATTTTATGAGGAGTTTCAGTCCCTGGTTGCTTCTAAAGCTATTTTACCCGAAGGCTGTTTTCAGGATTGAAACATCTGAAAAAATCCTGTATCTTACATTTGATGATGGGCCGGACCCTGTTTCAACTACCTTGATCCTGGACATGCTGGAGCAAAAGGGAGCAAAGGCAATCTTTTTCTGCAGTGGCAGAAAAGCTGAGATGTATCCCGAATTAATTAAAATGATTAAACAACATGGACATGTTGTTGGCAATCATTGTTATAATCATTTAAATGGCTTAAAAACCCCGACCAACAAGTATTGTGAGGATGCAGATCGGGCTGCCGGATTAACTTCGGATAAGATATTCAGGCCGCCCTATGGGCGAATGAAATTAAGTCAGTACAGACTCTTAAGTAGAAAATACAGGGTATTCATGTGGGATCTTATGTCATATGATTATGACCAGAAATTTGGGGCAAAAAGAACGCTTGACTTTCTTAAAGCTAAGATACGTCCCGGATCCGTAATTGTTTTTCATGATAAAAAATCATCATCTGCCCTGATGATTTTAACAGATTTTCTTGAATTCTGTAAAGTTGCGGGATACAGATTCGAAATACCTTATTCCCTATAAATTATTTGCTGATTTTATCAGTCTTTATTCGGATTGATATATTACTTTTGAAAAGACTTAATCATTTTGTCAGATGAATATTTTAATCCTTGGAAGCGGAGGGAGAGAGCATGCTCTTGCATGGAAATTGGCGCAGAGCAGTAAAGTAGGCCGGATCTTTATCGGGCCGGGTAATGCCGGTACTGCAACCGTAGGTACTAATCTGCCTCTTGATCCCGGGGATTTTGAAGGAATAAAAAAAGCAGTTC
>DAONXX010000053.1:0-8853 GCA_035414025.1 Bacteroidales bacterium | reverse complement strand
AACGTAAAAATGCTTGTTGTTGGACCTGAAGCTCCGCTTGTGGCTGGTATTAGTGATTTTTTTTCGGAAGATTATCAATTAAAAAATATCCCTGTGATCGGACCGAGCCAATCAGCAGCAAGACTTGAGGGAAGCAAGGATTTTGCCAAAGGATTTCTTAAACGTCACCAGATCCCAACAGCTTCATATAAAAGCTTTGACAGCTCGAATGTGAATGAAGTGCCTGCTTTTCTCAAAACTCTAGAACCACCCTATGTAATAAAAGCAGATGGATTAGCCGCAGGGAAAGGAGTTATAATCATCAATGATCAGGATGAAGCATTCAGCGAAGTAATCGCCATGCTTGAAGGCAAATTCGGTGATGCAGGCAGAAGGGTAGTTATTGAGCAGTTTCTGAATGGAATTGAATTATCAGTGTTCATCATAACAGATGGGATTTCATATAAGATCCTTCCGGAAGCAAAGGATTACAAGAGAATTGGGAATGGAGACACAGGGTTGAATACCGGAGGAATGGGAGCTGTTTCACCTGTCCCTTTTGCTGATTCTGAGTTTATGCAAAAGGTCAGGGAAAGAATAATTGAACCTACGATTACGGGATTGTCAAAAGAAGATATTGTTTATAAGGGTTTTATTTTCTTCGGTCTGATCAGCGTGAAAGGAGATCCTTATGTTATTGAATATAATGTCAGGCTTGGGGATCCGGAATCGGAAGTAATTATTCCCAGGATCAAATCCGATATATTTGACCTTCTTGAAGGAGTTGCTGAAGGTAATTTGTCTGAACGCGATTTGAAAATATCCGACGATTTCGTAACAACAGTAATGCTTGTGTCGGGAGGGTATCCCGGAAGTTATGAAAAAGGATGGGAAATACGAGGGCTTGACAAGGCCGACGGGTGTGTTGTTTTTCATGCTGGCACTAAGTTCTCAGATGCTAAAGTAGTTACATCAGGAGGGAGGGTGCTTGCTGTTACAGCTCGTGGAGCAACGATGGAAGACGCATTGAGGGAGTCATATAAAAATGCAAAATCAATTTCATTCGAAAAAATATATTACCGGACGGATATAGGATTTGATTTGTAGTTAAAATGCTTTTGAGAATTTTCAAGGGAACGGATCCCGGAGTTATGCTATTGATTATTATAACTCTTGGATTATTGTGGATTGGTGCCTTCACGAATCCGCAATCAGCAGGACCTTTCATTTACGAAACTGCTCCCATGCCCTTATACAGTCTGGTTAAGTATTTTTTGGCAGGTAATCATATAGCAGGGACAATTTTTACTTTAGTGCTTGTATTCGTTATGCTGTTTCTGATATCAGGATTCAATACGGCTGTATTCTTTATTAATGAGAGAACTTTTCTACCGGTAATACTTTATCTGCTTTTAACTGCTGTTTTCCCTTTCAACCAGAAACTGAATCCCGTTCTTCCGGCTGCAATATTTCTTATACTTGCAATGATGAGGATCATGGGTGCTTACAGAAAGCAAGGTATCGCTTACAATTTTTTTGATGCCGGCATTCTGATAAGCATTGGAAGCCTGTTCTATGCTAATCTGATCTGGTTCGTTATATTGCTCTTTGTGGGGATCGTAATGCTGAGGACTGTTAATTTCAGTGAGATAGCACTTTCTTTACTGGGCCTGATTACACCATTTATTGTTGTGGCAGGTTTTTTTTATGTTATGGACAGAGATCTGGGACTTCTTCTGTCAGATTTCACTGATAACCTTTTCACTGATAACTCAGTTTATAAATTTGACAGGATTACCGTCGTTGTTTTAATATATGTCGCCCTTATATTACTTATAAGCCTGGGTTTCCTTTCGAATCAGCTGAATGCAAAGAAAGTAAAAGCCCGTAAAACATATTTTCTGCTTTTCTGGGCATTCGGGATCTCTCTTGTTCTGTATTTTTTACTGCCGTCAGTATCAATTGAGATGATGTGGTTAACAGGAATTCCTTCCTGTTATTTTATGGCTCATTATTTTGTATTTGTGAAAAGAAAATTATTGCCTGAGATTTTTTTTACAGGATTGTTTGTCATGATATTGCTTGTACAAATATTGAATATTTTCTGAGGGGCTATACTATTTTACCATTGAAACAACACCAATCCCAGATCCCTGGTTTCCTTCATTGAAATCATAATTAAGAGTATATATCCCGCTTTTATTGCAGATAAAATCAACAAAAGGATAAACTTTTTTGGTACTCTCGTCAAAAGATGAAAGGACAACCTTATTTGATTCATCCTTTATTGTCAGGATAAGCTGCCCTTCTGAATCATCTGAATTGCACATTGAGAACCTGTATTTTGTATTTTTCCAAAGAGATATTTGTGCTTTATAACGCATTTCCCCGGGTGAAGATCCTTTCCCTAGCTGAACCCTGAAGTCCTTGAGATATCTGGTGTTGGAACCTGCGCTCATAACACAATTACTGACAAGCGGGTCTGATGATTGAGCTCTTGTAAGAACACCGGTTGCCAGGATTAGCAGAGTAATGAGTAAATATTTTTTCATACTAATTTTTTGTAATTAGTTTATCCCGTATTTCTTTTGTGATTTGGATAATATCAGCAAGCTGTTCTTCAGTCATTTCAACTTTACTTGTCTCAGTCTGTGTTATTACAAGGCCTCCGTCCTTCTCAACACTTTCAGGTTCTCCAAGGGTATACGAGATTTTTACGTCACGGTATTTTTCCCTGATCTGCTGGAGATATTCACATAACTTTTTATATTCATCGTCTCTGTTACAATAGGGATTAGCGAGAAGAATAAGATCATTCAGGATTATCTTCTGTTCTCCTATCCTGTCTTTCAGCATAGGATCGGGATAGTCTTTTACAACCTGTGTTGCCAGATACTGACCTTCGATCCAGACACCAATTATCATAAGTGAAGATAACTGTCCACGGGCATTATCCCGCAGGTATTTATCAATCTGAGTATAGGAGTCTATTGAAAGGAAGAGAAGTGAATCAAGGTTTGATTTATTGAGCGAAAGTCTTTTAATAGTCTTGAAATCAAAAAAATGGCCTACCTTAATTCCTTCAGCCAGTTTTTGTATTGATGAAAGAATATTTATTGATGTTCCGGTTTTTTCATACATATTAAGATACCCCAGGTCAGCACCAAGAATCCCCAGGGAAAGAGCCTTTTTAAAGGCTGTAACCTCTTTGTTTGGATCTATTGAAGATGCCAGATAATCCGGAGAAAAAGGGACTGACATCTTCTGAAGCAGGTAGGCTATCTCTACGGGAGAGGAGATGTTTTTTGCTATTTCTTCTATTGCTTCTGAACTGAGTTTTTCAGACTCCTCCAATGACACTGAATCAGCTTCAGGGAAGATGAATTCAACTGTTTTTTTTGAAGAATTTCTACATGAAAAACAAGAACATGCTATTATAAGAAGAATAAAAATAAATTTTTCTTTCATCAGACAGTAAGAATGATTAACACAAAAATAAGAAAATTAAATTTTATTCTTTGAAATAATTTTCTTCGAAGCTTAAATTTTTCAATGAGTTGTACAAATTTAGCCAGCAAATCATAGTAAAGGATCAGGTACCAAAATATATTGCTAAGCAAAACAAGGAGGATATTGAATGTAAATGTATCCGTTTTAATTCCGAATATGTATTTTGAAGGGGCATAAAAATGGGTACGAAATCTAAAAAACCCTTTCTTCTGGGGATCAAGATATACCGGATCAGTGTTTTGTACCAGTCTATTATTATGGAACAGGATTTTATTCCTTTCATAATACTTTGTTACGGTTTCTTCAAGCTTATAATTAAAGTAGTCGTCACGCATCTTGTCAAGGCTCTTTTTATTAAGGATATAGAATCTGTCTTTTGCATCACTGGCTTTGATTGAAACCTTACTGAAATGATCATCAACCAGGTTGAGATAGCTATAAACAGAGTCTGCCACTACGGGATTAAACTCATATGATGTGAGAGAGTTTGGATATTTGAATGGAGGGAGGTTATAAACCTGTGATATCGTTAAAAGTTCATTCTGTATCAGTTTAAGGTTATTGAACCGCGAAGAGGCATTATTGTTATCTTCTGTCTCAATTGTTTTAGGATTCTTTTGATATTCTTCAAGGGCGGCCTTCAGCGCTTTTTTTAATTCCGGGATTCTGTAGACTTTATTAAAATCAGCTTCACTTATCTTCTTCTGTAATGAATAAAATGTTTCTCCTTCTTTTGTGTATTTTACCTGGCTGAACTTGTTATCCTTGAATTGCGAGACCATAAGAGCTTCGTATGTCCATCTTGTTGGCATCAGTTCGGCTATTACAGGTACTTTTTCAACACTCCCGATCTGGCGGTTCAGTTTGTCAAAGGGGAACATTGCTCCGCTCAGGACCATCATTGGTATTATTGATAGAGGAATTACAATATAGATAGTTATTGCTGAATTCAGGGCTGCTGATATATTAAGGCCAATCATATTCGCTGAAAATGCAGTTGTAAAAAGTGCCAGCCAGTAACGGAGGAACATTCCTTTTATACCAAGAATGTGATTGGCTATAAGCAGGAACAGGGCACACTGAATAGCTGAAATGATTATCATTATTGAGATCTTCGAAGCCAGGTAGCTTGTTCTGCTCAGATTAAGAAAATGCTCTCTCTTAAGGATCTTCTTGTCGCGGAAGATTTCCTCGGCACTCATTGTAAGTCCCAGAAAAAGAGCAACTATCAGGCTCATGAAAATGTATATCGGCAAGTTTTCATTTTCTGAAAATATATAGATATCTGAATCGGGATCTACAATATATTTGATAATGTACGACAGGATAAAACCAAGGATAGGAGCTTCAAGAAGAGTCAAGCTGACATACTGGTAATTAGCCCATTTGCTCTTTATGTCACGTGTAAAGTAAATCAGGAACTGTTTTAACAGACCCGGTCTCTGAAGGTTCTTGTGGGGAGCTTCCTTTACTTCGGCAACTGCAATTGGCGGATGATTCCTGTTATAAATTTCAGCCCATTCTTCAGGCCTGACTTTTCTTTTATCTGTATATTTGCCAAATTCACCAACAACACGGCTTTCGATGATGTCAAATATTATCTCCGTGTTTACATTTCCACATGAAGGACATTCACCCTGACTGGCATTAATCTGGTCATCAAGAGTTTTAAAATAAATAACAGCATCGACCGGATTTCCATAAAAAACCATAAAGCCATCCTGGTCGAGGATAGCAATTTTATCGAACATTTTAAAGATCCCGGATGATGGCTGGTGAATAACAGTTATTACAAGTTTTCCTTTTAATGTAAGATCACGAAGCAGATCCATCAGGTTTTCTGAATCCCTTGAAGAAAGTCCTGAGGTTGGCTCATCGAGAAAAAGAACAGAAGGTTCTCTGATTAGCTCCAGGGCAATATTAAGTCTTTTTCTCTGGCCTCCGCTAATCACCTTGTTAAGAGGGCTGCCTACTTTAAAATCCCTTTTCTCATAAAGTCCCAGATTCAATAATGTCTGATCAACAAGGGAAGTTATCTCCTGCTTATTTTTATCATTAAAGCATTGACAGGCAGCGTAATACAAATTTTCAAATACTGTCAGATCCTCAATCAGAAGATCATCCTGAGGGACATAGCCCAGTACTCCTTCAAGCTCAGATGAGTTTTTGTTAACATCAAGCCCGTTTATTCGGATTGAGCCGTCTGAAGGTTTCAGTATTCCGCTTAAAAGGTTTAAAAGCGTTGTCTTACCTGAACCACTGGCTCCCATAATTCCCATAAGCTTACCTTCGTCGATTGAAAAACTAATGTCATTTATGGCGCGATGTCCTTCGATAAAATTGTAAGAAAGATTTTCAACAACTAAGGAAAGTTTATGTATTATTATTTCTGAAAGGAAACAGGCACTGATGTCGCTGTAATATATTGAAAGGCCTTGTGCTGATTTTACTGACCCGCCTTTTGCAAAGGTGTAAACCAGTCCGGAGCTTATTGGCAGACCATTGAGATAAAGCTGTTCTTCCGACAGATATTTAAGGAAGTAAAGATTCACACTGGCAATCCGGAGTACGAAAATGTTAATATTCTGATATCCTGCCAATATTTTTTTAAAAGATTCACATCTCTCATTCTCAGGGTTAAGGACCATGATTGAAGGATTATTAACTTCTGATGGATGAGAGGATTTAACAAACTGTTCTATTGCAGTTAATTCATCAGAGCTTATTTTGAAGACCTCTGCCACAGTATTTATAATGTTCATTCTCTGTGATGTGAATCGGTGATCTGCATTAACAAGTTCATAGAGTCTCACCACGACTATTACTTTTTGTTCATGGTTAAGAGTATAGTTAATTTTTTTACAGATGCCCAGTATTTTAACAGAGTCTTTAACTGATGGAGGGGCATTTTTTTTGTCCGGATCATTTTGTCCTTCAGGACCTGCGAGCTCATCAAAAAGTTCAAGGTATTCATTTACACTCTCTTTTGATAGCTGTTTCTTGAGAAATCTTAAGACATAATCGCGTTCATAAGAAATCATTCCCCTATCCTGTTTAACGATGAGGGCAAACAATTCCATTAGAGCTTTCAGGATTTCTTCACTCATAAGAAAGCATTGATTTGCTTAAAAACGAAAATACAAAAACTATCTTTTCTTTTTAGAAGAAACTACAAATTTTCTCTGAATCCAGCCGGGAACTATTAATGCACCTATTATAAGATATGGATAATAGCTGATTATTCTCCATATTATTGCTATGGCGAGAGCAATACCCATTGCAAATTCCGGATCAGCAGGAATAGCATCGGTAATATAACGGCCCAAAATAACCTCGGCAAAACCACTTCCTCCAGGAGTTGGACTTATTATCATCATTATCCATGTTACAAGTTGTCTTGCAAAAATCAGGAAATGGTCACGAACGGCAAAAAATGCTACAAGTATTGCATTTACAACCCAGTATCTTGATGTCCATGATAGAAATGTTGCAGTCAGTGCTTTAATCCAGAACATAAAGGGTTTGCTTTTCAGTTCATGTGAACTCTGAACTATGTCATCACCTGCTTTTTCGGCAGATGTTTTCCATCTTCTTAGTATTGGCAGCTTGAAAATAGAGAATATGATTTTTCTGATCTTATCCGGGTTGATAAAAAGTCCATAACCAACCAGGAGCACCCAGGCTAAAATTATTATATATCCTATTATTGAAACCACCAGAAGGTTATTAAAAATAGCTGCTCCGGTACCCTGAAGTGAAGTTGTGAAAAGCATTTCTTTTCCGACAATGAGTAAGAGGAGGGGACCCATTATTACAAAATAGAGTTCGTCAAGGAATGAAGTTGCCAGAACAATTGAAGTGCTTCTACCAACAGTTATCCCCTCTTTATGGATAAAAATAACGGCTAATGCTGTTCCCCCTACTGTTGAAGGGCTTATGGCAGAGGTAAATTCCCAGAGCATAATAACCCGGAAAGCCTGCTTCCATTTAAGATCGTTTTCAGACAGTATCCTTATCCTGATCATATATCCAAGATCCCTTCCGATCATACAGCACCAGGCCACTGCCAGCCAGAAAACAGATTTCCAGCTGAACTGAAGTTTTTTTATTACATCCGTATCTATTTCCTTGATAATGAACCATAATATGACAATCAGACCGATCAGGACAGGCAAGATTATCCTGGCAGGTTTTAATCTGCTTACCATCTCATAGTTGGAATCTTCAGTCATTGTTTTCCTGATAGAGAGATGTAATAGGTGAGTTCCGGATTACTTTTTTCTGCAGCTTTTCTTCCAGAGAATGGTTTTTATCATCGTAAACGAACATTATATATGGTTTCTTAATTCTCCTCATAGAGATGAACATTTCAATTCCCTGGTGCCACTCTATTATATCATCGTTGGTGCCAAAAGCAACGAGCAGAAGAGTTTTGATTTTTTGAGACTGGAACATTGGTGAATTGACCATTTATTCTTCAGGCTGCATGCACCAAAGGTCTTTAAGACAATCTCGAGAATTCTTTTAATTAAGTGTTTCATAGACAGAAGAATAATAAGGACTGGCAAAAAACAGTGCCAAATATACTTTTTTTTCTGAAAGCACGGGGTACCTTTCGTTTAAAAAAAGGGCGTTGAAATTCAACGCCCCGGATACTAAAAAATCAGGTTTATTACAAACTATAATATTTATTATTGTTTATCATAGACCATTGTTGTTTTCATCTCACCACCACCACCAAAGCCCGGCCTGACAGATTCGATGCTAAGGGATTTCCCGTCAGCACTCAATTTCCAGGTTTCAGTTGTTCTCATTTCATTACCATCGAAACTCATTGTTGTGACAATTGTAAGAGATTTCTTATCAGCTGACCATGTTGCAGTTGATTTACTTGTCATATCGCCCATGGGGCTTGTTCTTGTGTTTTCAGTCGGCTTTCCGTCAAGAGTATATTTTGTTACCATTTTTATTGGTTCACCACCATCAAATCCTCTCATACTTGTTTCAACAGAAAGGTTGTTTCCAGTCTGGGTTATTATTCTCGGGCCACCGCCCATACGGCCAGCACCGCCACCAGGGCCTCCGCCACCGGGACCACCACCAAACTGGCTCTTTTCAGTATTTAGATTCCAGGTTCCTGCAAAGTTAACCTGGGCCGTTAATGATACGCACGCAAAAAATAATGCGATTGTCATAATGATTCTGAATGTTTTCATACTCTTTTTATATTAAGTAATTAAATAAATAATAAGACCTCTTTTAAAAGCCGTTACAGACATAAGACAATTCTTCTTCCAGGTTTATTCCTGCATTTATTTATATCAGGTTAAACTTTATTCATAGTATATAAAATATAAAAAAGAG
>DAONXX010000052.1:0-14446 GCA_035414025.1 Bacteroidales bacterium | reverse complement strand
TCATTGCCCGTTGGGGAAATGTAATAAATTGCACCTTGTGTTTGGAATGATATTAAAAAAACTAATATGGTAAATGAATGTTTCATAAATCGCTATAAACTTCAAGAAAATAAATAATCATAGCTAAACAGGAAAGATTTTCAGTTGAAGGAGCAACATAACAAGTGCTTGCCATAAGGCATGGGCCGGAGAGAAAAACAGACTTATAAGTAAAAATTTTTTTATTCCTGTATTTTTGACAAACAGCATATTTTGTTTTGCAAACATTGAATATTTAACGATGAAAGTATTTGTTTGTTACGTTGTGTATTAATTTTTTTATTTTGGAAATGAAAATAACCCGATATTGCAGATTATCACAACTAATCATATAGTTGTGTAAATATTGTTATTTTGTCGAATTTTAATAGGATCTTATAATTATCATATATGGATATTATTTCTATTTATTTTGTTGCCCTGTCGCTTTTATCTGTTTTTATTTTTTACCTTCTTAAGAATAAATACAGAATAATTTTTCTGACTCTGCTAAGCTGTGCTTTCATAGCCAGTTTCAGCCTGAATCTTTTAATATATGTCATCGCATATTCTCTGGTAAATTATTTTATCGGGCTGAAAATGCCCGGTTCTGCATATAAAAAACATCTTTTCAGAACAGGACTTGTACTTAATCTGATCCAGCTCATTATACTTAAGTATGCTGATTTTACACTTAGTCCCTTATTCAGTCTTATAAATGTTAATGGTGATTTTATTTTGCAGATATCGGAAATCATCATTCCTCTTGGCGTTTCTTTCTTCACTCTGCAGGGGATAGGCTATCTTTTTAACATAAAACAGGGATGGGAGAAGCCTGAGAAGAACGTGATAAGATTCATTCTTTACATAGTTTTTTATCCCAAATTCCTTTCCGGCCCCATTGAGCGTTCAAACCATTTTCTCCCTCAGCTCCAGGTAGCTCAAAATTTTAATGAAAATGTAAGCATTGGCCTTAGACTGATCCTTTCCGGTCTTTTCAGGAAAGTGATAATAGCAAATCACCTTGCGGCATTCGTTAATCATGGATATACCGGTGTGGAAACTCTTGGCGGACTCAACTGCATACTGGTAATGCTCATTCAGCCTCTTTACCTGTATTTTGATTTTTCCGGTTATACTAATCTTGCTCTGGGTTTTGCAAAGATGTATGGGATAGATCTCCTGCCTAATTTTAACCGGCCTTTCCTGTCCGTGAACATGACCAACTTCTGGAGGAGATTCCATATATCTCTTTCATCATGGTTTAATGATTATGTTTTTAAACAAACAAGTTTCAGACTTCGTAAAATGAAATCGTATGCAACAGTGATAGCTCTTTTCATAACCTGGGTACTCTTCGGTATCTGGCACGGCGCAGGCTGGAATTTCATGCTTCTCGGTTTCCTGCAGGCCTTTGCAATATATTATGAATACCAGACAAAAAGAAGAAGGGCTGCGATATTTTCAAGATTACCGGAAATCACAAGGAAATGGACAGGACGATTTTTTACTTATTGCTTTTATGGGTTTTCTTTGATTTTTTTCTTTTCCCCGGATCTGACAACAACTTTTAAATTCATTGGAAATTTGAAAAATGCAGCTACGATCACATTGAATAGCTTCCACTTTGAACCCTTAATATTCGGATTGTTTTTTGCAATCATCATCCTTATTATTGAAGTTATTCAGGAAGATGTTGAAGATCTGTTCCTGAAAATACAAAAGCTCTGGGCCCAAAACAGGCTTATACGATTGCTGGTATATTATTTGGCAACATTCCTTATAATCACCCAGTTAAGCGGAAAATCATCTTTTGTTTATGAAATGTTCTGAATTGAGTCATTATGAATAATGTTATGCTTTCTTTCTTAAAGAAGTTTTTTCTTTTTCTTATTCCTTTTCTTTTATTGTTTTTCATTTACCTTATATGGGATCCTTTTATGGTACTGTATGATTATGACCATTTTAACAGGGAACCTCATATCCATAAGAACAGGGATTATGTTTCAACAGAAATGTTCATTAAAAATTCCGGAATATATGTATACGATTCATATATTCTTGGTGCTTCAAACTCCACATTTATTCCTCCGAGCATCTGGCGTGATTATATAGATACGGAAAATAATATATTTTCATTTGATGCATCCGGAGAGAATATTGTTGGTATATGGTCGAAAATCAAATACCTGGAGGCAAAGGGACATAATATAAAAAATGCCCTTGTTGTCATTGATCCTGTGGTATTTGATCCCTTTATCAATAACATGCCTATTTATATGAAGCATTATGAGGTATATCCTTCCTCAAAGTATTATTTTCAATATACTTATTTCCTGCAGTTTCTGAATTTAAAATTCATTATTTCACAGATTCAGTATATGATAACAGGCCGGTTGACCGATAAGTTTGAAAATGTTTTTGAAATAACCTATTATTATAATGATGTTGTAACAAATGAATTCCACAATGTAGGAGTTCTCAATGAATTAAAAACGGACTCTCTTGGTTATTACAAAAGGCGAAAGGATAAATTTGTTACAAGAACGGGTACTTATTCCGAGGGAGAAGAAAAGATAAATGAAGAACATGTCAGTATGTTGACTGAAATTAAAGATGTTTTTGAAAAAAATAATACGGAATACAGGGTAATAATCACTCCTATTTATGATCAGATAGCTTATAACAGACAAGATAAAGCCATTCTGCAGAATATCTTTGGTGAAGATTATGTATTTGATTTTTCGGGAATCAATGAAATAACACAAGAGATGTCAAATTATTACGATACTTTTCATTTTAAACAGTACATTGGCAAACGTCTTCTTGACAGTGCTTATTCAGAAAGCCCGTCTATGAGGATATGTAATTAATTGAAAGGATCAATCAATGGGAAAATTGATCCTGTTGATGAGAATAATTTTTGTATAATACTAATTCCTGAATTTTTAATGACCGGAAAAAACAAGAGAATATACCTTTCCAGTCCGCATATGTCGGGAAGGGAAATGGCTTACATAAATGAAGCTTTCGATACCAACTGGATAGCGCCTCTTGGTCCGAATGTAAATAATTTTGAGACTGATCTTGTACGTTACACCGGGTGCGGCCATGTGGCAGCACTGAGTTCAGGGACTGCAGCTATTCATCTTGCAATCATCCTTCTGGGAGTCGGTCCGGGAGATGAGGTAATAGTACCGTCCTTTACATTTTCGGCCACGGTGAATCCTGTTGTCTATCAGCATGCCACACCTGTCTTTATAGATAGTGAAAAAGAAACATGGAATATGGATCCTGAGTTGCTTGAAAAAGCGATTAAAGACAAAAGACAAGGGGCGAAGAATAAAAGTATAAAGGCAATAATTGTGGTACATTTATATGGGATGCCTGCAAATATGGATGATATAATGGCGGTTGCGGGAAAATACGGCATTCCGGTGATTGAAGATGCGGCCGAAGCCCTGGGAAGTAAATATAATGGGAAATTCTTAGGGTCATTTGGTGATTTCGGTGTGTTTTCTTTTAACGGTAATAAGATAATAACCACTTCGGGAGGCGGCGCCCTGGCTTCCGATAATGAGGCCATGATAGATAAGGCCAGATTTCTGGCCACTCAGGCAAGGGATAAAGCTCCTCATTACCAGCATAGTCATATCGGTTATAATTACCGTATGAGTAATGTGCTTGCAGGCATCGGCAGGGGACAAATGGAAGTGCTGGATGAAAGGATTCAACAGAGAAGGGCTAATTATGACTTTTATTTGAAAAGCTTTTCCTCGTATCAGGGAATAGAGTTCTTAAAAGAACCCTCTGATGCTTATTTTTCAAACCGCTGGCTGACAACAGTGATCATTGATGCAAACAAAACCGGTATTGCCAGGGAAAGGCTTCAGGTTGAACTTGAAAAAGAAAATATAGAAACAAGGCCTCTCTGGAAGCCTATGCATCTTCAGCCGGTGTTTTCCTCATATCCTGCATATTTGAACGGTGTCTCGGAAAGCCTTTTTAATACAGGACTTTGCTTGCCATCGGGATCCAATATGACTGAGGAGCAGAAATGTTTTGTTGTTGAAGCGATACAAAAAAGAATAAAAAATACATGTAATCAATAGCTTGTGAGGTGGTTTTGATTAATGTTAATCAGGTTTGGTTTCTTTTTGATTAAATTAGTGCTCATAAACAAAATCGTAGTGATAGAATTAAATTTGTATTTTTACTTTTGATATATATATGCTTATTAATGACATGAGATACAGCTTATCACAAATTACCAGGGTTTTTTTGATTGTTTCCTTTTCTTTTTTTGTCTCTTGTGAAGATAAGAATGGCTATGTTGAACCTGAAAATTATCCTGAAGGGCAAATCATAGCTGATCATACTGTGGTTGACAAGTTTGATGATATACCACAGGAATATATAGATAAGGTAAAGCAAATGTGGCTTGTTTATGCCGGCGAATCACATTCTGCCGCGATAAGAACAGGACTGGATCTGTTATCCAAGTCTGACAGCAGGTTTGCAGTCACTGTAACTGAAGGAGGTACTCCACTGCCCTTTTCCGACCAGTATATGAGGGTAAGCAGAGCTACCTGGGGTGACCTTGGCAAGACTACAGGCTGGGTCTATGGTTATGGAGAGGAGGACTGGTTTACAAGTGCCACTGCTATAGAAAGGACAAAAAACGGACTTACTTATTGTAATACAAATGGATATGATATTTCAGTTTTTGCTTTTGGGTGGTGCTGGGATGATACTTATGGTTCGACGAGTGATATAGCTGACCCTGTCTACGGTGTTCGCTGGAGTGGTTCCACTGTAGGAGGCCCTGAGGGGAATAAATGCTGGGGACTTGATGCAGATGATTTTTCCGTTACAGGAAACAGTGTATGCATGGATACTTATCTCCATGCTACACAGGAATATATTGACCATTGTACTGCAAATGGCTATAAAACGAAAGTAATATTCACAACACCTCCGGTAGATACCTATTACAAGGATGAGAAAGGCTATCAGGCTTACCTGAAGCAGAAGCATATTAGGGAATATGTCAAGAAAGATATGAAAAGAGTATTGTTTGACTATTCAGATATACTGTGTTACGACGATGACGGCAGCCTTACAACAAGAACCTGGAACGGAAATACTTATCCATCAATAACGCCCACGAATCTTGGAGATGAGAAAATAGGCCATATCGGGTCTGCCGGTGCTGTCAGACTGGCTAAAGCCATGTGGTGGATGATGGCACGGCTTGCGGGATGGGATGGAGAATGACAAATGATGCTATAACTTTTCTCCCGTAAGAGCGGTTCCCATTCCATCATTCTCAATGACATCAATAATCCTGCTAAAGAGCAGTTTTCCCACTCTGCCGGCAAATGAACCGTTAGGATGTGAATCTGAAGCTGATACAGCGTATTCATCCTTAAAATACAGACCACCTTCTGTCTGTAACTGATAGAGATCCCAGATGAATATGTTATCGTCAGGCATGTCCCATTCATTTACTACCCAGCTGAAAAACTCTTTTGCCCTGAGAGCCTCTTCTTCTGTGACAGCTGATTTTACCTGGGCTGCCCCGGTGAAAACAATGAATTTTGTTTCAGGAAATTCCTGAAGTTTGTCTCTCAATGCAAGATACTGGATCTTGTAATTCGATAATGTTTTGATGTCTGAATCAATATCTGCAGAATCTGCATCAGCGATAATATTACTGACCGGAAAGCAATGCTTGAAAATAATCAAATGATTATTTCTTGTCAGCATTTCAAGAGTTGGCTCTTCCATATAGGGCTCTTCACCAGCATGTTTTACCCAGATATTGTAATAATCATAGGGGAAATTATTCCATCCATAAGGTGATCTTTTTGGAAATTCCAGATCTTCAATTGCATATCCCCTTCCCTTTTCCTTGTTGTAATCTTCAAACATACCTGGCAGGGCAGCTTTCCCGGATAACAAATTTCCCAGCCTTCTGCTTACTTTCCCTGCAGCTCTTGAAAGAAAGGATGTCTCTCCTTTCCATATTACCCGTCCTGTACTATGATGCAGGAAAAGTATATTATAATCAGTATTTTCATCCCTGCTGTTGGAGCAGGAACTTAACAGAAGGATGCTTAATGCGGTTGCCATAGATTTAAGCAGATAAGTTCTCATATTAGTATATCATTAAAAATCCGTTTTTTTATATTTACAAAGTGATTATAAAAATGTTTAATAATCAAATTTATACTTTTTTTATTTTCTTGCCTGTAGCACTGATTGTCATCTCCTCCTTAAGCTCATACACCTGAGGCACCTTGAAAAGTGCCAGCCGTTTTGAACAGTGTTCGATTATTGATTCCTTTGTGACAGGATTGGCAGGATCATTTTTAATTACAATTGTTGCCTTAAGGGCTTCACCCTCGATCTCATCTTCAATTCCCTCAATAGAACAATCAATGACCTGTGGAATCTCGAGTATCACAGCTTCAATCTCTTTCGGACTGATCCTTTTCCCTCTTATCTTTAATATCTCTTTCGATCTGGCTGTCAGATAGATATATCCATCTTCATCTACAGTGCCCAGATCGCCCGTATACAGCCATCCATCCCTGATGGCGTTTTTTGTTCCTTCCTCATCGGCAAAATAGCCTGTCATAATGTTGTCCCCCCGGGCTATCACCTCACCGATCTCTCCGGGCTTGATCCTTTCTCCCTTTTCATTAACTACTTTTAGTTCCACTCCCGGAATACCTTTTCCCATTGAACCTTTTCTGGTCTCCCAGAGTTCCGGCGGAAGCCACGACAGCCTTGCCGTTGCCTCAGTCTGACCATACATGATAATGAAACTTATCTCCGGATGACATGCCCTGAACTCATCAATGAAAATGGGAGCAAGTTTGCCCCCGGCCTGGGTGACATATCTCAGATCCGGGAATTTTGTTGTCTTGAATGAGTCTGATTTTCTCAGGAGTATCTGGAAATGCGTTGGTACTCCGGCAAATCCCGTACAGTTATATTGACTCAGACTCCTTAAGACTCCTCCAAGGAATATAAATGAATTATTGAATACTATCGATCCTCCCACCCTGAGATGAGTATGTAACAAGGACAAACCATAACAGTAGTAAAATGGTAAAACCACAAGCATCCTGTCATCTGATGTTAACTTTAGATATTCAATGATGGAGGAAGTATTTGCTATAAGGTTCTTATGTGAAATTATCACTCCTTTGGGTTTTCCTGTCGATCCGGATGTGAAAATGATCTCCGCACATCTTTCCCTGTCGAATTCTTCATCGACATCCAGCTCTTCCTTACAGTTGTTTGCAGGAATGGTATCGGGGAATATTAGTTTCCCGGATTTTAATTCCAGCCTGTTCTTAACATCATGAGTGAGGAAGATAAGATCAGGCCTGGTAATCTTCTGTATGTAATGAAAATTTTCTTTCTCAATATTCGGATCCAGAGGAATACAGATATTACCGGATTTTATTATAGCCAGGTATGTTTTCAGAAAGAAGAGATTATTTACCGACATCAGAATAATATTCTTATTCTGTCCGATATTCTTCCGGAGTTTGCGGGCAATATCGATACAGTCGGAATATAACTGACTGTATGTTATCTCTTCCTTTCCCACAAGGAATTCTTTATTAAGACCGGCGGTGTTTTCGAAAAAGTAGTCAAAAGCATTCATAATATTCAGCATTTAATATACATGGTATCCACTTTAGCCTGGGCGAAGACGGAGTATAGATAAGGACTGTAAAAGTACGTAAAAAATAGAGATTTTCAAACTGCGAATGTGTTGGAAAGGCTTAAAAAACAGGCAATTTGAGGATCTTAGTCCTTATGAAAAAGGTGTCTGAATAAGGATAGCTTTTATTGATGTCTCAATAGGGGATGTTTATCAAAAAATCCGGGTTCCATGTTAATTCGTTTGTCTTCCTCTTTTTACACCTGCTTATTGTCAACAGCTTTGACTATCTCAGCACCTTCGGTATTTGATTAAGTCTTGTTAAGAGGCCTGGAAACGATTTTTTCCGGATTTTGCTTCAAAGTATAAATGTCGTGAAAAATAATTTAGTATATTTCCAAAAACTTTAACCCCTCGACTTATGAAAAAAGCAAGCCGTCATTTTATTACAGGCATCCTGTGTCTTTCATGCATTGCTGTGTTTTCTGCAAATTCCTGCACTACGGTAAAAAAGAAAAACATTGGATTGCAGTTATATTCGATTCGTGATTCAATAAACAGGGATGTTCCGGCAGCCATCAAAAAAGTAGCTGATATGGGTTATACTTTTGTTGAGCCTGCAGGTTACAGGGATGGCAAATTCTACAATATGGAACCGGCAGATTTTAAAGCCCTGTGTGAAAAGAATGGAATGAAAGTAATCAGTTCTCACACAAGTCGTGAATTGCCAACAGCAGAAAACTATGAAGAAACTATGGCGTGGTGGGACCGGTGTATTGATGCTCATGTTGCTGTCGGAGCCAAATATATCGTCCAGCCCTCAATGGGCAGATCAGCCTATCAGAGTATAGCAAATCTTAAGAAATGGTGCGATTATTTTAATGAAATTGGTGCAAAATGCAATGCCAAAGGAATCCGTTTTGGCTACCATAATCACGATCGCGAATTTTCTACAGTTCATGGAGATACAGTCATGTATGACTTCATGCTACAAAATACCGATCCTTCAAAAGTTATGTTTCAGCTTGATCTGTACTGGTGTGTCGTGGGAGGAAAGGATCCTGTAGATTATTTCAGGAAATATCCGGGGAGGTTTGAGCACTGGCATATCAAGGATAAAGAAGAGATCGGAGCAAGCGGCATGATGGATTTTGAATCAATCTGGGCTGAAAAAGAGATGTCAGGAATGAAATACGGCATTGTGGAAGTTGAAAGATATAATTTTGATCAGTTCACAAGCTGTCAGAAAAGCATTGAGTTCCTTCAAGCTGCCGATTACATTGTATTGCCTGATTAAGCCGGAATCGTAAATCTGCTTAAATCAGTTCCGGTAAGCTTTTAAGGAAATCAAATAGCGTATTTAGTTGTTAAAGTGTAAACAATGCACTTATCATAGTGCAGATTTCTGTGAAATTTCAGGATATAAAAAGGTTATAATATTTATTTCTTATTTGATATGCAAAAAATTGTTGTTGCCGGAGCGGGTGGTTTTATTGCCGGTCACCTGGTAAAAGAGTTACTGAAGAATGGTCATAAGGTCAGGGCTATTGACATTAAACCATTGAATGAATGGTACCAGCTTTTCCCGGAAGCTGATAATCTGGCGCTTGATCTCAGGCTCAGGGAAAATTGCTATAAGGCTGTTAATGGTTACAATGAAGTATTCAATCTGGCTGCCGATATGGGCGGAATGGGATTCATTGAGAATAACAAAGCTGCCTGTATGATAAGCGTGTTAATTAATACCCACCTTCTGATAGCATCGAGGGATTGTGGCATTAACAGGTTTTTCTATGCTTCCTCAGCCTGTGTATATAATGGAGAGAAACAGACGGATCCCAATAATCCCGGCTTGAAAGAGTCTGATGCCTATCCCGCTCTTGCCGAAGATGGCTATGGCTGGGAGAAGCTGTTTAGCGAACGCATGTGCCGGCATTTCATGGAAGATTTCGGATTGATAACCCGGGTTGCCCGTTTTCATAATGTTTACGGTCCCTATGGAACATACGACGGAGGCAGGGAAAAAGCTCCCGCTGCTATTTGCCGTAAGGTAATTGAATCATTAATTACTGGAAACAAGGAGATTGTTATCTGGGGTGATGGTCATCAGACAAGAAGTTTTATGTATATCGACGATTGCATAAAAGGGATTCTTGATATTATGTACAGCAATATTATAGAACCTATTAACCTGGGAAGCAGCGAGATGGTGTCTATTAACGACCTTGTCGATATTGTCGAAGAGATAGCCGGTGTCAAGCTTGGCAGGAAATATGACCTTGATGCACCCAAAGGTGTACGGGGAAGGAACAGTGATAACACTTTAATTAAAAAATACCTTGGATGGGAGCCTTCAATTCCTCTGAATACAGGCATGAAGAAGACTTATGACTGGATAAAAGACCAAATGACGGGTAGTCAGGAAAGCAAAAAAAACAGGGAAAGGTTTAACAGGTAAACAGGCCGTTGGGATGAAGAATAAAATGGTACTTGTAAGCGGCTGCTTTGATCTGTTGCACGGTGGACACATAGCATTTCTGAAGACAGCTGCTTCATACGGAAGGCTGTTTGTATGCGTGGGGAAAGATGATAACCTGGTTATGCTGAAGGGCAAGAAACCTTTTTTTTCACAGGAAGAACGTCTTTTTATAATTAAGTCAGTCAGGTTCGTTGAAGATGCATTCCTGTCATCAGGTTCCGGCATGCTGGATTTTGAACCTGATATGAAAAGGTTGAAACCTGATATTTTTATTGTAAACAGCGACGGGCATACTGAAGAAAAAGAGCAGCTTTGTAAAAAACTTGGAGTCGAATATGTTATACTTGAGCGTATACCCGAGCCAGGCTTGCCTGTACGGGCAAGCTCGGGTATTAAAAAAGAGCTCAGGTTCCCTTACAGGCTCTGCCTGGCAGGCGGCTGGGTTGATCAGCCATGGATATCGGAAATATTTCCGGGCTCTGTTGTTGTTGCCCAGATATGGCCGACAATGGATTTCAATGACCGTTCAGGACTGGCAACAAGTTCGAGGAATGTTGCAATAAAACTTTGGGGCGACAAATATCCTGACGGTGATCATGAATTGAATGCCAAACTTCTGTTCGGAGCTGAAAACCCTCCCGGTAAAAAATATATATCCGGTTCGCAGGATCATATCGGGCTTCTTTATCCGGGCATCAACAGGCTGTTTTACAATGGCGATTACTGGCCTGAGAAAATAGATTCGACAACAGATCCCGATATTTGCGACTGGCTGACAAGTGTTTTGCACCTTGTGCCCCTTGAACCACGGCCCATGGGATATGATCCGCTCAGGATTAAGAATCTCGAAAAGCCTCTGATAGCAGCCCTGGGAGAATCGGGAAACAGATGCTGGGAATCGGTAATTAAAAAAGATATTATTGGTTTAGGCAAGGCTATGACTGATACGATCTTATCCTGGAAGGAGATACTTCCCCTCTCAGTACCCGATTATGTAATGGATGAGCTTGAAACAAAATATTTTCCGAATTATCCGGGAGCGACAACATCGGGCTGCGGAGGAGGTTATGTGATAGTTGTTTCGGAGAAACCGGTAGATGGAGCGATCAGGATCAGGGTGAGACGATAAGGCGTTGAAATGTTGAAGATCAGATGGTTTCGTTCTGAAAGATGACTGATAATAAGAAAACCGTCAAAACTGCTGTAATAACAGATTATTGGAATCAGGATTGAATTCAGCAATTAAGGGTTTGATCCATTTTTTACCATTCCGGGTCAGATTTTTTTTACGATTGTGGAATAATTATGCTGTTTTTGTTTAAAACTTAAAACCGGCATCTCACAGGATTATACTATTTTTAAAACATCTTCATCTAAAAATAGTTAAATAAAATCCTGATATTAAAGTGAATGTAATCCAGTTTTTGAGAAACAATATTTCCAGGATCTGCCTGACGGCATTTTTAATTTATTCGCCTTTTTTAACATACGGTCAGGAGAAGATCTATGGGCTTCTATACACAGACATGCAGCCTGTGTCAATAACGATCCGGGATGGCCTTATAAAAGATGTAAAGAGAATGAATAAGCTGCCGAAAGGCACTCAGCCTCTGATAATTGCTCCAGGCTTTATTGACAATCAGGTAAATGGGTTTGCAGGTATTTCTTTTTCAACCGGTAATTCCGAACTGACAGCTGAAGGTATAAGAAACGCAACCTATGCTATCTGGAGAACAGGAGTTACAACCTTTCTCCCTGTAATTAATACAAATGACCCCGGATTAATAAAAAAGAATATTGTTGCACTGGCTCACATGAAGGATGAACCTTCACTGTTGGGATCTATTCCGGGATTTCATATGGTAGGACCGTACATATCACCTGTTGACGGATACAGGGGTACACACCCCCTTAAGTATGTTAAAAAACCTGACTGGCAGGAGTTTCATGACCTGTATGAATCATCCGGACGCAGCATACTTCAGGTTACTCTTGCACCGGAACTTGAAGGAGCAATGGAATTCATTGATAAATGTATTTCCGGCGGGATAGTTGTTGCACTTGGAAACCATAACGCTTCTTCAGCAATTATCTCTGAGGCAATTGAGAGGGGGGCGAAGATAGCTACTAATATCGGGAGCGGACTTGCTGAAAATATACGTAAAAGTGAAAATCCCTTGTGGCCACAGTTGTCGGATGATCGTTTGCTGGCGAGCCTTGTATGCGACAAATTCAACCTCAGACCTGAAGAGATAAATGTCTTTTATAAGGTAAAAGGGCCTTCAGGAACAATAATAGCTTCGGATGTTACAAAATATGCTTCACTGCAACCGGGTAATTATAAGACTGATTACGGTGATCAGGTTGAGCTGACAGGGGAAGGCATGTTGAAGTATGCCGGTCAGGACATTGTTTATGGATCCGCATCACCGATAAAGGACGGGGTGGCAAACCTGATGAATATCACGGGATGTTCACTCTCAGATGCCTTCATGATGGCAAGCACCAATCCGGCAAAACTATACGGATTTTCTGACAGGGGCTCTGTTGAAGCAGGTAAAAGAGCTGATATTATAATGTTCCGGATTATTGATTCGGAAATTGTTATAAGTAAAACTTTCGTGAAGGGGAATCTTGTTTATGATACAACAACGCCGGACAGCAGATAACAAGGAAAGAAAATCATAATATTACCCTTGCTTCATTTATTTACCGTTAAAAGGATCGGGTTATATTATCTCATTTGGTAAATTTGCTTCTTAAAAAGATATTATGGTCACTTTTATCCTTTCTATAGTAATTTTAATTCTTGGTTATTTATTTTATTCAAGGTTTATTGAAAGGATTGAGGGCATTGATCCTGAACGTCAGACTCCCGCCTACAAACTAAGTGACGGAGTGGATTATGTTCCCCTGCCTTGGTGGAGGGCATTTCTCATTCAATTTCTGAACATCGCCGGGCTCGGACCTATTTTTGGTGCGATGGCAGGAGCGATGTGGGGTCCGGTTGCATTTCTCTGGATAGTCCTGGGTTCGGTCTTTGCAGGAGCTGTGCACGACTATTTTTCCGGGATGTTGTCAGTCCGGCACAATGGATTGAGCATTACCGAAATAGTTGGTATTTATCTTGGGAAAGAAGTAAAGCAGTTCATGAGGGGATTTACAGTGGTACTTATGGTACTTGTCGGAGCAGTTTTCATTATGGGGCCGGCCGAGATACTTGCAGGGATAACACCGCATTCGCTGAACATGACGTTCTGGGTATGGGTTGTTTTTATGTATTACGTTCTGGCAACAATGTTGCCGATCGATAAGATCATCGGGAAAATATATCCTTTGTTCGGTTTCACGCTATTATTTATGGCAATAGGTTTGATAACTGCACTTATTGTAAAAGGATACAAAATTCCTGAACTCACATTTTCGACACTCGGGAATTTTCATGCTGATGCAGAAAAATTCCCTGTTTTCCCGATGATGTTCATCACGATAGCCTGCGGAGCTATCTCGGGATTTCATTCGACTCAATCGCCACTGATGGCCAGGTGTATTAAGAATGAAACCCTTGGAAGAAGGGTGTTTTACGGGGCGATGATATCTGAAGGTATAGTGGCAATGATCTGGGCAGCAATAGGAATGAGTTTTTACGGTGGTATAAGGGAACTAAATGATATGATGACAGCCCACGAGGGCAATGCCGCTTATCTTGTAAACGAGATCTCGAATTCACTCCTTGGTAAGTTCGGGGGCATAATTGCTTTGCTTGGAGTAGTGGCAGCTCCGATAACTTCAGGAGATACGGCTTTCAGAAGTGCAAGACTTATTGTCGCAGATTTCCTGAAATCAAAACAGGGCCCTATAAAGAATCGCCTGTTAATAAGCATACCTCTGTTTCTCATAGGATTCCTGATCACGCGAATAGACTTTAGCGTGATATGGAGATATTTTGCCTGGTCGAATCAGACACTTGCAATGGTAGTTTTATGGACAATAACTGTCTATCTTTTACAATCCGGAAAAATCTATTGGGTAACACTGATACCGGCATTGTTCATGACGGCCGTTACTGTCACATATATATTTTTCGCCCCTGAGGGATTTCCACTCCCCGGGGTAATATCCTATGTCATTGGAGGAGTTGCTACTGCAGCATCGTTAGCCGGGTTTCTGGTTTACCGGCTCAAGCTTCAGAAGAAGCTTAAGTATTCAGTATAGGGTTATCCCCAGCCCTCAGCACCCGGCGATTTCTTCTGTTTCTAAAAACA
>DAONXX010000051.1:0-14739 GCA_035414025.1 Bacteroidales bacterium | reverse complement strand
AACCTTTACAGGGTTGATGATATTAATAATATCCCTGAACCTGATGCAGAACCGTATAATGAGGATTATGTGGGGCTGGAGGCAAGCGATCTTCTTGAGATAATAAGGGAATTGCCTCCAAAATACAGAATGGTGTTTAATCTCTTTGCGATAGAAGGTTACTCACACAAAGAGATAAGCCAGATGATTAATATATCAGAGGGGACCTCGAAATCCAATCTGGCGCGGGCACGGATCATTCTCCAGCGAAGGGTTGGTTCATATACAGGGCTTAAAAAAAGAGTAATTAATGAATAGGCAGAAGGCAAATATTGATCTGCTGTTCAGGAACGGACTGAAAGACTACGAAGTTTTGCCTCCGAAGGAGAGCTGGGCTTTTATCCGGCCTCATATAAGGAAGCCCCGGCCCATGATTATCCTGCTGAGGGTAGCAGCAACTGTTGCTGTACTGCTTTCAGTCAGCATACTGGCCTACAGATATGGACGTCAGATCTCAACTCAGATAGAAAACAATCTGCTTGCCGTTGATGAACAGGTGTATGCACCTGTCATCGCAGCTGCTTCTCCCGAAGTTGTTGGAAATTTTGAAAGACCTTTAGCGTCGGCATTTATTGCAGATGCTTCCGATCAGGTTCCCGCTGCTCGGAATAATAATGTTACTAATGACAGCATAACAGCTATAGGTAATATTCTTTATACTGCCCTTCCCGACCTTAATGCAAATGAAAGGAATCTGCGGCTTCATGACAATACTCCTGCCATGAATGAACCGGACATCAGTTCTTTCGATCTTTTGGGAAACGCAGAACTTGCAGTTAGTGAGGATCCTTTAATAAGGACAACCCCAAGATGGACCATAGCAGCACTGGCATCACCGGCATATTATTCCCGGATCATATCGGGTAATGCCGATATAGCATCTTCCATGACCTCAGGACAACAGCCTGCTTTTTCATATACAGGAGGCCTTGCAGTATCATATAAGGTCAACAAGAGATTAAGCGTACAATCGGGTCTTTATTATTCAGCTGTCGGGCAGGAACTCACAGGCATCTCGACTTTCGGCGGGTTCAGGGAGTATGATTATTCAAAAGGCGGCCGTAATTTTGCCGTCAGGACAGCAAATGGAACGATCCATACAAATAACCCTGATGTTTTCCTCAGAGACAACGCTATGGGAAACAGGGTAATTACGATGTATACCAATGATGTTTTCGATCCGTCAAAAGCGAACCTGAAATACCTCAATAATATACTTCATCAGAATTTAGGTTATCTTGAATTTCCCATAATATTGCGGTATAAAGTTATAGATAAAGGGATCGATTTCAATATCATTGGAGGGGTTTCCTCAAATGTCCTTGTCAATAACTCAGTTTATACCTCCATAGATGGCCAGAAATATGAAATTGGCAAGACAGATGGTGTCAATATGATATCTTTCAGCAGCTCTGTTGGTATGGGAATGGAATACAACTTTTCCGGCAATTTTTCCTTCAACATTGAACCGACCCTTAGATACTACATTAATCCATTTAGCCCTGTTGCCGGTGTGAAGATACATCCTTACTCATTTGGGTTATTTTCAGGTCTGATATACAAGTTCTGATAGTTTCCGGTTTAATTCTCTTTTGCCCTTGTCCTGAATTATTAATCAAGGTGTAAAAATACTACCTTTGTACTTTGTTTTTAATTACTTGTATCCATCATGATAAAACCATTCAGGAGAACATTGCTGGCATCGGTTATTCTGTTAAGCGCCTTAATAATTGTATTGTCAATTGCAGGAGAGTCAAAAGGTTTCAGTGCAACCGGACTGGATGAAGATGAAGATGTCTCCTCAAATTCATTCTCTTCGAATATGCCCTATAAGCTTCCTGACAGAGTTACTTTTGCAGGTGAAGAAATGCCGCTCGATAATTTTGACACAAGGGAAAGTCTTGATCGTGAGCTGCTGACAAGTGCATTCAGGCATTCTTCTACGATTCTTATAATAAAGAAGGCAAACAGATATCTTCCCGTAATTGAAAAGATCCTTGCTGAAAACAATATACCTGATGATTTCAAATACCTTGTTGCCGCCGAAAGTGAATTCAGCAATGTGATCTCACCGGCAGGGGCAACGGGTTTTTGGCAGATAATGAGGGCTACAGGAAGAGAAGGAGGCATGGAGATAAATGATGAGATTGATGAAAGATATAATCTTGAAAGATCAACCCTCCTTGCCTGTGATTATTTAAGGAAGTCATACGAAAAATACAATAGCTGGACTCTTGCAGCAGCATCATATAACGGTGGAAGGGCAGCCATTGACGAGCAGATAAGAATCCAGAAGCAGAACAACTACTATGATCTTCTTCTTGCTGAAGAAACGGCACGATATATTTTCAGGGTAGTTGCTTATAAGCTTATAATAAATGATCCGGAAAACTACGGTTTCATCCTTACGAAGGATGACTTGTACCCGGAACTTGATTATTATGAGGTAGAAGTTGATACAGCTGTAACAAGTTTTTCTCAGTTTGCAGATAAATTTGGGACAAATTATAAATTGCTTAAGTTTCTTAATCCCTGGCTCAGGAAACCTTACCTGACAAAACGACAGAATAAGACCTACATTATCAAGATTCCGGCCGACGGAATGAGGAAAGTTGAGCAATCTGAAGTGATTGAGTGATTTACAGGCGGGGATTGGTAAAATGAGTGAACAGATCCGGATCCTTGGAACCAGGGTCCATAATTTGAAACATATTGATGTTACTATTCCGCGTAATAAGCTTGTTGTAATAACAGGACTAAGCGGCAGTGGGAAGAGTTCTCTTGCTTTTGATACAATATATGCAGAAGGGCAGAGAAGATATATGGAGACTCTCTCAGCCTACGCCCGTCAATTCCTTGGAGGAATGGAACGGCCGGATGTGGATAAGATTACCGGGTTGAGTCCTGTAATTTCAATTGAACAGAAGAGTACAAATAAGAATCCACGCTCAACTGTCGGTACAATCACTGAAATTTATGATTTTCTCCGACTGCTTTATGCCAGGATAGCTGATGCATATTCCTATGAGTCAGGTGAGAAAATGATAAAATATACCGACGAGCAGATAATTGATCTTATTAAGGAACGCTTTGCCGGCAGGAGAGTCTACTTCCTTGCACCTGTTGTGAAAGGCCGGAAAGGTCATTACAAGGAGCTTTTTGAGCAGCTCAGGAGAAAAGGCTTTCTGTCTGTAAGGGTTGATGAAGAAATTAAGCAGATAGTTGCAGGCATGAAGCTGGACCGTTATAAAAACCATTATATAGAACTCATAGTAGATAAGTTCCGTGCAGGTGATGTGTCTGACAAGAGGCTTTCCGATGCTGTAAGGATGTCACTTGACCAGGGTGATGGAGTTATGATGATACTTGATGCAGATACTAATGCGACAAGATACTTCAGCCGTCATCTGATGTGTCCTGTTACGGGTTTATCCTATAATGAGGTGGCTCCTCATACTTTTTCCTTCAACTCACCGCAGGGAGCCTGCCCGCATTGCAACGGACTTGGCGAGATCTCGAACATAAATGAGAAGAAGCTTATCCCTGACAAGGAACTCAGTATTAGGAAAGGAGGGATTGGACCTCTTGGAAAATATAGAAATGCCTGGATATTCTGGCAAATAGAGGCAATTGCAGAAAAAAACGGATTTACATTGGACACCCCCATAAAAGACATACCTCCTGAAGCCCTTAGCAAAGTGCTGTACGGTTCTGATGAGGTTCTGAAATTATCAAATACACCTCTCGGGGTGACATCAAATTATTTCCCGACTTTTGAAGGTGTTGTGAATTTTGTCGGGAATGTTGAAGCCATGGACGGTAAAAAGATTACCGGGAAGATCAGGGATCAGTACGTGCAGTATGAAGTTTGTCCTGAATGTAATGGAACCCGTCTGAAAAAAGAATCACTCTGGTTCAGGATAGCCGGCAAGAATATAGGGGAATTATCTGCAATGGATATCAGGGAACTGTCAGTTTTCCTGACTGATATTGAAAAAGATCTTACTTCCAGACAGAATCAGATTGCATCAGAGATCCTCAAGGAGATACGGGCAAGACTTGGTTTTCTGCTTGAGGTTGGACTTGATTACCTTTCCCTGAACAGGGGGGCAAGAACCCTTTCCGGAGGCGAAAGCCAGAGAATCAGGCTGGCAACACAGATCGGATCAAAGCTTGTCAATGTTCTTTATATCCTTGATGAGCCCAGTATCGGACTTCATCAGAGAGATAACCGCCGTTTGATTGGTGCACTGAAAAAGCTCCGTGATTCAGGTAATTCAGTAATAGTAGTGGAGCATGATAAGGAGATGATAATGTCGGCTGACCATATTGTAGATATGGGTCCCGGGGCTGGCGTTCATGGCGGATTTGTTGTTGCTCAGGGCTCCCCGGAAGAGATAATGAGCCATGATACTCTGACATCCTCTTACCTGAAAAGGACTAAGAAAATCAATATACCTTCTGAAAGGAGAAAAGGGAACGGAAAATCCCTTTTGTTGAAAGGAGCGACAGGTCATAACCTGAATGATGTAGATCTGCTGCTTCCGCTGGGAACATTTATATGTGTTACGGGAGTCTCGGGAAGCGGGAAATCATCGCTTATTAATCAAACCCTGCATCCTATACTGGCCAGGAAGTTGTATCGTTCCGGCAAGATGCCGCTGCCGTATAAAGAGATAACGGGGATCGAGAATATTGATAAGGTAATTGAGGTTGACCAGTCGCCGATAGGAAAATCACCAAGGTCAAACCCGGCAACATATACCGGTGTTTTTACTGATATAAGAAAACTCTTTGAGCAGACCACGGAAGCCAAAATAAGAGGATTCTCTGCCAGCAGGTTTTCATTTAATGTAAAAGGAGGAAGATGCGAAGGATGCGGGGGAGCAGGTGTAAAAACAATTGAAATGAATTTCCTTCCCGATGTATATGTTAAATGTTCAGAATGTAACGGGAAAAGGTATAACCGCGAGACACTTGAAGTTAAATTCAAAGGAAAATCAATAAGCGATGTCCTTGATATGACTGTGAACATGGCTGTTGATTTCTTTGAAAGCATTCCTTCAATTTATCATAAGATCAAAACACTGAAAGATGTTGGTCTTGGCTATATAAGGCTTGGGCAGCAATCAACAACCCTTTCAGGGGGAGAAGCGCAGAGGGTAAAACTGGCAACAGAGCTGGCAAGAAGGGATACCGGCAAAACACTGTATATTCTTGATGAGCCTACTACAGGACTGCATTTTGAAGATGTGAGAGTTCTGCTTGATGTGTTGAACAAGCTTGTGGAAAGAGGAAATACGGTAATTGTTATCGAACACAACATGGACGTGATCAAGATGGCTGATTATATAATCGACCTGGGCAAGGAAGGCGGGAGGGAAGGCGGTAATATCATATTTGCCGGATTACCCGAAGAACTGGCAGAATGCAATGACAGTTACACGGGATTATTCCTTAAAGCTGAGTTGCAGGCATAAGAAAATACTTATATTTGGCACTTTAAAACCTATTTGACATGGGAAAACAAGATAAACCGACTGATCTGATAATGGATGCCTTTAAGGAAAAAACATGGAACGAGATACATACAACCGATTCCTGGAGGGTGTTTAAAATAATATCGGAACTTGTTGAAGGTTTTGAAAAACTTGCACGGATAGGTCCCTGTGTCTCGATATTTGGCTCTGCACGAACCCATCATAACGATAAATACTACCGGCTGGCTGAAGATATTGCTCTTAAGCTCACGCAGAAAGGATACGGAGTTATCACAGGCGGAGGTCCGGGAATTATGGAAGCTGCAAATAAAGGTGCCAGAAAGGGTGATGGGAAATCTGTCGGGATCAATATTGATCTGCCTTTTGAACAAAAACCTAATAATTATATTGATGCTGATAAGCTCATTACTTTCGACCATTTCTTTGTAAGGAAGGTTATGTTCATGAAATATGCCCAGGGCTTTATTGTTTTGCCGGGTGGTTTTGGAACCTTGGATGAGTTGTTCGAAGCATTGACACTTATTCAGACAAGGAAAATTGGAAAATTCCCAATCATACTTGTTGGAAAAAAATATTGGAATGGACTGATTGATTGGATAAAGGAAGAAATGCTGGGAGAAGAAAGTAATATCTCACGAGAGGATCTTGATTTGTTCACAATAGTTGATACATCAGATGAAGCTGTTGAACAAATTGTTGAGTTCTACTCGCGTTATCTCCTGAGCCCGAATTTCTAACAGACTGCTATTTCTTTCTGTGCCGGTCCATTTCCCTCTCAAGATCTTTCTGTCTTATGGTCTGGCGTTTATCGTATTCCTTCTTTCCTTTTGCTAAAGCTATTTCAGCTTTTGCCAGACCACGATCGTTGAGAAATACTTTCAGGACAATTATTGTAAGCCCGCTTTCCTTTACCTTCTTTTCAAGTTTCCGCAGTTCGCGTTTTGTAAGTAGTAGTTTCTTTTCCCTCATAGGGTCATGGTTGTTCAGATTACCCCACCAGTATTCTGCAATGTGCATGCCCTTTATGAATAATTCACCTTGATTGAAAAAACAATATGAATCTGACAGCGATGCCTTACCCTCCCTTATAGATTTTATTTCGGTCCCTGTAAGCTGTATGCCGGCAATATATTTGTCAAGGAACTCATAGTCATGAGAAGCCTTTTTGTTTCTTATAACAATATTGCCGGAACTTCTTTTCATGTGTAAAAGCAGATTATTAAAAGAAAAGTAAAATTAGTAATTTTATGGCAAATTAGCTTCTGTCATTCAGTTAAAGCGCTGATGCGCCAAAATAAGACATCCGCATATGATTTGCTTGTAGTCTCAGGACCGACTGCTTCAGGAAAAACATCACTGGCAGTTGCCATTGCCTTCCGGCTGGGAAGTGAAATAATCAGTGCTGATTCAAGGCAGGTATACAGGCGAATGGACCTTGGCACAGGCAAGGATTATAATGAATATACTATCT
Organism: Bacteroidales bacterium; assembly: GCA_035414025.1. Taxonomy (GTDB): domain Bacteria; phylum Bacteroidota; class Bacteroidia; order Bacteroidales; family VadinHA17; genus LD21. The sequence continues at coordinate 7,728 of DAONXX010000051.1, read as the reverse complement.
GCGGAAAGACCATACCTGTTCACCTGATCGATATAGTTGAGCCTGGTTATAAGTATAACCTGTTTGAATATCAAAGGGATTTCACAAAGGTTTTTATCAGTCTCAGGGAGAGAAATGTATTTCCAATTGTATGTGGCGGATCAGGCATGTATATAGACAGCATTGTCAAGGGCTATGAGTTGTATGAAGTGCCTCCCGACAATGATCTTCGGGCAAGGCTTGAAAAAAAGCCGATGGATGAACTAACGCGTATTTTATCGTCATACAGGAAGCTGCATAATGTTACAGATCTGGATACAAAGAAACGGGTTATAAGGGCTATTGAGATAGAACATTTTAACCAGGTGGCTCAAGGTAAGCAAAAGAAATTTCCGGTACTGAAACCGCTTGTTGTCGGGATAATGGTAGACAGGGAAGTCAGACGCAAAAGGATAAGTGAACGACTCCGTGAAAGGCTTAAAGCGGGCATGGTCGATGAGGTAAGGGAGTTGCTTGAGAGCGGGATTGAGAAAGAGACATTGCTCTATTATGGGCTTGAGTACAAATACATTACATTATATCTTAGCGGAGAATTAAGTTATGATTCGATGGTCAGTAAACTGGAAATAGCCATTCATCAGTTTGCAAAACGGCAGATGACCTGGTTCCGGGGAATGGAACGGAAAGGTACAGTTATCCATTGGATAGATGAGCGTCTTACAATGGATGAAAAAATTGATACAGTCCTTAACTTATTATAGGTAGGTCTCCAGCCAGCTGAAGAATTCCTTTTGCCAGATAAGCGAATTCTGAGGTTTCAGCACCCAGTGATTCTCATCCTCAAAGAATAGAAGTTTACTTGGTATATCGTGCAACTGAGCATTCTGGAATGCTTCAAGGCTCTGTGTATAAGGTATCCTGAAGTCATTGGCCCCAGTGATTATCAGTATCGGAGTATCCCAGTTGTCAGCCATCAGGTGAGGTGAGTACTTATAGCTTTTCGGCAGGTTCCAGTAAGGTCCTTCGATATCCCAGTCGGGGTACCAGAGTTCCTCAGTTGATCCGTACCAGCTTGTGAAATTATAAACTCCGCAATGAGCTATGAATGCGCTGAAACGTCCTCCATGCATGCCAGCCAGATAAAAGACTGAAAAGCCTCCGTAGCTGGCTCCCACAGCTCCGAGCCGTTGCTCATCTACAAAAGGCTCCCTGGCCATTGCATCAGTGGCATCAAGATAATCCTGGATATTTGCTCCGCCATAATCACCAGAAATCTGTTCTTTCCATGCCTGACCAAATCCTGAGTTGCCACGTCTGTTGGGAGCAATGATTATATATCCATTGGCAGCCATGAGCTGATAGTTCCACCTGTATGACCAGCTCTGACTCAGTGGCCCCTGAGGGCCGCCCTTACAGTAGAGCAGGGCAGGATATTTCTTTGACGGGTCAAAATCAGGGGGATAAATAATATACATGTGAAGATTCTTGTTATCTTTTGTTTTTATGTACCTCTCTTCGGTCTTTCCCATCCTGATAGACTCATATATGTCTTTGTTTATATTTGTTATCTGTTTCACACTGCCTGTTGACATATCAATAACGGCGACCTCCGGGGCCATCGACATAGATTGAATTGTTGAAACCAGTACCCCTGACATCAGATTAAGTGAACCCAGATCATGCATGCCTTCTGTTAGCTTGTCAACGCCTTTTCCTGACAGGTCAGTCCTGAATACCTGAACGGTCCCCAGGTAGGCACAGGTAAAATAGAGCCTGTTATTATCAGCCCAGACTATGTTCTCGACATCAAAATCCCAGCCTTTAGTTACCCAGGTATTCTTACCGGAGGCAATATCATAAACCATAAGACGGTCGAGATCTGATTCATAGCCATTTCTCTCCATGCTCTGATATGCTATCTTTGACCCGTCGGGAGAAAATACCGGATACTTGTCATAGCCCCGGTTACCTTCGCTTATATTGATTTCTTTTCCGGAAGCTATATCATATAGAATAATATCTGTATTAGTGCTTCTTGCATCATCTCTTCCTCTCAGTCTTTTTGTTGTAAAGGCTATGTATTTACCATCCGGACTCCAGCAGATCTCATTCTCATCAAAAAAAGGTGCTGTGGGAGATTCGAATTTCTGACCTTCCATGATATCCTTTTCATTTTCAACTTTTTTCCCGTCAAATGAAGCCACGAAAATATGACTGTAGGAATAATCGCTCCAGTAGTCCCAGTGGCGGTACATCACATCATCAATGATTCTTACCTTTGCTTTAGGCAGGTTATATATTTCATTTGCTGTCTGGTCAAGTTTTACTCTTCTTGTGAAGAATATTTTGTTTCCTGCAGGGGATATTCTGTATGATTCAAAGTTATCCAGTCCTTTAACCTCTTTTATCTCTGATCCGTCAGCTTTCATAGTCATAAGGGTGCCACCCTTAACGAAAGCAATTGACTGGCCATTATTGAACCATTGAGGAGAGTTCCCTTCTTCGGGAGTTAATTTAACAGGTTCACCTCCTGCGGATGACAACTTGAAGATATTAGTCAGTCTTGCTTCAGTCTGGATATCAATTCCTGTTACGGTATAAAGTAATTCTGAACCATCTGGTGAGAGCGATACAGAGCCAAGTCTGTTGAATTTCCACAGTATTTCAGGCGTCATTACAGCTCCGGATTTTTCTTCTTCAGTCAACAGATTATTGATTGTGACAGATGGTCCGGAAATTGTTTTGGTTTCATTTTTGCATGAAGCAAAGCAAAAAAGCGCCAGAAGAATTACCTGTAATAGATATCTTTTCATGTGGTTAAGGGTTTGTATGTTTATTATTTTTTGAGGGCTTCCTGCACCTTGATTTTAAGTTCTTCCATCAATTCGGGGTTGTCCTTAAGTATCTGTTTAACAGCATCGCGTCCCTGTCCCAGTTTTGTGTCGCCATAGCTGAACCATGAACCGCTTTTCTTAATTATATTAAAATCAGTGCCAAGGTCGATAATCTCTCCCAGCTGTGATATCCCTTCTCCGTAAAGGATGTCGAAATCAGCTTTTTTAAACGGAGGTGCGAGTTTGTTTTTTACTACTTTAACCCTGGTTCTGTTCCCGATTATCTCATCGCCTTCCTTTATCTGATTAGTTCTTCGGATGTCGAGTCTTACGGAAGCGTAAAACTTAAGGGCATTTCCGCCGGTTGTTGTTTCGGGATTTCCGAACATTACGCCGATCTTTTCCCTGAGCTGATTGATGAACACACAGGAAGTGTTTGTTTTACTGATATTTGCAGTTAGTTTTCTAAGAGCCTGAGACATAAGTCTTGCCTGCAGTCCCATCTTGGAATCACCCATTTCCCCTTCGATCTCGGCTTTTGGAGTTAGAGCAGCAACAGAGTCAATTACAACAATATCCAGAGCTCCAGATCTGATCAGGTTATCTGTAATTTCAAGTGCCTGTTCTCCATTATCCGGCTGTGAGATCAGAAGATTCTCAATATCAACACCGAGTTTCTCTGCATAATTGCGGTCAAAAGTGTGTTCAGCATCAATTATAGCAGCTATCCCTCCGGTTTTTTGGGCTTCAGCTATTGCATGTATTGCAAGTGTTGTTTTCCCGGATGCTTCCGGACCATAGATCTCGATAACCCTTCCTCGCGGCAATCCACCAATGCCAAGAGCGGCATCAAGGCTTATTGATCCTGTTGATATGACCTGGATATTTTCAATGGCATGATCGCCAAGTTTCATGATAGTTCCCTTCCCAAAATCTTTCTCAATTTTCCCCAAGGTAACTTCGAGAGCTTTTAATTTCTCCTTATTGATCTCCGGTTTTTCTTTACTCATATTGTTTTTGTTAATTGTAAATCTTTATTATTTGTTCAGCGTGTGATTTTGTATTCACCTTTGAAATTATATTTTCAATAATTCCGTTTTCATCTATTATGAAGGTTGTCCTTACTGTTCCCATTGATATCTTTCCGTAGAGCTTCTTCTCTCTCCAAACATTATAATCATTTAGAATTTTTTTTGAAGTATCGGCTATCAGAGGGAAAGGAAGGGAGTATTTATCTGCAAAGTTTTTGTGTGATTTTTCACTGTCCTTGCTTACGCCAACGACTGCAAATCCTTTTTTCAGCATATCGTCGTAGTTATCCCGCAGATTACAGGCTTCAGCCGTACATCCCGGTGTATTATCTTTCGGATAGAAGAAGAGTACCAGTTTTTTACCTTTGAAATCACTTAGTTTTATCGTTTTTCCATTCTGATCCACACCTTCAAAATCCGGAGCTTTCATGCCTTCCTTTAATAGTGCCATTGCTATATTAATTTGTTATTCCGGGTAAATTTACAAAGTTTATTAGATATTAATATGTTAAAGTATATTTTTGTTATATGTTTGAAAATCAATAAATTTTTCTAATTCTGTGAGAAACTGTATATAAACTAAATTTTTAAAAGGAAATAATAATCAGGTATAGTATTGCAGTTTTATTTACGACTCCGGAGCCTGGTATTTTCACAGATAAGTTTTGTTTTTTTCCTTAATGGATATAATTTTACAAAGTTTGAATAGAGTTCTGTTTAAAATGTTTTTCTTTTTTAACGGGAAATACTATTTATTATATAAAATATTATTTTTGTCTGATAAATTGAAATTCAAATAGTTGTGAAAAAAGGATTGTGTCCGGAACATATCACGAAATACCTGTTGTCATTAATGATATTGCAGGTTTTTCTTATAATCGCCGGTGACGATCTTTTATCTCAGGATGTTCAGTCCGGACCTGTAAGACAGCAGGCATTCGAGGCGTTTTCACGCGGCGATTTTAAAAATGCGTACAGCGGTTTCAGTGAATTATTGAACACTTATTCCAAAGATCCCCTTTATAAATATTACTCAGGTGTTTGTCTTGTCCATCTGGAGCAGGATCCCCATATGGCAGCAGCTCTTCTTAGTGATGCAACAAGTGAAGCAAATATCGTAAGGGCAGTGCCTTCCGATGTGCTGTTCTGGCTTGGCAGGGCATACCAGCAGGCCGGTGACTATAGTTCAGCATTGTCATCCTTCAATAAATATTCGGAAACAGCAGGGAAAAAGGAAATAAGGGAAATGAATGTCTCCCAATATATAAAGGAATGCAGCGAAAACAGGGGAGCTCTTGCCGATAGTAAACCGAAAGAGGCAGAAATATCCCCCTTACCTGATAACTATGACAATGTTTTATCAGAAGCCCTTGTTTTGCAGAATAAAGCCGATTCAGCAGCCAGAGTTGCTGATGAGATTAAGAAAACATCCTCTGCCTCTTTAGAGCCAGATAACGAAGAGGCGGAAAAGAGGATAATAGACGCTGAGACCATAGCAGCATCTTTTCAGAAAAAAGCAGATGAAAAATATGATGAGGCTCATACCATTGCTGATGCAAACACTGTTGAAACTGATGTTGTTCCGGAAATGGATGCATCAGATAGTAACAGGATAGAATCAGAAGCTGAAAAATCTCAGGATGTCACTTCTCCTCTGTCAGCACTCGCCAGTTTCAGGGTTGTTGACAAGCCTGTTTTTGACCTCAATGAAAAGATAGAGATCAATCCGCAAACGCCAGAGGGACTTATTTACAGGATACAGGTTGCGGTTTTCCGTAACGAAGTAGCTCCTTCATATTTTAAGGGGATCACTCCGGTTTACGGTTTCAGGGATGCCGGTGTCGACAGGACAAATTATTATGCGGGTATGTTCAGAAGGAAGGATGATGCATCAAAGGCACTTATCCAGGTGAGACAGAAAGGATTCAGGGATGCTTTTATTGTTGCTTTTTCCGGGGCGAAGATCATTTCTGCCGACAGGGCTGCAGTACTGGAAAAGGAATGGGGTGAAAAATCTTTTATTGATGGAACGGAGGGAACAGGAGGTAATATTGTTGATACACTGCCGCCGACTCTTTCTTTCAGGGTTGAGATAACAAGATCGCAAAAACCTTTAAGCGTCGAGAATGAAGACAATTTCAGGAAGCTTGCAGCATCAAGAGGGCTTGATATATGGCAGTTAAGTGACGGAACAATTGTATATCTGATCGGAAAATTCATTACTTTTGACAGCGCAGAGGAATATGCCAGCCTCCTTTCAAGGAACGGTTACCATGATGCAAAGGTAGGGGCCTGGCTGGGCAGGAAAGAGATACCTGTGGAAACTGCAAGACAATTATTTGAAAAATTTGAATGAAGGAGAGAGCTTTACATAAAAAAGGGAACCTGAAGAGGGGTAATGACACAAGTTCACTTGTTTTGTATAATGATGATTATAATACTTTTGAACATGTCATTAAATCGCTTGTTGAGGTGTGTGGTCATGATCATATTCAGGCAGAGCAATGTGCAATAATAGTACATTGCAGGGGGAGCTACGAAATTAAACATGGTCCTTCCGCTGTATTGACTTCTATGAGCAGATCCCTTAAAGCAAGGGGGTTGACCATAAGAGTTATCACTTAATATAAAAACCTATCATATCTCTTATAGCCTGTCTGCAGACCGGACATAAGCTCCGGGCAGTGCTTGAATTCATGATGCAATTGATCCAGGGGCGGTAGATGCCTTTCGCAACATAACCGCCTCCCTCAAATAATCCGGTTGTATTCATGTATTTATCTTCAGCAGGAGTAGGAAGGGGCGTACCTGCCGGGATCATTTTCTTCCACTTGGAATCAAAGTTGACAAGAGTCGTAATGTTTGGTTCCCAGGGTTCAACATCAAGCGGGTAGAATTCTTCATAAGCAACATCTGCCGAATAATACTCATCAGCAAGCCCGGCAAAACCGTGGCCGAGTTCATGTATAAACAGATACTTTGCCAGGTTGTTGTCAGATGTTATGCCGCTGTAATAATTATAAACACCTCCGCCACCATACCTGGGGCTGTTAATCAGTACAATAATATTATCATGAGGGACCAGGGCTGCATAATCATTTACTGATTTTATGTCCTGGGTTGTAAGGTAACGGGCCGTGCCGAAGGTATAAAAACTCGAATTGAGTGCAGTATTAACATAAATCTGTTCACCGGGCACGTCTGTCCCCGATTCAGACGACACAGCTTCGACTGCCGTGATATTGAATTTGTCACTGAATTCATTATATGGTGGTTCGTCAAGGAGGATATCTGTCAGGCGCTTTACATCGTTGCGGAATTTATTCATTTCATCCGCAGTATATCCTTCGGCAATGAATACAAGGTCGACACATTTTGAGGGATCTCCCGAAGTTATTATATGATTTACTTTTGCAGTGACAGGCTTCTCTTTCCTGATGAATTGATCTGTCGGATCAATCTCTGTTTCATAGAGTTTGTAAAATGTGCCTTTCCGTTCTCTTGCACTGATCACAAAACGTATTTTATTCTTTGGGAAAGGCATAGTTGCCACTTCGTAAAAACTTCTTTCCATAACCCTGGCTTCGGCTGTTGTCTGCCATTCCTGGAAAAGGGTCGAAAACCCACGTGAGTAAAGCAGTTTGTTTTCAGCAGCATCAAATACTTCATATTTGAAATTGCCATAATTGAAAGGATCAATCAACTGAGTTCTTGAGCCTGCATAAAATGGTTCTTCCTTCATCCCGGATGGGTATACTGTTATCTTACTGCTGTTACCTGCAAACATAAAATCAAAACGAAGGACTTTACCGGTAAAATATTTGTCAAAATCGACTTGTGCTGTAAGTACAAATGGAAGACATAAAAATATTATGACAAAAGAT
>DAONXX010000050.1:0-14770 GCA_035414025.1 Bacteroidales bacterium | reverse complement strand
CGTGCAGGAAATGCTTGGCCATGAATCAATACTTACAACTGAAATCTATACACATATCGACAGGAGCTTCCTCCGCGACACACTTCTGATGTTCCATCCAAGAGCCTGAAACAGTTTTTAGACCTCTTTCAGAAATTCATTTTTTCTATTAACTTTGCTTTTTATTAAAAAAAAACAATAATTAATTATCAATAAACTATAACATTATGTCAAAAATTAAAAGAGTTTACAGTTTTGGCAACAAGACTGCAGAAGGTAAGGCTGATATGAGAAACCTTTTAGGAGGTAAAGGAGCAAACCTTGCAGAGATGTGCCTTTTGGGATTACCTGTGCCTGCAGGATTCACTATCACAACAGATGCTTGTGTTGAATACTACAAAAACAATTGCACTCTTCATCCTGACCTTATGCCCGAAGTATGGGCAGCTCTGAAGAAGACGGAAGAGATAATGAACATGAAATACGGGGACCCTGAAAATGCATTGCTTGTGTCATGCCGTTCAGGAGCAAGAAGATCAATGCCAGGCATGATGGATACTGTCCTGAATATAGGTCTTTGTTCCGCTACAATACCCGGACTTCTTAAGAAAACAAATAATCCGAGGTTTGTATGGGATTCATACCGCAGGCTTATAATGATGTATGCCGATGTAGTCATGGAAAAAGCCGAAGGCATTGAGCCGTCAGACGGAATAGGCATAAGAAAGCAGCTTGATGAGAGACTTGATCAGTTCAAAAAGGAGAAAGGCTATAAATCAGACACTGATATAACGGCAGAAGAACTGAAATATCTTTCAGAAGAATTCAAGGCCATTATAAAGAAAGTTCTTGGCAAACCATTTCCCGATGATGCAAGAGAACAGCTGGAAGGTAGTATACAGGCAGTATTCAAAAGCTGGAACGGGAAAAAAGCTGTTTCATACCGTCGTATTGAAGGAATTCCTGATGACTGGGGTACAGCTGTAAATGTTCAGGCAATGGTATACGGAAATATGGGTGACACATCTGCAACAGGTGTTGCTTTCACACGTAATCCTGCAACCGGAGAGAACCTTTTCTACGGTGAATGGCTTGTAAATGCACAAGGAGAAGATGTTGTTGCCGGTATCAGAACACCTAGCCCGCTTAATAATGAAACCAAGAATGAACAGAACAGGCATCTTGCCAGCATGGAAGATGCTATGCCAAAAACTTATAAGGAACTTGTCGCCATACGTGATATTCTTGAAAAATCATTTCACGATATGCTTGACATTGAATTCACCATCCAGGATAATGTGCTCTATATGCTGCAATGCCGTGCCGGTAAAAGAACAGGTACTGCTGCCCTTAACATGGCAATGGATATGCTTCATGAAAATCTGATAGATGAGAAAACTGCGGTTTTGAGAGTGGATCCCGTACAGCTTGACGAACTTCTTCACCCGATATGTGACCCGGATGCTGAGAAGAAAGTAGAACCTATTGTTAAAGGATTACCCGCAGGACCGGGAGCAGCTGTTGGAAAAGCAGTTTTCACAGCTGAAGATGCAGTTGCATGGTTCAGAAGAGGTGAAGAAGTAATACTTATCCGTGAAGAGACCAATCCTGAGGATGTTGAAGGAATGCGAGCTGCGCAGGGTATCCTGACAGCCCGTGGCGGAATGACATCACATGCAGCTCTGGTTGCCCGCGGATGGGGTAAATGCTGCGTCGTTGGAGCCGGCGCTATGATTGTTGATCCTGCTTCAAAGACTGCCAAAATAAGTGGCACAAACATAGTAATAAAAGAAGGCGATATGCTTACCCTTAACGGAACAAAAGGGAATGTGTATACCGGAGCAATAGATCTGATGGATGCTTCTGAAAATCCAAGGTTTAAAGAATTCATGACACTTGTTGACAAATACAGAAAAATGGGTGTTCGCACAAATGCAGATACCCCAGATGATGCAAAAGTTGCCCGCGATTTCGGTGCAGAAGGCATTGGCCTGTTCCGGACAGAACACATGTTTTACAGTAAGGAAGCCGGGCAGCCATTATTCCTGTTAAGGAAAATGATATTAAGCGCAACTGAGGCCGAACGCCGTGAGGCCCTTGATGAACTCTTCGGCTATGTAAAGAAAGACATGAAGGCTACCCTTGAAGCAATGGACGGTCTGCCGGTTACTTTCAGACTGCTCGATCCTCCGCTTCATGAATTCGTGCCACAAAGTGAAGACAAGCAGGAAGAACTGGCAAAAGCGCTGGGTATTCCCCTGGAAGATGTCAAGAAAAGAGGTGAAGCCCTCCATGAATCAAACCCGATGATGGGACACAGAGGTGTACGACTTGGAATAACCTACCCTGAGATCACAGAAATGCAGGTAAGAGCTATGTTCGAAGCAACTATGGAACTTATCAAAGAAGGTAAGAAACCTTATCCTGAACTGATGGTACCTGTAACCTGCGATGTATCAGAACTGGATGTTACAAAGAAAATTGTTGATGCAGTCCATGGGGAAGTATGTAAAAAGTTTGGAGTTGACAGGATTGATTACAAGTACGGTACAATGATAGAGATTCCACGCGCCACACTCCTGGCTGACCGCATGGCAAAGAACGCCGAATTCTTCTCTTTCGGTACCAACGACCTCACCCAAATGACATTCGGATTCAGCCGTGATGATATAGGAGGCTTCCTGAATGATTACCTCGACAAGAAAATGTTGTCGTCGGATCCTTTCCAGACTATCGATATTGACGGCGTTGGCCAGCTGATATCAATGGCTGTTCAGAAAGGTCGCTCTACAAAACCTGACCTGAAAGTAGGTATCTGCGGCGAACAAGGTGGTGACCCTGCATCAGTTGAGTTCTGTTTCAAATTAGGACTTACATACGTCAGCTGTTCTCCATTCAGAGTTCCTATAGCCAGACTGGCTGCAGCTCAGGCTTCTATTAAATTCGGAAAATAACTGGTTCGAATAATGTTATCAGGAAAGGCGTCTGTCAGACGCCTTTCTTTTTTAATATATCCTGTCGGTTCTGATAATATTTTTTAAGCAATTGACTTAAAAAACGAGTGATTTCAAATAAATTCTTTAAAAATTTTAATAAATTTATATATAATGTTCTATTTTTGTTAATAAATTTCCGGTCGAATATTTTTGTGTACACATATTTGACAAAATGAAGGAAGTTTAATATAATATTTAATTAGAAACCAATATTTTATGACAAAGAATGAAAAACTGCTGGAATGGGTGAAAGAATGGGAAGAGCTTTGCCAGCCTGAAGCGATCCACTGGTGTGACGGATCTGAAGAAGAAAACCAATTGCTGCTTGATGCAGTAGTAAAGAACGGAAGCGCTATCAGACTTAACGAGAATAAACGCCCTGGTTCTTACTATTTCCAGAGTGATCCGAGTGATGTAGCCCGTGTGGAGGATCGTACATATATATGTAGTATAAATAAGGAAGATGCAGGGCCAACAAACAACTGGAAAGATCCAAATGAGATGAAGGAGACCCTCAGGTCGCTTTACAAAGGTTGCATGAAGGGGCGCACGATGTACATAATACCATTCAGCATGGGGCCGCTGGGTTCAAAAATCTCTCATATTGGTGTTGAAATAACAGATTCAATTTACGTTGTTATTAATATGAGGGCTGTGACTCGCATGGGTAAAGCTGTACTTGATGTTCTTGGTAATGACGATTTTGTCCCTTGTGTTCATTCAGTCGGAGCACCTCTTCAACCGGGAGAGAAGGACAGGAAATGGCCATGCGCCCCGATGGAAAAGAAGTATATTGCTCATTTTCCTGAAACAAACGAGATATGGTCATTTGGTAGCGGTTACGGAGGTAATGCACTTCTCGGAAAAAAATGTTTTGCCCTTAGAATAGCTTCATACATGGCAAAAAATGAAGGCTGGCTTGCAGAACACATGCTTATAATGGGGATTACAAACCCCAAAGGCGTTAAAAAATATTTTGCGGCAGCTTTCCCCAGTGCCTGCGGAAAAACAAACCTGGCAATGCTTATCCCAACAATACCGGGATGGAAAGTCGAATGTGTTGGCGATGATATAGCCTGGATGAAATTCGGGAAAGACGGCCGTTTATATGCTATCAATCCTGAAGCAGGCTTTTTTGGAGTTGCGCCACATACCTCTATGAAGACCAATCCGAATGCAATGCTTTCATGCAGCGAGAACACTATCTTTACCAATACAGGCCTCACCCCTGATGGCGACGTCTACTGGGAAGGAATCGGTTATGATGTCCCGGCAGGAACAATTACCTGGACTAATGAAGTCTATGATCCTGCCTCAGGCAAACCGGTAGCTCATCCAAATGCAAGATTCACTGCCCCTGCAAAACAATGCCCCGTTATTGACAGTGACTGGGAAAATCCTGACGGAGTGCCAATTTCAGCTATTCTTTTCGGAGGACGCCGTCCCGACACACTACCCCTTGTATATGAATCATTTGACTGGAATCACGGAGTATTCATAGGATCAACTGCCGGTTCTGAAGTAACAGCTGCAGCGATAGGCCTGAAAGCCGGCATTCGCCGAGATCCTTTTGCAATGCTTCCATTCTGCGGATATCATATGGGTGACTATTTCAGGCACTGGATAAGCATAGGCGAAAATGCTCCCGACAAATCAAAGCTGCCCAGATTATTCAATGTAAACTGGTTCCGTAAAAACGCGGAGGGCAAGTATATATGGCCTGGTTATGGTGATAATGTAAGAGTCCTTAAATGGATATTCGAACGACTTGATGGTGCCCCTATAGCTGATAAAACACCGATAGGCTTTGTGTCTAAAGAAGGAACAATCGATCTTCAGGGTCTTGAAAATGTAGATATTAAAGACATTATCAAAATTGATAAAAATAAATGGCTGGCTGAACTGGAATTGATTAAAACGCATTACAATGTTTTTGGCGACAGACTTCCTTCTGAATTGAGAAGACAGTTTGCGGAACTTGAAAAGCGGCTTAACAATGCCTGACATGAATGTTATTCCTCTTTTAATTTCGATTATAATTGCATATTTCCTGGGATCGATACCGTCAGCTGTATGGGCAGGAAAATTATTTCACGGTATTGATGTCAGAGAGCATGGCAGCGGCAATGCCGGTGCAACGAATGTAATAAGGGTGCTTGGCTGGAAAACCGGTGTTCCTGTGCTTCTTTTTGACCTGGCTAAAGGATGGGCAGCTGCAATGATGCCTGTCTTTTTAAATCTTGCCGGTCGCGGCAGTGTAACTCTTATAAATCTTCAGATCCTTGCAGGCCTTGTAGCAATTACCGGACATATTTTCCCTGTATTTGCCGGCTTCAAAGGCGGGAAAGGGGTCGCTTCAATGTTCGGTGTGCTGCTTGCAATTCATCCCTTATTAACCCTGGCATGCCTTGTGATCTTCCTTATTGTGTTCATATTGACGGGAATTGTATCAATATCCTCAATGAGTGCAGGTATCGCTTTTCCGATCTTATTGTTTACAGTTTTCGGAACTGATTCTGTTATATTCAGGATTTTTTCAATATTAGTTGCAATAGCCCTGCTCGTCACCCACCGGAAGAATATTGGCAGATTGTTGAAAGGAGAAGAAGCAAAACTTTTCAAAAAGAAAGCCGGGGGATCGGATAATAAACAAGAAAAAAACTGATCCGGCCCCGGTACGGAATATGATATAAGAAATTGCAGGAAACTTAGCTTCTAATACTGTTCAAGCAATTCTATTCTTTTTCTGATAGGAGGATGTGTTGCAAACAGGGCATTGAAAGAAAATGATGAATTCTTGAGTTCTGCCTGTGGGTTCTCAATAAACATTTGTGCTACATCATTCCTTTTTACAGCCTCTATTATCGGATCATTTGAGATCTTTCTCAAGGCAGAGGCAAGTGCAAGAGGATCTCTTGTCAGTTCGGCTGCTCCTGCATCAGCAAGATATTCCCTTTTCCTTGAAAGTGCAAACCTGAAAAGTATCGCTATAAGGTAACCAACAAGTGCCAGTACAAGAGCGATAATAATAACTATTCCTCCCCCTCCAGCTTTCTTTCCCTTTGATGAGATAGCTCCAAACCTTATGGTTCTGAATAAGGTTTCAGAAATGAAGGCAAAAATACCTACAAACACAATTGAAATTATCAGGAGCCTGACATCACGGTTTCTTATATGCGTGAGTTCATGTGCTATGACTGCTTCAAGTTCCCTGTCATCAAGTTTGTTTATTATGCCCCGCGATAAAGACACAGTATAGGTCTTTGGTCCCAGCCCGCTCGCGAATGCATTCAGGGAATCATCTTCAATAATGTTAACTTTTGGCATTGCCATTCCAACTGATATGCAAAGATTTTCGACAAGATTATAGACTCTCTTATTTTCCTTTCTTTCAAGCGGTTTGGAGGATGTGGCAGCATTTATCATTGCGCTGTGCGAGATCCATGCTATTGTAAACCAAATTATTACTCCGAGAGCTATCCATGGAATAGTGCGAAGGAACCTGCTATTTACAATACCAAGCAGGCCGGACTGTTCATGTTCAGCATAGAGATATTCAGACTGACCCATGGAAATCAGGAGAAAGAAAATCCATACCAATCCGAACAGGACGACAGGAAAAAGCATCAGGATCAGGACAGAATTAGCGTTATTCTTCCTGATCTGGCTTTGCAGGCCAAAATATTTCATTGTTTCAGAACTGGATCTTTGGGGCTTCCTCAATTACGGTCCTTTGTTCACCAAGATCGAACATCGGTTCACGCTTAAAATTGAAAAGGGTTGCAATAATATTCGAAGGGAATACTTCAGTAGCAACATTAAGTTCTTTTGTTGTAGAATTAAAGAACCTTCTGGCAGCAGCTATCTTATTTTCAACATCTGAAATCTCATTCTGCAGGTCAAGGAAATTCTGATTTGCTTTCAGGTCAGGATAAGCTTCAACAGACACTTTCAGCCCATCGAGAGCAGTTGAAAGCCTTGTCTCTGCGGAGATTTTATCATTTATTGTTGTTGCCTTCATAGCAGCAGCTCGTGCTTCGGTAACTTCAGTTAGAACGCCACGTTCATGCTGCATATATCCGCGCACTGTTTCGACAAGCTGGGGGATCATATCGTGCCTTTGCTTTAACTGTACATCAATATCAGCAAAAGCCTGTTCTCTTCCATTCCTAAGACGTACAAGACGGTTATAAAGTGATACCGCCCATACAGCCAATAAAACAATAAGTACAATAATTACCAGGAAAAAACTCATTTCAGTATTACTTGGTTTTATTAAAAAATAAATTGATTATAATAATAAAGTTACATAATCATCTTAAGATTTCCAAGGCATTCTTCATCCTCTTCATAGCTTCGATAAGCAGATCATCCGAGTTGGCATAAGATATCCTGATACATTTAGGTGCTCCGAAGGAATCGCCTCCAACAACAGCTATCTGGGCCTTTTCGAGAAGATAGAGTGCAAGTTCATCGGAAGTATTGATTTTTTTCTCCCCGTCTGACTTACCAAGGTAATGACTTATATCAGGCATGATATAAAAAGCACCTTGCGGGACTTTGTATTTGATTCCCTTAATATCATCAAGCAAGTTACAGATAAGGTCCCTTCTGCGAAGGAAGGCATCACGCATCATCTTCCGGGAACCATCGTCCTGCATAAGGGCAGCGACTGCTGCTTTCTGGGCTATTGTACAAATCCCTGATGTAAACTGACCCTGTAATTTATCACATGCTTTCGCAAGCCACACCGGAGCTCCAATATATCCTACCCTCCATCCGGTCATGGCATAGCTTTTCGACAGACCATTCACAGTTATAACACGGTCATAGATAAAGTCGAAAGAAGCCATACTTACGTGTTCTCCCCTGAACAGGATATGTTCATATATTTCGTCTGTCATAATGTACAAACCCTCATGCTTACTCACGACACGTGCAATAGCCTCCATTTCTTCCTTTGAATATACCATACCTGTGGGGTTTGACGGAGAATTAAAGATTAAGAGCCTTGTCTTTTTTGTAATTGCAACTTCAAGCTGCTCCGGAAGGACCTTAAAATCATTTTCAAGAGTTGATTCAACTATCACGGGCTTGCCTCCGGCCAGGAGAATCTGGTCATAATAGCTCACCCAATAGGGTGCAAGAATTATAACCTCATCGCCGGGGTTAATCATACAAAGCAATACATTTATCAGCGAGTGTTTCCCTCCAACCGAGACAATGATCTGATCAGGTGAATATGTAAGGCCATTTTCCTCCCTGAACTTCTTCGATATTGCATCTCTCAGATCATTAAATCCGGAAACCGGTGGATATTTCGAAAAGTTATCATCAATAGCTTTTTTACCAGCCTCCTTTATATAATCAGGAGTATTGAAGTCCGGCTCTCCCACACTAAGACTGATAATATCCATGCCTCTGGCTTTCAGCTCCCTGCTCTTCTGAGCCATTGCCAATGTTGCTGAAGCTGACAATAACTTAATTCTGTCTGATAAATGTTCCATACACTTAGTTAAAATTTAAGGTTTATTAATCTAAAGAACAGAGCCAAATATAAAGCTAAAATTAATATGTGGATCAGTCTGCAAAATATTCCTGCCGATCTTTATTCAGCTTTTCCAAAACTCAAAGGTATCGATCATCAGAAACCCATTATGCAATCTTCATCCCTCTCTCCAGGCATTTAATTACTCCAAAGTACTTTCTCAAAGCATTTTAATATTAAATAATAAGAATTAAGTTTGCATAAGGTTAAGATAAATTCGAAAACATGGAAATTGCTGCTGATATTCTTAAAATAACCATACCCGCTCTGCTTGTTCTTTTAGCAGCTGTTATTCTCATGAGAGGAATGATCAGAAACGATCAGGAAAAAAGAAAGCACGAGCTGATTCTTCAGAATAACCGTACAGTAGTTCCGATAAAACTTCAGGCCTATGAAAGAGTTGTTCTTTTTCTTGAAAGGATCTCTCTCGAATCGATGCTGATGAGGATTAATTCACCCGGAATGACGGCTGCTCAGCTTCACTCGGCAATGCTTACAAATATCCGGAGCGAATTCGAACATAACCTTTCCCAACAAATATATATGAGTCCCAAAGCATGGGAGGTAGTAAGGAATGCCCGCTCCAATATGATCAAGATAATAAATACCGAATTTGAAAAAATGCCTAAAGAAGCAACAGGATTTGACCTTAGCAAAAAGCTTCTTGAGACAATTATTGAACTTGAAAAGGAGCCGACAAGGGCAGCTATTGATTATGTTAAGGACGAAGTGAGAAGGCTTATATAGAAAAATGTTAATCTATCAGAGCTCCATTGTTGATCCAGAGGGTGATTCTGCCCATCCTGTCGTAAGGCGGGAATGTATGCATTCCACAGGTGACAAGATCGATAAGGCCATCATTATTAAAATCACCCGGTTCACAACATAGGAGATGTGTCGGATTGTTTGTTATTTCATGCTTGACAAACTGAATATTATCAATATTTTCAAGCCAGATAAGACTAACTGCTTGTGGGTCATCCCACAGATTCCAGGTACTTACAGCAAAAAAATCAATGTCTGAGTCGTTGTCAATATCTGCCGGTTTCATATATGTTGCCCCGGTTAAGAAAGTCAGCCTGCGGAACTCGAAGTTCAGATCACCTTTGTTCTCCAGGATATTGACACCATGCCATGGCCTGCCCTGTGGCGGTATGTAATCAAAGGCATCTCCGTTTGTGTACAATATATCCTGATCCCCATCCTTGTCATAATCACAAACAGTCATCATGCTTGAACCAAAATCCTCATTGCTTGATCCGAAAAGAAGTTTGGGCTGGAAATTTTTATTGCCTTCATTCAGGAAACAGTATATCTCTTCCCATTCCTGACTCACAAGAACGAGTATGTCCAGGTCATTGTCATTGTCAATATCCAGTATTTCAACATTTATCGGCCCCGAGAGGTACTGCAGAATATGACTTTCAAAATTCCAGTTCCCCAGGTTCTCTATCCAGCGTGTCTCTCCGTCGTCATAACCGAACTGGGCAACCGCAAGATCATTATCGCCATCACCATCCAGATCTCCTGCCCTGACATCAGAAACCCGGGCTATCTTATCAACAACAACGTGTTTTGTAAATTCATAGGCACCATTATTCTCAAGAATGACAACCGATCCTATCTTATCATTGTTCGGAAAAAGCATTCCCAATACACCAACAATAAGATCAAGATCACCGTCATTGTCAAAATCATATGCCTGAATATGGGAAGGAGCAATTATTTCTTCGGCAAGAATAATTTCAGTATAAGTTCCTGCCGGATACTGCCGGATCCATGATATTGTATTTTCCCGTGAATCACAAACAAGTACATCAAGCAAACCGTCCTTATCGAGATCTGTTGCCGAAATATTTGAGATCAGCGGCGGATCACTGAAATCCTTTCCAATAGGCATTGGCTCAAGGAAATTTATCTTTTTTGCAGATGACAGCCCCACTACCGTACTATGTTTATCATCATCCTTCCCGGATTTTCTTAAAAGCCGGTTTACAACCTCTTTCTGATTCAATCCGATTCTTCGTGACTGATAATTTAAAATTAAAACAGGTATTCCTATCAGCAGGGCAAGTATAATAATTACAGGAATAAAATTATACTTTCTTTTGTTCTTCCTAAGGGGTTTTTGTTTTGATTCTGGCATCCTAAAAATTAGTCTGTTTTAGTTGATTGTTTACAAAGCGCTAAAAATAATTAAAACTGATTATCATAACTGTTTTTTTGCAAAGAATTTGTTATTATTGACAAAAAAAGCCGGAGAATCACATCTTAAATGATTGTCAGGCGGAAGTTGAATAATATTACCCCGTGAACTACAAAATATTTAAGTCGGATGTACTGCTGATTATTCTTTTAGGCCTGATACCGGCAGTTGTATGTCAATTTTTCATTAAAGAACCCGGCACAAGGTCTATTCATGTCAGTAATTTCAGATACGGCAAGGATCCCTCAGTTATAAAATGCAACCGGGGAGATACACTTAAACTGACCTTTTCTACAAAAGACACCGGGCATTCATTTTTCCTTGAAGAATTTGATATTGATGCGAAGATCAGTCCTGCCCGTGATTTTGTAGAAGTCTTCAGTACAAAAGATCCCACACAAGAACCATATCTTACACAAGAACTTACATTTATTGCCCGACATGATGGCTTAAAAAATTATCTGGTTTCAAAAAGCAACTATAAGTGCCATGTGTGGTGCGGACCGATGCATGCTTTTGAATCGGGAAAACTGATAATATTGCCAAATACCCTCCTGATGTTCAGCCTGGGCTGCATTGCCGGGATCTTTCTATTGTGGATCAGGGGTTTATTAACAGGCAAAACAACAGCAAACAATATTAAAGAGGAATACAGGGATCTGACAGGGAAAAATGGCATTCTGAAAAAGATCCTGTCATCACGTTGGCTACAGATAATTGTGTCAATTCTTGCCATGATGATGATCTACATTGTTATCCTTACATCACTATTTGGCACTAAAATGTCGGGGCGTAATCTTGGTGTTCTTCTGATGTGGGCGGTATGGCTTTTCCTTCTTGTTGCTGTCCTGACACCATTGTTCGGAAGGATTTGGTGTACAATATGCCCTCTCCCCTTTTTCGGTGACCTGATCCAGCGAAGATCATTTTTCAATCCATTAACGGGGAAAACAAATGGATTGAATAACCGGTTTTTTGGCCTCTCACTTAAATGGCCGGCAGTATTAAAGAATAACTGGACCAAACTTATCTTTTTCATGATCCTCGCTACTTTTTCAACGACAATGGTTGCTAATCCGAAAGTCTCAGGACTTATAGTGATCTTTCTTATTATTGTACCGACAATAATGGCAGTTATCTGGGAACTTAGGGCATTCTGCCGTTACATCTGCCCCATAAGTGTGTTTATAGGCCCCTTTGCCCGGATGAGTCCTTTTGCACTCCGTAGCAAATCCCGGCAGGTATGTGATAACTGCAAAGCAAAATACTGTGAAAAAGGAAACAACAAGGGCTGGGCCTGTCCCTATGGACTTAATGTTGGTGAATTAAAAGAGAATAATGATTGTGGTCTTTGTTTTGAATGTCTCAGAAGCTGTACCTTTGCAAATGTCGCTGTATATAAAAGGCCCTTTGCTTCAGAACGCGGGGCGAAAGATTATGCAGAAGCCTGGGGAATAGTTGCAATCTTCACCCTGGCTATAGTATATAGCATTCTTTATCAAGGACACTGGCCGGTTATCAGGGATTATGTAAATATCCTGGATAAAAAGAACTGGGATCTGTTCGGAATATATATAGTTGTTCTGTGGTCACTGGCTCTGGCCATCATCCCTGGCATGTTTTATCTGTTGTCAATGCTGGCCGTCAGATTATCCGGAATCGGAACGAGTGTTAAGGAAGTATTTCTCAAATCAACGGGCAGCCTCCTTCCTTTAGGCCTTATGCTCTGGATCGCATTTGTGATCCCTATGCTGTTTGCCAATGTGACCTTCATTATCCAGTCATTTTCCGATCCCTTCGGTTGGGGTTGGGATTTCTTCGGAACAGCCAGCATACCCTGGCATCAGTTCATTCCAGAAATGGTCCCCTGGATTCAGGCATTACTCATACTCTCAGGCCTGTATCTGAGCCTGAGAAATCTGAAGAATTCATGGGTTGACAGGAAGCTCAGCTCCGGGCAACTTGCCCTTGTTACAATGCCCTCAGGTTTGACAATAACTATTATAACTGTTCTGATGATTTTTTTCTTCACCAATTAACACAGGTTACTACACAGCATTATACAAATAAAATAATTGTAACATTTCTGAAATAATGACATGGAGATCAGCATGGAAATATTTTTTAGCAATAAATGACTGCTCAGATGAATAGAATAATAAAAAAAAAGAGAATAATTCAATTTGCCCTGCTTGCTTCTGTAGTGCTTTTAATAGTATCCATCTGGCCGATCTTGTATTATGTACCAAAAATTCCGGATATGCCGGAGTTAAGTACGTTTAATAATGAGCTTCGGAAACAAATCAGGGATGCGAACCGAAAAGCTCACAAAAGACCAAGTTCAAATAATCTTGGCACGCTTGGAGCAATCTATCATTCAAGTCAGTTATATGAAAAAGCTGCAGACTGCTATAAAATTGCAATAAATAGAAATGGCTCCAGCTGGATATGGAGTTATTACCTTGGGTGTCTAGATAAGGAAATGAGCAAATCGCAGGAAGCTATTAATAATTTTAAAAAAGCTCTGGAAAAAAATCCCCGGGCATATAATGCTTTATATTATATAGGTGAGGAATATCAGAACATAGGACTGTATGATGAGGCTCTTTCTGTTTATGCAGAAATTTCCGGAACAGATCCGGTCACTCGGTATCGTTCCGGAAATTTCAGAAGGGACTACTATCCTTTGAATATCTATGCTAAATACCAGACAGCAAGAATTCACCTCAACCTGAAACAGTATGACAAGGCTGAGGAAACTCTTCTTGATATTTTGGAAAATTACTCATACGGGCCGGCCTACAGATTACTGGGAAGCTTATATAGCGCCAAGGGTAATTCAGCTGCAAGCGAAGCTTGCATGACAAGATCTAACGAGTTGTTCAATATAACCAACCCGGTTGACACCCTGACAGATCTTCTGGCTCTCAGATCAAACTCAGAATCTTTTATTCTCAAACAAATAGATAAAGCTGATTACGATTCATATCTCGATTGGGCCAATATATTAATAAACAATGCACTAAACTATGCTCCTGATAATAAATATGTTATTTCAAAAGCAATAAGGATCCTGTTCCGGACTCAGTCGGAAAACAGGGCCTTAGACCTGCTTGAGACTCATTTCCTAAATTTTTCCGACAATCTCTCTGAGCTAAAGGAAGTAGCTGATATTTTGTATAATAACGGGTTCTTTGAACAGTCGGCAAGGTATTATCTTAGAGCTATTGAACTGGATCCCCAGGATACTGAAATCCAGGCAAACCTTGTACTAAGTATGTTCAGGGATAATAATACACAGGCAGCGGATGATCTTCTGATGAAGTTTGTTAAAGATCAATCAGGCAATGCTGAAGTCATAATTAATGCAAGTTACATTTCGATCCTTATGGAAAAATGGGATCAGGCTGATCATTACCTGGAACAACTTGAGAAAATTTCACCTTCCAATCCCAAAGGATTACTGTTATCCGGTTTATGTAACCTGGAGAAGGGAAAGACAAAAGAAGCTGAAACACTTTTCCGGAGATCTTTCAGGAACAAACCGGATATATTAAGCGCTGAGGCTCTTGGTGATCTTCTTACAGAACAAAAGAGGTGGCATGAAGCAATTAACCATTATAAACTTGCGCTTGTCCCATTCCCGAATGAACCATCTATTCTTCTTAAGCTGGGAATATTGCTTGTAAGTTCCCAGGATGAAACTCTCAGAGACTATGATCAGGGTATTGAATACCTTCAGAGATTGATTGTGCACAAATCATGTCCGCCTGATCATCTGATAAGATCAGTGTCAAATCTGTCACAGACATATGAACATCTGGGTAACGAAAGAAAAGCATCTGCCTGTAGAGAATTTTTAAATAATCTCCTGCAGGTAACAAGCAATCCACGCTACCTGATCGTAAAACTTGATTACGAACTTAAGAAGCCGTAAACAGAAAAAGAAATTGGTACTTCACATCTGGGGACCTCACAACCCTTTGCAAAAGTTGCCCCCCTTCTCCTTTTTTATAGCAATTCGACACTCCTCTTCACGAA
>DAONXX010000049.1:0-14898 GCA_035414025.1 Bacteroidales bacterium | reverse complement strand
TCCCGACACCTGGTTTTGGAGACCAGTGCTCTACCAACTGAGCTACACCCGTATTATAATATTGTTGAATCGTGATATTTCACGATTCAACAATAAATATCCAAAACCTTATTATTTCAGAATTTCAGTTACTGCACCTGCCCCTACTGTTCTTCCGCCTTCACGGATAGCAAAACGAAGGCCCACATTTATAGCAACCGAATAAATAAGGTCTACAGTTATTGTAACATTATCGCCTGGCATAACCATTTCAGTTCCTTCTGGCAGAGTTATTTCGCCTGTTATATCAAGAGTTCTTACGTAGAACTGAGGTCTGTAATTATTATGGAATGGGGTATGACGTCCGCCCTCTTCTTTCTTCAGAACATAAATTTCAGCTTTGAATTTAGTATGAGGAGTTATTGAGCCCGGTTTGGCAAGTACCATACCTCTTTTTATCTCTTTCTTATCAACCCCGCGGAGAAGAAGTCCGACATTATCGCCTGCTTCGCCCCTGTCGAGGATCTTACGGAACATTTCAACACCTGTACAAACTGTTTTGCGTTTCTGTATGCCAAGACCTATTATTTCGAGTTCATCACCAGTATGAACAACACCCGTTTCAATACGTCCTGTTGCAACTGTGCCACGGCCTGTTATGGAAAACACGTCTTCTACAGGCATCAGGAATGGTTTCTCGTTTTCGCGTGGAGGTATAGGAATATAGGCGTCTACTGCGTCCATCAATTCCATTATTATTCCTTCCCATTTTTCTTCGCCTTGCAACGCTCCAAGAGCTGAACCGCGGATAACGGGAGCGTCGTCGCCGTCAAATTTGTAAAAATTAAGAAGATCACGTACTTCCATTTCAACAAGGTCGAGAAGTTCAGGATCGTCAACCATATCAACTTTATTCATGAAAACGAGTACTTTTGGTACGTTTACCTGGTGAGCGAGAAGGATATGTTCACGTGTCTGAGGCATTGGTCCGTCAGTAGCTGCAACAACAAGGATAGCTCCATCCATCTGTGCGGCACCTGTAACCATGTTCTTTATATAGTCAGCGTGGCCGGGGCAGTCGACATGAGCATAATGCCTTGTTGCTGTCTGGTATTCAACATGAGAAGTATTAATAGTAATACCTCTTTCTTTTTCTTCCGGAGCATTATCTATTGAATCAAAGTCTCTTAATTCTGAGAGACCTTTTTTGTGAAGGACCTTTGTTATCGCAGCAGTAAGAGTGGTTTTACCATGGTCGATATGACCAATTGTTCCAATATTAACGTGCGGTTTCGTCCTGTCAAATTTTTCTTTTGCCATAACTCGAAACTTATTAAAAATTAATTTATCTGTATCACTTAAAAACTATTCTGTTTCCCGTTGAGCCGGAGAGGGGAATTGAACCCCTGACCCCTTCCTTACCAAGGAAGTGCTCTACCCCTGAGCTACTCTGGCATCAAAAAGTGAGCGGGAGACGGAGCTCGAATCCGCGACCCTTAGCTTGGAAGGCTAATGCTCTACCAACTGAGCTACTCCCGCTTAATATCATCCATAGAGTTCCGTACCGGGGCAAGAGCATCAGCCATTGATACGGGATTCCCTGTTTACGTGGGGAGAGCAGGATTCGAACCTACGAAGGCATTTGCCAGCAGATTTACAGTCTGCCCCAGTTGACCGCTTTGGTATCTCCCCATTAAACAGAGTTGTTCTCCTAAGATATACAAATGCAACTCTCTCAAGAGCCGATGAAGGGATTCGAACCCCCGACCTGCAGATTACAAATCAGCTGCTCTGGCCAACTGAGCTACATCGGCAATTTAAAGAACGCACCGTGTGTGCATACATTTGCACACCCTTAAAAAACGGTTTGCAAATGTAGGAATTAAAATTTTATTTATCAAAATATATGAAAATATTTTTAAAAGAGCTTCCCTCAAACACCTCTCTTCTTTTGCTTATGCTTGGTAATCTGCCTCTTAAGAGCATCTATTGCACTGTCTGTCGCCTCTTCAAAAGTCTTGCACTGTCTTCGTGCAAATAATGGTTTTCCTGATATGTCAAGCTTAATTTCGCAAACCTTATTGCCTTTTGCCTGATCTTTGTCAATTCTGAGGCATACTTCAGCATGGACAATATCCTCACCAAACTGCGAAAGTTTTTCAACTTTCTGATTAACAAAATCAAGCAGTTTTTTATCGGCATCAAATTTCAGAGAATGAATCTGAATGTTCATAGCAATACTCCTTGTTTTTTGTTTAACATTTAAGCTCTCGGATGAGCCTTTTTATGTATTCTCTTAAGTTTTTCAAATGTATTATGCGTATATATCTGTGTAGCTGACAGGTTTGCATGACCCAGGAATTCCTTTATAGCATTAAGGTCGGCCCCCCTGTTGAGCATATGGGTTGCAAAAGTATGACGCAGAACATGCGGGCTTTTTTTCTCTATCGTTGTAACCATCGACAGATAAGCTTTCACAATATTGTAAACATATTTATCATACAATTTGTTGCCTTTATCAGTAATAAAAAACCAACTGCCTGCCGTATCTGAAACAATTTTGTTCCTGGCTCCAACATATTCCCGAAGCCTTGTTACAAATAGTTGTGAGAGCGGGATTATCCTTTGCTTATTACGTTTACCCGTCACTTTTACAGTAGCATCAGACAAACTGACATCTTCATATCTGATCTCAGTCAATTCTGCCCTCCTGATGCCTGTCATATAGAGCATCTCAATTATTGTCCGGTTCCGCAATCCACTGAAATCATTTCCAAAATTCACGGAATCAAAAAGTCTATCAAGTGCTTCTTCCTCTACAAATACAGGAAGTTTTTTCTTCTGCTTAGGCAGGACAATTTTCTCAAGGGGGTCGGTTTTTACAATCCCCTCTTTACGGAGATAATTATAGAATCTTCTCAGGCAGGATATCTTTCTATGGACAGTTACAGGAGAAATGCCGTTATCGATAAGATAAACAATCCAGGCCCTTATCTGATGAGAAGTGATATCATTCACATCAGAAAGCATCTCATTATCAGATAAAAAATTAGCAAACTGATCCAGGTCATTCCTGTACGACCGGACAGTGTGCGGAGAATACCGCTTTTCGATTTGCAAAAACTGTAGGAACGATTCCTTATGATTCATGAAGGAACCCCATATTATGTAGTTATAAAAGTCTGATAATGTAGAGAAAGGTTGGCTCTGGCTATTCTTTGTCTTCCTGCATCTTCTGCACGTATCTGGCCTTCTTGATCTCTTCCCTGCGACGAACCGAAGGCTTAACAAATGCCTGACGTGACCTTAATTCACGCATCCTCCCTGTCTTTTCAAATTTCCTTTTGAACCTTTTTAAAGCTCTTTCTATGTTTTCGCCTTCTTTTACTGGTACAATGATCATAGCAAATATTTCTTTTTAACGAAGCGCAAAGTTAAAAAAAAGATATTCTCTTTTCAAAACTATTAGGGAGATAATTTATTCATACTCTTTTATTGTTTAACATTTAAATAATTATACATCTCTTTTTATCAATGAATTAACATTTAAGAAAGATACGAAACAATAGATAATATTCCAAAAATGCGTAGTTAAATTTTTCTTAAAATTACCTCCTTTGACGCAATAAGCAGAAAGGATTCCTTCTGGTTTCTCCAGCTTAGGAGGAATCTTCGCCTCGCAAAACCTTAAAAGAGAAAATCAAAAGGCAAGGTAAGGGCTGATCTTAGCTGCTTTCTCTATTGTAATGATTTTATTTTCAATTAATTCATCAATATTATTGATTTTCTGCATTAATTCCTTGTATTTCAGTATAGCGCTTATTTCACTTCGCTCAAGATAAGGCATACGGATTAATTGTTTATAATCGGCATTGTTAATTTGAATTTTTCTTACAAGAGCCGGATCCGCTCGCAAAAAACCTGATACCAGATTATATGTATCTTCCGATAACCCATAAACTTCCTTCAGCTGATCAACCGAAGCATAACCTCCCAATAAGTTCCTGTATTTAATTATTCTTGCCGACAGCACCGGCCCCAGGCCCGGCAAAGATTCCAAAGAAACAGAATCACAGGTATTAAGTTCAAGTATTTCCCTGTGTTGAAAAGGATAGTTACTTGTAAATTGGCCTTTATTTTGTACATATTGCTCACTCTTCCCGGCAGAATCCAAAAGGGGTCCGAATAAACCGACATCAATCTCTTCTACAGTTAGATCTCTTGCAGGGACAACAAGCCTTACTCCGGCAATTGCCAATGTTACTACAAGAATAAAGAATGACGATCTCCTTTCACGCCTAGTATAGCCAAACCAACTCCTTAAAAGATCCGGAAGGACTTTTTTCATTTTAAATTACAGCAAGACAAGTGCAATTTACAAAATCCGAAAATAATTCAGGTTGTAATTACAGGAAAATTTCTGAACAATATCAGAATGGATAGCCAATCGCTACAACAAAGGCAAAATCATCCTTAAAAGTATATTTGCGGCTCAGAGGTATCCATTTTGACCCTGATGTGATCCAGGGGTCCCGAAGCTTAATCCCCATATCAAGTCTCATTGTTACAAAACTCAGATCGAATCTTAATCCTGTTCCGGTACCAACTGCAAGATCCCTGTAAAAATTTTTCAGACTGAACTGAGAACCCGGTCTGGCAGTATCATTGTTAAATGACCAAATATTTCCTGCGTCAAGGAATACGGCTCCATGAAGTATCCAGAACAGTTTGAACCTGTATTCCGTATTAGCTTCGATCTTAATATCAGCCGTCTGGTTGAGAAATTTTGATTTATCAGGAACGTAAGACCCAGGCCCCAGTGTCCTGACCTGCCAGGCCCTTATTCCATTTGCTCCGCCTCCAAAATACTGCTTTTCAAAAGGTATTGCCCTGGAATTACCGTAAGGGATTCCAGCCCCAACAAATGCCCTGTAAACTATGGAACTTACATCATTTAAGACAACATTATACCTTATATCAACATCAGCCCTCACATACTGTGCAAAAGACTGACCCAGGATGTTATATAATCCATCTGTCTTTTTAATATCTGCAAGCTTCCCTATCAGTCCAAGCAGGTTGCCGGAGGTCTCTGCATTAAGCCTCACAAACCAGTAATCATTCGTTTTCTGTATCTTTTGTGTATTGAATATAAATGAATAACTGCCACCAAGGATCATGACATCGCGATAACTATAAGCCAGGTAAGATGATGAAAGTATTCTCTCCTCAAAATCGGGATCTATCCTTAAAAGATTTACAAGGTTAAACTGCACAGGGCTAACAATATGGGTTGTATAGCTGTTCCCATTCCAGGTGTATCCAAAAGATGCATTAGCCATCGTTCTTGTATAGAATGGCATGTTCTGATAGTTATAAGCAGCCAACAGTGTTGTGGATGGATTGTATTTCTTGATGAAGTCTTCAGTCTTTATAAAGGGCAGAAGGAATTTCGGAAATCTCAGGCTTGTCTCAATTCCATATTCCTGCACACTTCGGATCGTATCCTGCTGACTGAGTGCCTCATAAGCTCCTTTTAGCTTAAGATCGAACAATTCAGCTCCCCGGAAAAGGTTCTTATGCTGGTATATCAGGTTAAGTGCCCCTCCCAGGTTGCCTGCCGAGTTGGTTCCCTCAACTTCAACCCTGAATGACTGCTGGCTTAACAAAGAGAGCTGTATTGTACAATCGAGCCAGGCAGTTTCTTCGTCCATTCCCTCAGGATCAGAAAGCTCATCATAAAATATATTGACTAAGCGGAATGTCTTCAGTGCCATAAGGTGAGATTGTGACTGTTCCGTATTTGTAACATTGTATAATGATCCGGGTTTCAGATAAAGAGACTGAACAATAAGATCGGGTTTAATAAGCGGCCTGTCATTTGGAGTGATGAAATAATAGCCATCCACCAGAGTGGTGTCAAACCGTTGTCTGTACTCTTCTCCTCCTTCAAGAACATCTCTGGGAACAAAATCGGGGAATATGTAAATATTCCTGATCCTTGATATGGAATGAGGTACATGTGTTACTTTTCCACCTTCTTCAAACTTCATTGCGTTCCTGACACCGTAGTATATGTCAACCTGCCGATTACCCGGAGTACTATCGACATTAAAGTAAATATGATCACCCGAAAAACTGTAAAATCCACGGTCACGTATGAACCTTTCGAATCGTGAGCGTTCCGACTGAAGAACATCAACATCATAAGGTTTACCTCTCTCAATCAGACAGTTCACTGAATCGAAATAAAAGAATTTCCCGATAGTGCTGTCAGCAAACTGAAAATAGATATTGCGGATTATATACGGTGGTTTAAGGTCAACTTTATAAGACACTTTTGATTTCCTGTTTGCTGTTTCGACAGTGTCAACCACCTGACTATCGAAATACCCCTTCGATGCAATGTAAGAATGAATATCATTAACAGATTTATCGGTAGAATACTGATCAAAAATCACAGGCTCCTCGCCAATATTCCGTAACCACGAATGAGGCCATTTCTCCTTTTTGATATTTGACAGATTATATAATCCCAAATGGAATTTTACCCCAAAAATCTTTTTGTTTGGTTTTTGTTTGATATAGGGTATAAGATCTGCCTTCTTCACTCCTTCTTTATTCACTGTAACATAAAACTCATCGAGAAGCGATTCATTCTGAGGAACATATTTAGTCGGATTACATGAAGATATAATAAAAACCAATATTGAAAGCGATATTACCGACCTCAGAGAAATGATATTTTTATTTAATAATATTTTTTCCAAATTTTGTGATGAAAAATAACGCAAATATATCAAATATAAAGCACTCTGTATCATGACTACTGAAAGCTGCAAGCACTTATTTTATTTAACTCCTCCATCTTTCAGTAACATCACCCTGCGTCTCGGTCTTCAATATCCGGATTAGCTATTTAAACTTGTCAAGGGGTAAAGACTGAAATAAAATTAGAACCATAAGCAAAACAAATGATAAGTAAAGCAAAAATGGCCTTCATCATATCCCTTCAGAAGAAGAAGGTCAGAGAAGAAGAAAAACTTTATGTTATTGAAGGAGACAAGCTCATTAAGGAGTATCTGATTGCGAACGAACCCGTGAAAATGCTCATTGCCAAGCCTGAGTTCCTGAACTCAATACCCTCAGCATACAAAAACGGGATCAATGAGATAATCCCTGCAAGCTATGATGAACTAAAAAAAATAAGTTCGTTAAAAACACCTCACAACGCACTTGCTGTAATTAAGATGCCTGACAACAAAGTTGAATACAGTAATCTTGCTGAAGGACTGAAGGTTGCACTTGACTTTGTCCAGGATCCCGGAAATCTGGGAACAATAATAAGAGCCGCTGCATGGTTTGGTATAAGAGAGATCTATTGCTCTGAAAACTGCGTTGATGTTTATAATCCCAAGGTCATCCAGGCAACAATGGGAGCCATAATGCATGTTAAAGTATTCTATACCGACCTTCAGGAACTTTTTCTGAAAGCTTCCGGACAAAAAATCAGGATCTATGGCGCCATGCTTGAAGGCACCTCGATATATTCGCATAAGCTCAGCGAAACGGGGATTATTTTCCTCGGCAACGAATCAAAAGGCATATCCAAAAATCTGCTTCCTTTCATAACTGACAGGATAATGATACCTAAACTGGCAGGAGGCCCTCAGCCTGGTATTGACTCATTGAACGTCAGCATGGCTGCTTCAGTTATATTCTCTGAGTTCACAAGAAATAAACGCCGGCATTTTTAAATCAGGATTTATACTTGCATGCCAATGCTTCTGCCACTTTTATCCCATCAACAGCCGAAGATACTATCCTGCCTGCATATCCAGATCCTTCAGTAACCAGACAAAGCCCGGATGCCGATATGCTTCGGAAATATCAGGTTTACAGAGCAATCTAAACCTGCCTGTCATTACACTGGAATCATCCTTTGGTGAAATGCTCCAACGATATCAGGGCCTTGTTCTCTATGCTGAAAAATTCCTGCAGCAAGGGTGAAGCACGGTCTGTACTTGTTGTGGCATGATCACTCAAAATGGAATGCAATGATCCAGATCCGGGATCTCATCTGTTCGATTGAATTGCGGAATTCTTCCCGGCCGCTTACATAATCGTCAGCTATAATGTTGCTTATTCCGTTCGACATCTTAAGCTCTACAGACAGTTTAAAAAATTTTAAATAGAAATCGAGGCCCGCTCCCGCTTCATAATAAAGATCAGGCTTTTTCATTCTTATGTACACAGGCCTTTCTTCATCGAACTCTTTTTTTGCAGCCAGATCATAACGGAAATTAAAACCTGTTATAACATATGGCCGGACATTATTGAGTCTTTCTCCTTTGTATTTAAGAAGCAGTGGAAATTCGAGATAGGATGATTCGAGTCTTTGCTGGCTGTTAAATAAAACAGTGTCTTTATAGTATCTCACGATCCTTTGCCCGAATGACACGCCGGGAAGGAATCTGATGTCGAAATATCTTGCAGGCTTCAGGTTTGTAACAATCTGAATATTTATCCCCGGCTTGAGCAAAGCCACCTCCGGATAAGGATAAAAGTCAACAGAATCAGGATTAAGGCAGTAAGGTGAAGGAGTAATGTTGAAATCCATTGTATTGAATCCTATGCTGAATCCGAAATGCAGGAGCTTTTCATCATACCATGATTCATTTTTTGGCTTCTGTTTCTGCCCCAGAAGTACAGCATGAACCTGAACAAAAACAAGAAACAACAATATTAAACGGATACTCTTCCTCAAACTTTAATTATTTTTTATGGTTACAAGATAATAAACTGCTTTGAATAAAATTTATTGCATTTATAATTTCAAACCGGTATAAACTGATGCAATTCCTCCGGTAAGTGTTTTAAAACTAAGGTCTGAGAAGCCGGCACATCTCATTAACTCTGTAAATTTCTCACGGTTCGGGAACATTGCTACTGATTCAGGAAGATAGATATATGCGTCTCTGTCGCCTGAAAATAATCTCCCGATAAAGGGCAGTATCCTTCGGAAATAAAAACCATAAACCTGTTTTAGCGGAAAAGCCTCTGGTTTCGAGAACTCCAGAACCATAACAAGTCCTCCTTTTCTAAGTACCCTGTACATCTCCTTCAATCCCTGTAAAGGATCGGAGAAGTTCCTCACGCCGAAAGCCACCATAACGACATCGAATCTTTCATTCTCAAAGGGAATATTCTCCGACCGGCCATACATAAGATTAATTTTATCCGAGAGCCCTCTTTTGCTTATTTTCTCTCTCCCCCTGTCAAGCATTTTTCCGGAAATATCAATTCCGGTAATGCTGACAGGCTCAAGTTTCATTGCTGCAAGTGCCAGGTCGCCGGTTCCGGTCGCTACATCCAGGATTTCACAATTCCTGTGTGTAAGCGACACCCTTCCAATTGCTTTTCGTCTCCAGCACCTGTCTATCCCCAATGACAGAAAATGGTTAAGAAAATCATAACTGTGCGCTATCGAATCAAACATTGATCCGATGTTTTCCTTTTTACAGCTTGTTCCTTTTCTTCTCATATTCCCCTCACGTAAGTTAAAGATATAACTTTTACAATTGCACTCCCAGATCAGGCATAGTAAAGTATTTTGAAGATTGAAAACAGAGTGTAAGTAACAATTTATTTCATATTTTTACGTGATCCCAAGCTAAAAATATTATGAAAAAAATTGTAATGATAACCGGAGCGACTGCCGGATTTGGAAAGGCAAGCGCAAAAAAATTTGGAAAAAACGGATATAAGGTTATAATCACCGGAAGAAGGAAAGAGAAACTGGATGATCTCGAAAAAGAACTTAGCGCTATGGGGGCTGAAGTCCTTTCACTGAACTTTGATGTCAGAAAGAGATATGAAACAGAAGATATCATCGGATCTCTTCCCGACGAATGGAAAAACATTGATATCCTTGTTAACAATGCAGGACTGGCGGTAGGTATGGATCATATTGATAAAGGGAATATAGATGATTGGGAAAGGATGATCGATACCAATATCAAGGGTTTGCTTTATGTCACAAGGGCTGTTGCCCCGCTGATGGTAAGCAGGAATAGAGGACATATTATCAATATATCTTCAATTGCCGGTAAAGAGGTATATGAAAATGGAAATGTTTACTGTGCAACAAAACATGCTGTTACTGCTCTGTCAAAAGCAATGAGGATCGATATGCTGAAGAGTAATATAAAAGTGACGAACATTGCACCGGGATTTGCAGAGACTGAATTCTCGCTTGTCAGGTTTAAGGGAGACAAGGAAAGGGCAAAGAATGTTTACAAGGGCATGGAGCCGCTAAAAGCTGAAGATATTGCTGACGTCATCTTTTTCTGTGCAAATCTTCCTGAACATGTCTGTATTAATGAACTGGAGATCACACCTACTATACAGGCTGCTGTAGGCTATACTAACAGAAAGATTTAATTTCAGAGATCTTTATACTTCAGTTCTCAGCACCAATGGACAGAAGACTGATTCGTTGTTAAAAACAAAGGAATTACTCCAGACATTGAGGTAAAACGGTCTCCTTACTTATGAAGTAATTAAAATGAAAAACCAGCAGTTTGAGAAACCCATCCTGATTGCTTTGAATGAGCTGGTAAAAAATCCTTCCAAAAATCCTGTTAAACCACATACCCTGTAAGGGTCAAAAATTAAAGACAAATGCATACTTACAAATACCTGCTTGATTTCACTAAAAACGCATTCGTAAAAATGGGATGCAGAGAGGATCATGCTGCAACCATTGCCGATGTGTTCCTTGCTGCCGAGTTGCGTGGTCATCCTTCCCATGGAATGCTGAGACTAAAGGATTATTTTGAATTATGGAAAGCGGGCCGGATAAATGTTAATCCTGAAATAAAGCTTATACATGAATCGCCAAGCACAGCTGTTGTTGATGGCGACAATGCCGTCGGGATGGTTGCAGCAAGAAGATCGATGGAAATAGCTATCGAAAAAGCTGAAAAAGCCGGGACCGGATGGGTTGCAACACGCAATTCGAATCATTTCGGGATAGCAGGTTATTATGCAATGATGGCATTAAACAATGATATGGCAGGAATATGCCTGACAAATGCAAATCCTCTTGTAGCTCCTGCTCTTTCCATCAGCAAAATGATGGGAACGAATCCTATCGCTGTTGCAATTCCTGCGCTGAAGCAGCCTCCTTTCGTCGCAGATTTCGCAACCACTCCAATTGCAAGAGGGAAACTGGCTGTTGCTGAAAAAAAAGGGGAAAAGGTAGCCTACGGTTTTGTTCAGGATAAAACAGGTAAACCCTCAAATGATCCGGCAATACTTAAAACCGGAGGATCGATGGTGACTCTCGGGGGAGATAAAGTACACGGCAGCCATAAAGGCTATTGCCTCTCGGCAATAGTTGATATTTTTTCTGCCGTTTTCAGCGGTGCCAATTTCGGACCTTTCGTGCCTCCGAGTGTTGCTTATCTTCCATTGCTTGATAAGAAAACCGGCGATGGAACAGGACATTTTTTTGGAGCAATCAGAATTGATGCTTTCCAACCTGCCCGGGAATTCAGAGCCAAAATGGACGAATGGATATTGACCTTTCGCTCATCAATACCTGCTGAAGGAGTAGAACGTGTCTTGATTCCCGGCGACCCTGAAAGAGAGGCCGAAGAAAGGATTATGAGAGAAGGTATAAAACTTGTACCGGCAGTAATAGATGACCTGGCTAAAATAGCGGTTGAACTCGGAATTGAATTCAGGAAGGAAGTAATCCGTTAACGATATTGAGGTTGCAATTTGGGATGATCATTTCCTATTCTCCGGTTCCAATATAACATGATAAACGGAACCGCCACTCCTTCTAAAACCTTGAGATCCTCCTTCCATCAGTTGTAAGGTATTCTCTCATCAGGTTTGCTGTAAGACATGAATGGACCGGCAATATCTTTATAATATCTCCCGGGCTGTAATAACCAATCTTATCAGCCGGTATGCTTACAATGCCGTGTTCCTGGGATAAGCCGGTCAGGTATGTATCACTCATAACCCTGCCCCACTTTTCTGCTTCATTACTGACAACAATGCCATAGACACTGAGGCCTGAAAAAATCATGATACTTGCCATAGAAAAATGAACACCACCTCCATAAATGACTATCTCACTCCTGTCACGATGTACCGCAACAACCGGACAAGCCATTGCAACTGCCACCTGCTCTGAAGAGCATGATCCGATAACTGTCTGCATAAAATCATAAAATACAAAATTACCCGGTCTGATCTCGTCAACCATACTGAAATCGTCAGCGACACAACATGTCGGGGTGTCGCCTGCAGAGACTATAAGCTCCGGATATTCGTCAATGAACCGGGATTTCAATTCTGCCATTCCTGCGATACTTTCCTGATGTATTCCGAGTATTTCCTCCCGGCTGCGGGCTTTGTAGCTATGACCCGCATGAGTCAGAAACCCCTTGAAAGAAATGAGACCGGACTTTCTGATTTCACCAAGAATGTCAGTAATGGTGTTTAGATCCCTAAAAGGAATACCTGTCCTTTTAAGTCCGCTGTCAATTTTAATATAGACAGATAAGTGCGATCTGAGCTTCCCGGCAAGATTAGAAACTGTTTCAGGCGATTCGACAAGAAGGGACAAATCAATATCACGGGCAAGAGAATTAATCAGATCAATCTCAAGTAAGTTAACCGGGAAAGCAACAAGGATATCTTTCCAGCCATCCATAGCGAAATACTGTGCCATCCCGAGAGATGATACAGTGATTTTCTCAACACCTTCCTCCTTGAACCATCTGCCTATCTCATGAGAAGCATGCGTTTTGAAATGAGGCCTGAATATTACATTAGCGATACGGGCTTTTTCAGCCATTGAATGTATGTTAAACCTGCATTTTTCTTCATCAAGTAAGAGGGTAGGCACTTTTATCATAACGGCAGAACTTGGCTTATCATGCGTTTCCGGTTCAATTGATTATAAGTAATAATATCAGGTCTAAGGAAGTATGAATTTTAAAAATCATTGATTCATAAACCCCTGATCCTTAAGTACCTGAAGAAATATTTTTGAAAAAATGATATTATCCTCCTTTTTATACCTTACATCAGTAAAGACCTGAGCCAGTGTCTCTTTATTATTCTCAACAATGAATTTTGCAGAATCATCTCTCTTTTCTTTTTCAGCATAGAAACAATCAATATCTGACTCCGAATAATCAGAATATGTCTCATTGTGAATAACTGCTTCAAGAGGGAGCCTGTCAATCTGCTCCGGATTTTCATCGGGCCATCCCAGAGTTACAGTTGTTACCGGAACAACCCCTTTTGGAAGCTTTAGGATCTCAATTATTTTGTGAGCCATATAGGTTGTTGTTCCCAGGTAACAGATTCCCAATCCCTTTTCCTCTGCAGCTATGCAAACAGTCTGGGCGACAAGCAGAGAATCGATGGCAGCTGTAATAAATGACAGGAAATTATCATATCCAGGTTCTGCCCGGCGCTGCCTGCACCATTTGGTAAAACGGTTAAAGTCAGCACAAAAAGTCAAAACAACCGGAGCACATGTAACCATATCCTGGTTAAAATGACATGGTGCAAGTTCCTTTTTCTTTGCAATATCCCTGGTAATAATTATACTGTAAACCTGCATATTACCAGTTGTGGAAGCTCTGCACCCTTTTGACAGCAGATCCCTGAGCATTCCGTCATTGATATCTGCTGAGGAGTATTTCCGTATCGTTTTGCGGTTTAAGAGAGAATCTGATAAGATTGTCATTTTAATTATGTTTTTTAAATCAGTCACAAAGAAAATAATTAATTATAAAACACTGGAAAAATAATTTGTATTTTTAGTATATTAGCAGAATGCAAGAAATAAAGCAACAAAATGAAAAAGATCTTATCGTTACTTATGATGGCTGTTATTGCAACTCAGATATTGGCACAACAACAACCACAACAACAACCACCACAGCAGGCACAACAACAGCAGCCACCACAGCAAAGACAACAGATGAAACCTGAAGAGACAGAAGACTGGTCGCGCAGACCTGCAATTATAACCCCGGGAAAATTCGGAGCTCCCCCATCCGATGCAATAGTATTGTATGGAGGCCCTCAGGATGCTGTTAACTGGGTCCATGAGAATGGTAATGCCCCGATAAGATGGGAAGCTGATTCTGTACTCACAGTTGTTCCAAGGACAGGAGGCATTAAGACCACAAGATCATTCGGCAACTGTCAGCTTCACGTTGAGTGGAGAACTCCTTCAGTTGTAACAGGCACAAGCCAGGGCAGGGGCAACAGTGGTGTATTCTTAATGGGACTTTACGAATTACAGGTTCTCGATTCCTATGATAATGAGACTTACTATAATGGACAGGCAGGATCCATATATAAGCAATTTATCCCTCTTGTCAATGCTTCCCTGGGGCCAGGCGAATGGCAGACCTTTGACATTGTTTTCACCGCACCGATATTCCAGACAAACGGAGAACTTTTAAAACCTGCTTTTTTTACGGTATTTCATAATGGCGTTCTTATACAGAATAATGTTGCATTAAGGGGGCCAACAGAATACATTGGCATCCCGGCATATAAAGCTCATGAGAACAAATTGCCAATTTCACTGCAGGAACACGGCAACCCGGTTTCTTTCAGAAATATATGGATAAGGGAATTAGAGTAAAAGATTAGAAGTAAAAAGGTAAGGGGTGAGTTGCTGTATTTAAAAAAGCAAAAATATAATTGCTTTTTACGATAATGTTTTTTATCCTTGTTTAAGCATTGATAATGCTTAATTATATGTAGTTTAGATCAATTGTTACATTTAACTGATTCATTATTATAAATCTAAAATTATTATGAAAAGACCAGTCACATTAGTTACACTGCAATTCGGGGATCTCCCGTTCG
>DAONXX010000048.1:0-15316 GCA_035414025.1 Bacteroidales bacterium | reverse complement strand
ACAGCTGCATGATTAATGAATATGTTCTTATTAAAATACACTGTTCCGGCATTTGTAGGAGCAATCCCAAATCCTCCCCTTATAGGAATCAGCAAGGAAGCTAACAGGAATAAAAAAAAGAGAAAAGCAGGTATCCTTAAGCGGATCTTTTCAAAATCTTTGAAAAACTTATCGATGAACTTATTGTATAACAGAAGAAATGTTATAAATATCAGCAATACAACCAATACTACTCCAATTATCTGAACTGTTGTAACTGATGCAATAACTTCCTTAGGGGTTCTGAGGTAAAACAGAACAGTGTGGTCCATTCTGAATCCCCAGTATTTGTAAAGCAATGAATCAGCAACTATTATCAATGAACAGATAAACAAAATAAGATATGAATACAATTTTATGAAAATCCTTATCCGGTCGCTATTGAAAAAAATGCCTGTTATAAGCACCAACATCGGGATTACCAGAATATAACCTGTTGCTGAGATATCAAGCTGAAGTCCGTGCCAGAATGCTCCGGCTACGGAAGAAAAAGTATTTCCCGATGTTTCTTTAAACTGTGAAAGGAAAAAGAAAAGTCTGGCGACAAAAAAAAATATCAGCCAGAACAAGGAATAAAAAATTAATGCCAGAAATCTTTTTTTCATATTAACCAGTGTGGACTCTCGTTCCGTTCTTATGGAACATTATCAAAGATATGGAAATAATTATCATTCCGATGACCGTCAGCCATTCGGGATTTTCACCGGGAACAAGCAGCCAGCTCAGTATCGCACCAACAACGGGAATTATGAATTTCCACAAATTAAGATCCGATACTTTTACATGTGGTCTCTGCAGGAGTCTGAACCATATTGAAAAAGCCGCTGCAGCCATAAAACCAAGCCAGACAAGTACAATCCAGTACTCGGCAGGCTTTGTGCATTCAGGTATATCCTCAAAAGCAAGTGATAACAAATAAATTATAAAACCTCCTATCAGAAGCGTTGATGAACTAAGGACCAGGGGATTTATGCCCTTGCTTCGGAGTGAGATCAACACGTTGCTTGTAGCAACTGCTATATTGGCGGCAAAGATCATAAAAACTCCAAGAAGCTCAATAGCGCTGCCAAGCTTAAAAGCCTGCCTGCCGGCACTTATCAGTATCACGCCTGAGATTCCACATATTATTGTCACTATCTTCCTCCTTGTAAGTTTCTCGCTTTTGTCCATTATTGAGGCTACAATAGCTGTGACAAGAGGCTGCGATCCCACTATTACAGCGCCAAGCGCACCCGGAACAAGATCAAGGCCCAGGTAAAAAAGTATATAGTTCATGATTGTCTGCAGTAAAGTAACCCAAAAGACTAATTTCCAGTGCTCCTTAAGAAGGGCGAAATAAACTGAAAATCTGACTGTAAAAGGCAATATCAAAAGTCCTGATATCAAAAATCTTAACCCGGCAAAATGCAGAGGGGAATCATACTGCAGACCTATTTTAATTGTCGAATAAGCTGTAGACCAGAGAAGGCAGGCTATTATTGCCCAGATGACAGTATTATCTCGTTTTCGCACCTGATTTTTTTTATTCCTCTGCCATGTTCCAGTTAGGAGGATCATCCCCGAGAAGATATTTCACAAAAAAATCACAGCGCTTCCTTGAACCATAAGTACCACCATTACTTATGTGTCCGGCGCCAGGGATAAAGACATATTCAAAATCCTTCCCTGCCTTTATCAGAGCATTTACCAGCTGTTCAGTTGATGCGGGATCGACATTATCATCGAGTTCTCCGTTTATAAGCAGAAGCCTTCCTTTCAGCCTCCATGCGTTTTCAACATTTGACGAGGCTATATACTCTTCCCCGACAGGCCAACCCATCCATTGCTCATTCCACCATATCTTACCCATCCTGTTATCATGACAACCGCAAGCTGCAACAGCCACTTTATAGAAATCCGGATGAAACAGCAAAGCAGCTGCAGCATTCTGGCCGCCCGCAGAACCTCCATAAATACCCACCCTGTCAAGATCCATATAAGGATATTTCTTAGCTGCAGCTTTTAGCCAAAGTATCCTGTCAGGGAAACCGGCATCCTTAAGGTTCTTCCAGCATACATCATGAAATGCCTTAGACCGGTTGGAAGTTCCCATGCCATCTATCTGAACTACAATGAATCCAAGCTCTGCCAACTGGTGCATCTCTCCGTAAAAAGGCCTGAAACTTTTCGGGACAGAACTGCTGTGAGGGCCTGCATAAATACTCTCTATTACCGGATATTTCCTTGAAGGATCAAAATTAACCGGTCTTATAATAATTCCGTAAATGTCTGTTACTCCGTCTCTGCCTTTTGCTACAAAAGGCTCCGGAAACCTGATCCCTGTCTCTTTAAGCCTTGATGCATCCGCTTTCTCAATTACAAATAACTGCCTGCCATCCTCTGCACTACGAAGTACCGCTACCGGAGGCATGTCAACCCTTGACCAGACATCAACGAACAACTTTTTATCAGGACTGAAAAAAGCCTCATGGGTGCCATTACCCTCAGTGAGTCTTACAAGTCCGGAGCCATCGAAATTTATTTTGTAATAATGAATGAAATAAGGATCTCCCGGTTCTCTGCCTCCCGCTTTAAATATTATTTCCCTTTTTTTTGCATCAATGAATGTAACACCCCGAACAACCCACTCTCCATGTGTTATCTGGTTCTTTACAGTGCCATTTTCCGAATCATAAAGGTAAAGATGATTCCATCCATCACGTTCTGATGCCCATATTATCTCATTTGTAGCTTCAATATCATACCGGTATTTCTTGTAACTGTAATCAATAAAAGTCGTTGATGTCTCATTTATTATCACAGATAATTCACCTGTGCCGGCATCAACTTTAAGTACCTGGTAAAGCTGGTTCCCTCTCCGTTTATACTCAAAAGAGAAATATCTGCTGTCGGCGCTCCAGAAGATATTCTCCACTGCAAACTGATCAACAAGTGTTGATTTATCAACCTTCAGATGGCGCATTGATTCTACTTCAAACAATTGCGGGAAAAACTGCGGCAGGGCATCCCCGGGTTTAGGATATTCAAACGAATAATGCTTCGGTTGCAACTGGTCGGAAGGAGAAGATTCTATAAAATGTATTACACGTCTTTCAGCAGGTCTGACAAGGCATGTGACAAGCTTTCTGGAATCAGGTGACCATTTTATGAATGATGAATAATACTCACTCATCCCGCCATCATAACTTAACTGATACTCTTTATTGTCACCGGAAGAACGTATCCACAGATTATAGTCCTTTATAAAAGCTGTCCATTTCTTATCAGGAGATATAACCGGACTATTGCTTAATTCATCCCTGAAAAACCAGTCGTTAAGTTCTGTATTTCCTCTTGTAAGTACTCTGTCCCGCCTGGAAAGAGAATAGTCTTTCATATTGCAGATCCAGTTAAAACCCTCAAATACAAAGGCAAAACTGCGGAGTCGGTCTGAAAAAGTAATACCTGATATGGGCAATTTTCCCGGATCGATTTTTCGCCCGGCAACTGACCCCAGAGATGCGGCAAACCTAACATGGTCAAAAGCAGGCAAATTAGTTCCCCTCACAACATCAACAATGTTATACATTACCCCTTCCGGAGTAATATTTTCATAAAGGAAATACCGGGAAGCTATCCAAACGGGCCTTATATCACTATGAAACACTTTGTCTGAAGCGAGTGCTGAAAGATTATAAGCCCTCTCGTAATCCTCCACTGTAACCTGTGCAGACAAGTTGCCAATGGAAAGCATCAACATCACATAGATAATGAGCGCAGATTTGGCATACATTATTAAAACAGAAACGGAAAATGCTGTTTATTTTTTTTCTTTATCAGCTTTTGAAGCCTTTTTTCCGGAATCGGGTTTACTCACCTTTTCTTCTTTTTCTTTAGCGTCTGTTTTTGCTGATTTGGTGGTTCTGGATTCTTTGGGAGCAGTTGTTTTTACTTCCTTCGCCGCAGGTTTGGCTGCTTTCGGTTCACTATCCGGTTTCGTTTCCTTAACCTGTTTCTTTTCCCTGGTTTCTTTCACCTTTGGCTCCTTAACCTCAGCTGCCGCTTTCTGTTCTTTAATTTCCACAAGCGGTTTTTCTTCAACAGTTTTTTTAACCTCATTTATTTCAGCAGACTCTTTAACTACCTTTTTTTCTTTAAGAGATTTCTTTTCCTTGATTTCCTTCTCTTTGACAGTCGGTTTATTCGCTTTTTTTCTCCGGCGTTTTACACCAAAAGATCCAAGAAATATCTTTCCTCTTCTTGTTTTTCTATCACCTTTTCCCATAATAAATAATTGGTTTTGATTATTTAAAAACCTTTTAAATTAAAGTGTAGGCAAAGTTAATAATATTCTTTATTATGGTAGCCTTAGACAGGCTATTTACTTTTTAACCATTTAATTGTTTTCCGGACTCCGTCAATAAAGGGTGTAATTTTGTATCCCAGTTCATTAATTGCTTTTTCACTAGA
This sequence comes from Bacteroidales bacterium, assembly GCA_035414025.1. Classification (GTDB taxonomy): domain Bacteria; phylum Bacteroidota; class Bacteroidia; order Bacteroidales; family VadinHA17; genus LD21. Next base: position 10,828 of record DAONXX010000048.1, on the reverse strand, counting down.
AAGTATTGCATCATTCTGGTATTTATTGATCCATTCACTTGTTATTAAAGGAGTTTTACCACTCAATCTGCTTATGATTGCTGCGGGTTTAAGAAACAATTCCGCAGTGTTGAAGGAGATGCTGAAAAGCTTCCTTTTCTTCCCTGCTGCTTCACCTGTTTTATCAAAAAAATCGCGGAAAGAGAGATTCTCACCTCCCAGAATATAACGTTCGCCATTCTTGCCATGAAGGGCAGCAAGTATATGTCCTTCAGTCACATCTTCTATATATACGTAATTTCCAACTGTCCTGCCATCTCCCGGCATTAATCTCCAGAGACCGGATATATACAGTTTCATTATTTTCGTAAGAGAGTTGCTTTCCGACAGCAATCCGGGACCATAGATCCTTGAAGGATTAGTGATTATAATCTCAGTACCCGAGCCGATATATTCAAATGCTCTTAATTCCGCTTCTGCCTTGCTCTTTTCGTACAGAGTCTGAAGATTTTTCCCGGAAGCAGTTGACTCACTGATAATCATCCCATCAGATGAATATCCCATTGTCCCGGCAGTGGATGTAATTATTACCCGCCTGACTCCGTTTTTAACAGCAGCTTCAATTACATTAAGTGTTCCTGTTACATTTATTCTGAACGGAACGGAAGGATCTTTTGACCATGGTTTAGTATAGGCTGCCATGTGAAATACCCAGTCACAATCTCTCATGCCTTTTTGAAGAACATCAACATCAGACAGATTGCCATGTATATAACTGATCTTTTCTTCTTTTTTTTCACTTACTTTTGAAGGATCCCTGATTAAAACAACTACTTCATGACCAAGTTGTAGTAGTTTTTCTGTCAGCCTGCTTCCTATAAATCCTGTTCCACCTGTAATGAATATCTTCATGATTTTATGTCAGTTTTTTTATCAGGGACTAATTATTTTGGTCCGGCTGAAAACAACTCTTTGGATGCAATATTACCGGGTGAATTAAAAAGAATGGAAAGAAAGAACCGGTTTTTTGAATCAGATAGCTAAATAATTCTCTAAAAGAAATTATAATTGCAATACTTAAAAGAGAAAGCTCTAAATATTTATAATTCTTTATCATCCCTGTAATGAATCTGAGTTTCCGGGGCGGCATTTTAAATAACAAAACGAAAAGAACACAATGCATACAAAATATGCCGCAATCACCGGCAAAAAATCTTTGTTTCGGGGCAGATCTTCAAGCATACAGATTGACTGGTAATAATTAATAATGACTTAAACAAAACTCTAAAAATACAAATAAAGAAGCTGATTCAAACTCAGTCAAGAAAAAACAAGTAAATTGCAGATATTATCAATATTGATTTATGCAAACACTAAATGATCTGAGGCTTGCAACCCGATTTTGATCCAGGGAACTTTGGTTATGCCAAACTGACTCCACTCATCAGATCATTTGTTTTCGAGATCGACCAGAGGGATTCGGGCCAGAATAACATAAAACGTATCTATATCAGGAACAGCAGATAACCCGTTTTACTGCATTAAAAACAGGCAATTCATCAGCGGCAATCAAAAAGCTTATAAAATCTAACTAATTATCTGCTAATATTTTTTGTTTCGAAAAAAAAAACTGACCTTTGAAACCATAAAAATTACCATTGAAACCATAAACATTATACACTAATTTTTGAATCATGAACATTTATGTCGGAAGTCTTAATTTTAAAATGAAGGAAGAGGAATTAAGAGAACTATTTGAAGAGTATGGAGAAGTGACATCAGCAAAGATCATTTTTGATAAATACTCAGGTAAAAGTAAAGGATTTGGCTTTGTTGAAATGCCAAATGATTCTGAAGCCAAAAAAGCTGTTGAAGAACTTAACGGAAGTGAAGTGCAGGGAAGAAACATTATTGTAAATCAGTCAATTGAAAGATCTGAAAAAAGGGGCAATTTCAGAGGTGGCGATGACCACCGTCACCATGGAGGTAGCTCGAGAAGGGACCAATAACAGTTAAATAAATCAAATTCATAAGCTATGAAGGGGACTGTTAAATGGTACGACAGGGTCAAGGGATATGGATTCCTGCAGACTGAAGACAACAAAGATATCTTTGTGCACCGTTCAGGATTAGAAGTCTCTCATATAAACCTTGAAACTGGTCAGACTGTTGAATTTGAAATTGAACAGAAAGAAAAAGGACCGGTTGCAGTCAGGGTAAAAATAATTGAATGATCTTATTTTAAGTTACAGTTGAGAGGGTGTCTTGTAAAGTCTCCCTCTTTTTTTTTTAACTAAAACTCATTTATTGTATCAGAATCTTCCGAAAATTTAATATTTTGCAGTATTACAGAAAATTAATGAGTAAAGAAAGAGTGCCGGGTTGTTTGTTTCAAGCTTCTGCTCCGGATGCAGAACAGGAAAGGTGTATAACACTAATTCATTGAACTAATAAAATTATTTATTTTTGCTGCATCAAAAATATCCTAAGGTGAAAGAAATTATAAGAAAAATAAAAGCGAAGTCAGGTTTCATCATCGACATGGATGGTGTTATCTATCATGGCAACAGATTATTAAATGGAGTAACCGATTTCCTGAAATGGATGGAAAAAGAAGGGAAACAATATCTTTTTCTCACCAACTCAAGTGAAAGAACTCCGAAAGAACTGCATGAAAAGCTAAAACGACTGGGAATAGATGTAAGTGAAGATCATTTTTATACTAGTGCGCTTGCCACTGCTTCATTTCTGTCGAGCCAGAAACCCAACGGCAGTGCTTTCATTATTGGTGATGCAGGGCTTATCAATGCATTATACACCGTTGGTTACTCAACTAATAATGTTAATCCGGATTATGTTGTTGTCGGAGAGACTCACGATTACAATTTCGAAAAGATTGAAATTGCAGTAAACCTGGTGCTTAAAGGAGCCCGCCTTATAGGGACCAACTCTGATATCAGCGGCCCTGTTGAAGATGGCATTACTCCTTCAACAAAAGCTCTAATTGCGCCAATAGAGATAGTCACGGGCAGGAAAGCATATTTTGTCGGCAAACCAAATCCTCTTATGATGCGCATAGCTTTAAAGAAACTTGGTTTAAAGAGAGAGGATGCAATTATTATTGGTGACAGAATGGATACGGATATCATATGCGGACTGGAATCCGAGATAGACACTCTTCTTGTACTTAGCGGTATTACCTCAAAAGAAGATATTGACAAGTTCCCCTATCGCCCTCATTACGTTCTGAATGGCCTTATAGATCTTGTCTGAAAATAAAAATTACAAACTGATGTATAAACATAAATAGAGCGAATCTGACACCGGCCTGAAGCCCTCCATTGAATCGGGAATATACCTTAAACATTCCGGGAGAACAGTAAAAAACTTTTATAATAAAAACCTCTTAAGATGAAGAAAAAACAATTAGGCAGTTCAGATCTTGAAATTACGGAAATCGCTTTCGGGGCATGGGCCATCGGAGGGTGGATGTGGGGCGGCGCTGATGCAGCAGATGCTGTCAGGGCAATTGAAACAGCTATCGATAACGGAATGACAACTATCGACACCGCATCAGTTTACGGATTCGGCCTCAGTGAAGAACTTGTCGGCAAAGCTATAAGAGGCAAGAGAGACAAGACACAGATCCTTACGAAATTCGGAATGTCATGGAGCAGTAATAAGGGGACATTTCACTTCAGTTCCAAGGATAATAACGGCAAGGCAATCGATATCTATAAATATGCATCTAAAAATAAAGTATTGAAAGATTGTGAAGACAGTCTCCGGAGGCTTGGAACAGATGTTATCGATCTGTTTCAGATACACTGGCCCGATGCTTCAACACCCATATCAGAAACAATGGAAGCCCTTGAAATACTTGTCTCCCAGGGCAAGATCAGAGCCGGAGGCGTATGTAACTACCCTGTCGATCAGCTAACTGAAGCCCGAAAAACTTTTCCTGTTGCTTCAAACCAGGTTCCTTTCAGCATGGTAAAAAGGGATATTGAAAAGGACATTACACCCTATTGCTTACAAAATAATATAGGTATCCTGGCATATTCCCCAATGCAAAGAGGATTACTTACTGGTAAAATCAGACCCGGACATAAATTCAATGAAGGAGACAGCCGTCCGCATACCCCATATTATAAAGAACCAAACTTATCCAACATACTTATACTGCTTGATAAGATAAGACCTATTGCAGAAGGACACAAAGTTACCCTGGCTCAGCTTGTACTTAACTGGACAACTCAGCAACCCGGCATTACATGTGTGCTTGCAGGTGCAAGGAATCCGCAACAGACCCTTGAGAACATTAGAGCAGCAGATTTCAGCCTGACACAGGAAGAAATAAGCATTATTGACAAATACATTGCAGAAACTAAAATAGATACAAATATCTGACTAAGTGAAAACCAATTTCCTGAGTGATTTTCCACCCTATGGCAAACTGAAAAAATACATTAACGGTAAACAGTTTCCCGATTTCAGGGAAGCTAACTGTAATATTCATACTCCCTTTTCATTCAGTGCCTTTTCTGATATTGATATGATCTTCTCAATGGCCAGGGAAGAAGAAATATCAGTCCTCGGGATAAACGATTTCTTCGTTACTGATGGCTATAGGTCATTCTATGACGGATGCCTGAAGAATAACATCTTCCCGCTTTTTAACATTGAGTTCATCGGGCTGATGAAGGAAGAACAGCAGAAGGGTATCAGTATAAATGATCCTGATAAGCCTGGCAGAATCTATTTTTGCGGTAAAGGACTTGATTTTCCCTATGAGCAGGGATTAGTGCAGAGGTTCAGGCTGTCCAGGATGAGGAAAAAAAACCAGGATCAGATGAGGACAATGATAAACAACCTGAACGAACTCATCGCTCCTCTTAATAAATCCGTGAAGCTAACATATAAAGATATCAGGGACAAGTATGCCATGAATCTTGTCAGTGAAAGGCACCTTGCAAAAGCAATAAGACACCTGGCTGCTGAAACCTGTAAGGATGCTGACAGTCAGCTTGAATTTCTTGAAACATTATATGGGGGCAGGAAATCAAAGAGCGACATTAATGATCCTGTAGCTCTCGAGAATGAGATAAGGTCCAACCTGTTCGAAACAGGCGGAACTGCTTTTGTTGAAGAGGATGACAGATCCTTTCCTGAAATTAAAAAGTTAATCAGGATAATCACTAATGCCGGTGGTATTCCGTGCTATCCTGCCCTTCTTGAAAATCCTGCAGGAAACCTTACTGAACTTGAGAATGATCCGGAAAAACTACACACTTTTCTTTCAGGTCTTGGAATTGGCTGTCTGGAGTTTATACCCCGAAAAAATGATCCTGCTACAATAAACAGTTTCGTTAAATTTTTTGACAGTCTGGGTTACCTGATAACATTTGGCACAGAACATAATACTTCGCAGATGTTACCCCTTACAGTTCATGACAGGAATTCCAATCCGCTTGATGAATCGCTAAAACGAATCGGGTGGCAGGGGGCATGCGTAATTGCAGCACACCAGTATCTGAGAGCCCATGGCCGCCAGGGTTATGTTCTGGACAACGGGAAAGTAAGCAGGGATCAGAAAGAAGATCTTACAGAATTGGGACGCAATGTTATTGAATATTACTTAAATACAAGAAAGTAATCAATAAGGAGATCGGGAAACTGATCTGTATTGCGAGGTTTTATGGACCAGCAGGAGTTTCAGCAGCAGATCGGAAATATTACAAGCAGGATGAAAACCAAGGCAGTCAGGATTTATGGCAAGAATGATCTCAGGCTTGAGGAGTTCGAACTTCCGCCAATGCAGGAAAATGAAATTCTTGCCAGGGTAATATCCGACAGCTTATGCATGTCGACTTACAAGGCTGCCAGGCTGGGATCAGACCATAAGCGCGTACCTGATGATATTGACATTCATCCTACAATCATTGGACATGAATTTTCAGGCATCATAATAGATGTTGGCAGGAAATGGCAACATAAATTCAGCAAGGGACAGAAATTCTCTATCCAGCCCGCCATGCATCAGACAGGATCGCTTGATGCTCCCGGTTATTCGTTTCGCTATATCGGAGGTAATGCAACACATATAATAATACCAGATATAGTCATGGAATCCGACTGCCTGCTAAGTTACGAAGGTGAGGCATTTTTCCCGGCATCGCTCGCTGAACCCATGTCATGCATAATCGGAGCTTTTCATGCCAGTTATCATACCCATCCCGGCAATTACGAACACAGGATGGGAATAAAGCCGGGAGGTAAAATGGCTCTTCTGGCAGGTGCGGGACCGATGGGACTTGGAGCGATTGATTACGCTCTTCACAGTAAAACCAGACCGGAACTTCTTGTCGTTACCGATATTGACGAAGACAGGCTGTCAAGGGCAGAGAGGCTCTTTCCAATCGAACATGCTGCCAAACATGGTGTAAAGCTTTTATTCATAAACACAGACAAGATTCCTGACCCTGTCGGTTACATTAAAGAACTCACAGGCGGTTCTGGTTACGATGATGTATTTGTCTTTGCAGCTGTAAAGTCTGTTATTGAACAGGGAGACTCAATACTTGGACCTGACGGATGCCTGAACTTCTTCGCCGGACCTACCGACCCTTCTTTCAGGGCTGAGCTCAATTTCTATAACGTGCATTATGCTTCAACGCATATCGTTGGCACTTCAGGGGGAAATACGGATGACATGCGGGAATCGCTTGAACTCATGAGCAAAAAACTGATTAACCCGGCAATGATGATAACTCATGTCGGCGGTCTCGACTCTGTCGTTAAAACAACCCTTAACCTGCCGGATATACCGGGAGGCAAGAAACTGATCTATACAAATATTTCGATGCCTCTTATTGCACTTAATGACCTGGAAAAATATAGCAATGATGATCCTTTTTATGAGGGTCTCCTTAAAATTGTTGCTGAAAATGACAATATCTGGTCTGAGAAAGCAGAAAAATATCTTTTGTCAAATGCAAAGCCGATCTGAACTTTAAACACCCGTACCGATAAGCTTCTTAATCATCTCCCTGCCGCCCTTGTTTTGATATATTCGTTGGCAAAAAGCTCAGAAATATAGTTGTTGTAACTCAGACAGACATCCGTGGCAAAATTAACTGCAACCGAGATGATCTCTTCCCATTCTGTTTCAGTCAACTCTCTAATCTGTTCAGCCATTATTCCCCTGTCGTACAATGATGTAATTATGCCCGCATTGAAGCTGTCTCCTGCACCAATAGTACTAAGCGGAGTTATTTTTCTTACTGGAAACTTCGCAGAAAATGACGGTGTCCTGACATATACTCCATCTTCGCTGGCAGTGTAGATAAGGCAGCTGCAATAATTTTTTGTAATCCTCCAGGTTTCATCAGCGGATTCTGTGCCGAAGATGTTCCTGAAATCCTGGTGCGAGCCCCTGATCAGATTTGAGATCTCCATATTATCAATAATCAGAGGCTTTAGTTTAACAAGTTCGGATATATGTGCCTTACGGAAATTAGGATCATAAAACACAATAGCACCTGCATCCCTTGCATCGCGGATATAATTCCTGAATCTCCTTCGTATTTCTGTCCAGATAGCATAAAAAGATCCGTATTGAACGATATCACCCTTTTCTATTTCCGGCAGTTTTATGTCAATCCTTTCATCGGGTTTATTCTTATAAAAAGTATAGTGGGCATCATTATTCTCATCAAGAAAAGCCAGGGCAAGCGAAGTATTCCCTTTGTGAAACCTGTGAACCGACGATGTATCGACTCCGTTATTCTTGAGAAATCTCTCGATAATTTCACCCACATCATCACTACTGTAATCACTTATGAATGAAACAGGAAGGCCGATACGCCCCATAGATACAAGGCTGTTCAGAACAGAACCTCCCGGTTTTGCAGCCTGTGGATTATCATTTTTGAATATGATATCAAGGACTGTCTCCCCTATGCCATAAATCTTTCTCATTTTCTGAATTTTTATTTTGATCTTTTCAATTTATGAAGATCCCCAAAAAAAGTGTGAAGAAATAATTAAAGTTCTTTACAAAGTAACATAAAGGATTTACAAATATGATGTTATATTTGTTTTAATTTAAAAACAAGCCTATGAAAGCAATGGTTCTTACAGGAATAAAAAAGATGGAACTTGTAAATGTTCCCGACCCTGTACTCGTCAACCCGGATGATGTAAAGATTAAAATGTCGGTTGCAGGTATCTGCGGATCCGATATTCATTATTACACATGGGGGAACATTGGTTCCCAGGTTGTTAAATACCCTTTTACCGTCGGCCATGAAGGTTCTGGCATCATTGCCGAAACCGGACCGGGAGTAAAGCATTTAAAAGCAGGCGATAAGGTAGCCATTGATCCTGCCATGCCCTGTTTCAAATGCGATCAATGCCTTTCAGGCAGGTCGCATACCTGCCGTAATCTCAAGTTCCTCGGTTGTCCCGGACAAGCTGCAGGTCTGCTGTCGGAGTACATTGTAATGCCTGAAAGCAGCTGCATTAAACTGCCTGGTAATCTTACGCTTGACCATGGAACATTATCCGAACCACTGTCAATAGGACTGTACTCGGTAATAAAATCAGGAAACATCAAGGGATTGAATATAGGCATACTTGGTTATGGGCCGATTGGCATGAGTGTAATGCTCACAGCAAAGGCAGAGGGTGCGAATGCAGTCTATGTAACTGACAAGATCCCTGAACGGCTTGCTATAGCTGCAAGTGAAGGTGCGACGTGGACAGGCAACCCGCTTAAGGATGATATTGTAAGTGAAATAAACAAAAGGGAACCGCTGGGTCTTGATGTTGTTTTTGAATGCTGCGGCCAGCAAGATGCAGTTGACCAAGCTATTGAAGTAATGAAACCCGGTGGAAAACTGATAGTCGTTGGTATCCCCGATCTGGAGAACTGGCTAATAACAGTTGATAAGACAAGAAGATACGAAAATACAATACTTTTCATTAGAAGACAGGTCGATTGCGTTGAACCGGTCCTGGAAATGATGGAATCAGGCAGGGTTGATGCGAAGAATATGATCACCCATCGTTTCCCGTTTGAAAAAACCAAAGAAGCTTTCGATTTTGTCGCTGATTACCGCGACGGTGTCATGAAGGCTATGGTTGATATTGGGAATTAGGGTGTTACGCTAACGCTTCAGGAATTCCAGGTTCATCATATTATCGATTATAACCAGACATTACCATATGGTACGGTTGTGTCCAGTTTCAGTACCTTGCCGTAAGAATATCTGATAATGTTCTGATATTTCTTTGTATTTTAGTAGTTAACTAATTTAGCGTAAGTTCTATATAAAGTTAAACAGATAAAGCATTGACAAATAAGAATTCACAATTAAATTATTAATAATCAGTAATTTATACTGCAAACTATGCCGAAATCACGTTAAATTAACAATGCTATGAAGAAAATTATGTTATTCCTAAACATAATACTTTTTTCATTATTGTTTACTGATTGTAAAAAGGAATCATATGACCCTAAACAATACCTTTTTGACGGGCTACCTTATTACCTTGCAGATACCTTATTCTATACTGACGGATCATCTAGAAAAATGCTAAATGCTTATGATATGCACTTAGACAGCAAGGGATTTGTCTGGATTAGAGATTTTTATTGGAATTTGCTAAGGTATGATCCTGTTACAGAAGAATTAATACGGTGGAATACAAAAGAGATTCTAGGCGTTGATAATCCTCCATTTAATTTCCAGGATGTTTTTGTTGATTCGAGGGATCGTATCTGGGGCGCTCAATTCGGTGGATTATATCTTATTGACGGTACTATATATAAGCATTTTAGTTTAAATAATTCTAGTAATCTGGTGTGGGGGATGGCTGAAGATTCTGAAGGCAACCTTCATTTTAGTGGATTTGACGTTGACGAAGTAGTAGCATATAAAGGAGAAGCATATATCTGCGACGGGCAATCGATTATTCAGTCCGATCCTGTTTTTGCAACTGCAGATTATAAAATCTACAAAACAGCCAGTGACAAAAACAAAGACCTCTGGTATGTCATGGATATCGCTACAGGTGAAAAGGGCGCTATGGAAAAGTATGCCGTGAAATACCGTGATGCAAATCAATACACTATGTTTAAGTTAGAGAGAGGGACGCTTAATACAACACCTTACACCGATATTGTTTTTGATAGAAATAATACACCTTTCTTTAATACAGGGGGAAAAATATTCCATTTAAATACTAATAATAAATGGGAAGATAAAAATAAATATAATCCGATAAATGATAGTATTCCTGTATCCAGCATTTACGCGGTTGACTCCGAAGACAATATATGGGCAAGGATCGGTAAATTTACAGACAATGATCCCACCCTGGCAATTCTCAAAGATGGTGAGGTGAAGTGGATTGCGGTATCTCCCTCATTAAAAGTGTTGCAGGGCCGAAGGGATGTAACCGACATCTGTTTCCCAGATAATAATACTGTTTGGGTATGTTCTTATGGAGCAGGAGTATTTGTATTCAAAAAGTAAATTAAAATTTGTAAGATTTAAAAATTACTAAACCTTATCCTTTAACATCACAAAGAATAAAACGGAATTACAATAAATAAAAATAGTTGGGCTTTTATAATATTGATGTTATTAGTGTGATGGTCTAGAAAAACTGAACAGGAATTTATTAACTTTAACGTGAGTTCGATATAAAGTTAAAAAGATAAAGCCATTGATTCATCAATTATTTCCAGATTAAGAAATGATTTCTTTGGTAAATAAGAATATGTAATTAGGGACGTTCATAAGTTCTGAAAACTATTATCAATCAAATAGTTAAAACT
>DAONXX010000047.1:0-15566 GCA_035414025.1 Bacteroidales bacterium | reverse complement strand
TCCTTTGTACTGGCATTCGGGAAAACAGGCGACCCCAACTGCGATAAGATCCCATACTGGCCGGCTTACGATACAGAATCACGCGCTACAATGATATTCGACCTTGAATGCAGGGTTGAAAATGATCCTACAAGTGAACTGAGATTGTTGTGGGAGAAGCTGTAGAAGAGCCTCATATCTTTCTGGTTTTTTTAAGTCTGAAGTCTTAGTGAAGATCTTTTTAATGGATGATCTTTCATTCTAAGTGAGGGAATTCATTGACTTCAGTTATAGCAGCAATTCCCCTGATATTATCTATCTTTCCCGTCATGTTCGATAATCCTCTTTAATAATTTACAATGACGGATATAGAGATTATCCAGCTTATCCTTCAGGGAGAAAAAGAAAAATACCGCTTGCTGATGGAAAAATATCAGCCTCTGGTTTTCCGCACATGCCTGGGATTTGTTCATAACAAAAACGATGCTGATGACCTTACTCAGGAGGTCTTCATTCAGGCTTATCAGTCGCTATCCTCATTTAAAGGCAAGGCAGCATTTTCAACCTGGTTATACAGGATTGCAGTTAATGCATCGCTGAACCGGATGAGGAAAAGCAAAAAAAAATCAATTCTTCAATATTTTAAGAGTATTCACGGTACTGAAAAAGAAATTCAGGATCAGTTAATATATGAAACTCCCGAAAATCCGGAAGAGATACTGATAAGCAAGGAGCACTCCGACTGGCTCCGGGTTGCACTTGATAGTTTACCTGAAAATCAGCGGACAGCAATAGTTTTAAGTAAGTATGATGACCTGCCTCAGAAAAAGATAGCGGAAATAATGGGCATTTCGGAGGGTGCTGTTGAAGCACTTCTGCAAAGGGCAAAAAAGAATCTCCGGGAAAAATTATCCGCAGGAAGTAAAAAATAATAAATATCACCGTAGGAAAATATTAAGTTTTGTTTCTAATCAATAAAAGCAGTTAAAATGAATTGTCAGTTATGTCAGGAAAAATTGGATGCATATCTGGAGGGTACTCTGCCCTCAGATATGAAAACTCAGGTTGATTCTCACCTTAACGGATGTAAGACATGTAAGCATTTTTACAATATTCTGTTCCTTGCCGACAGGGTAATAGACTCCGAAAAGAAACTGGAACCTGATCCATTCCTTGTTACAAGAGTCATGGCTAAGATTGAAAATAAAGAAACCTCTGTATCCGAAAACTTGTTCATAAAGATACTAAGGCCTGTTCTGATAACTTCATCTCTGGCTGCGGCTATTCTGTTTGGTGTCATGCTTGGAAATCTGTCACTGCCTGAAAATAATATAAGAGCTATCCCTGCTGAACTGGCTATGATAAATGATGCTTCCCTTGAATCAATTGATAATCTTTCACAAGAATAGGAGGCTGCTATGAAAAATGTGAACAAAAAGAGATTAATGGTCTGGGCAATAGTAATCCTCGCAGCAATGAATATCGCCATTGTTGCTACAGTACTATACAATCGTCGCCAGGCAGGAATAGAGACGCTGACACAGCAAAGCATTAATAATGAGATTGTTAACCCATCTGTAAGGTATAGTGGACGATACTTCCGTGATCAGTTGGGGCTCAGCAGAGATCAGATGTCGGAGTTTTCCCGTTTCAATCCGAAATTCAGGCAGGAGGTGCGGGAAATAAATATCAGGCTAGCTGAATTAAGACAACAGATGCTGAATGAATTATCTTCCGATAGCAGCAATATATCCAGACTGAATATGCTGGCCGATTCATTAGGATCTTTGCATGCCGATCTGAAAAAACTGACATATTGCTATTATCTTGATTTTAAAAGTATCTGCGATAAACAGCAACAGGAAAAACTTGAACAAATGTTCAGGGAAATATTTATTAAGGATATCCCTGCAGGACCGGCTGGAAACAGAGGTCCTCACAGGCGGGGACCAGGAGGAAGGTTTAGAAATTAATTAATTTTATTATGATGAAAACAAAACTTTTTATTACAGGATTAGCTTTAATAGCTATAACAGCAATGACTTCTGCACAGCAGAACAATGCATCACAACAGAAACCCGCTACTCAGCCGGGAAGGGGAGTATACATTGATGCCAATAATAATGGCATCTGTGATTATTATGAAGCATTTGGCAATTTCAACAGGGGCGGACGAAGAGGTGCTGCTTCTGCAACACCCGGAAGAAGAGGTATGGCTGCCGGTCAGGGCAGGGAAATGAGGCCGGCTCAGGGACGTGGCATGGGTCCCGGACAAGGACGCGGTCTGGCTCCAGGAGGAAGATTCTATGTTGATGAAAACAAAAACGGTATCTGCGATCTGAGAGAAAATCTTCAGAAATAAAGTTTCTTATAAGAATCTTTCTAGTATTCGCGCGGTTTTTTTCCAAACTGCATTTTCATAGAAACACCGGCATACCTTACTCTGAGGTTAAGACTGGTAAGGTCACTGACAGGCACCTGCAGGAATGGTTCTATAAGCAAGGTGCCTGTCTTGCTGTATTGAAATGAGTAGCCTGCAGAGAAGTTAGCCAGTCCGAAAATATCTGCACGGCTTAATGCCGCGTAATCATTTTCTACTTCAACAGTCGAATAGCGGGTCTCGGAAAAATACTCTCCAACCTTTGAATCGTAGCTTGTTTTTTTGCATTCGCTGACAAAGCCGGCTGTGAATTGCTGGCTGAGATAAATCATTGTTGAAGTTCCTGCGGAAATAAAAAATGCTGAATTCTTTTTATCGGCTATCCTGAAAATAATGTTCAGAGGGAGCTCCATAGCCAGCATGTTTAGTTGTCCTTCCGATGAGTAGTAAGCGGCATTTGTGCCATCATACATTGACAAGACTTCAGTTATTCCAACAGGAATGCTGCCATTATTGAACCCTAAAGACTGCATTGCAAGAGCAAGACCCGGCCTCACAGAGATTCTCCTGCTAAGCTTCTGATCAAGATATAATCCTGCTGACAAGCCGAAAGCCGGGGTAACTTTGTCACTGTTTTGAGCAGATAAGCCCGACAAACCTGCCATGAAAGTTCTTTCTTTAAAACGCTTTTCCTTTTTCTCTTCAGCAATCAGATCACCGGAAATTTCATCAGTCATTGCTATTTCTTCAGGAATCAGTTGTTTTCGCAGTTCATCTGAAACCCGGGGTATATAATGACTCCTGATTTTTTCAGGAACAGGAACCCTGTTTTCTTGTGACAACTGAGTCAGTATGTTTTCATTGTCCATATCTAAAGGCTCCGCCAGAGCAACACTTTCTGAATAGACTGACCCGGTTTCTGCTATTTTATTCTCAATAACAAATTCAGATTCAGCTGAAGGTTCAATGAGAGGTGTTTCTGCTTTTTCGCTCTGAACCTTAGGTTGTTCAAGCTTCATTACCGGAGTTTCGTTATCTGAAATTAATTCCCGGGAATTTTGCCTTGTAAATATCCTGTATGAAAGGTATGTCGCAAGACCGACCATCAACAGTACTGAAGCTGCACGGGCCCAGAGTGGTATGATTAATGAACGCCTTTTCCTGCTTTTTCCTGCCCTGACAAATGAATCCCATCCTTCATCAGCAAGATTATCGGCATTATAGCTGTTGAAAGCCTTCTTAACATTTTCCCTGAATATGTTATCAAACTCCTCCATTGCTACTTCTTTCAGAGTTGAATTTTTTTCTGTAAAGATCCCTAAGCATTTTTTTTGCCCGCGACAAATTAGATCTTGAGGTTGATGTGCTTATGTCAAGCATCCTGCCTATCTCCTCGTGCGAATAACCTTCGATCTCATACAGGTTGAATGTAAGCCTGTAGTTATCAGGCAGACTGTTAAAAAGAGATAGAATCTCATTTGCCGATAATTCGGCATTTATTAAAGGTTCCTCCATTTCTGCTACTTCCAGATCGCTTATCTGCAGATGCGACACATACTTTGAGTTCCTCCTGTAATTATCAATAGCCGAATTGACAAGTATTTTTCCATACCACGACCTGAAAGATCCCGAAACATCGAATTCTTTAATGCCTGATAGCACCTTCATATAACTGTCATTAACTATCTCCATGGCCTCATATTGGTCTCTGGTATATCTTATACATATCGACATGGCGAATGAGAAATAGCGTTTGTAGAGAAGTTCCTGTGCGCGGGACTCCCCTTTCGAACAACGCCTGATAAGATCAGAGTCCGACAGTGTTCTGTCATCTTCCTTGCTTCCTCTCATTCCTGCCATCCATATTAAGCTTCCTCAAAGTAACTTAATTTGAATGGTCTTATTACTGATTTATTCATATTTCTTATTACCTGAATATAAAACCGAGTTGCACCTCAATCCGGTTAAAGCGGGTAATAATTTCATTGGTGCCTCTTCCTTCCCATTGTCGAATTTGTTCATATACTATCTTCTGATAGCGGTAACCCATGCCCAAACTAACAGCATTCCTCCTCCATGAGGCGAGTTCGATACCCGTTCCTGCATTGAACATAAATCCTCCCAGTGCCTGGGGAAAATAACCATAGTAATAATATTGTCCGTCATTAAGTTTACCAAAGGCAAAAGACCACCCGCTCTTCAACCATACAAAAGGCGACAGACGCGTTTTGAGAATATTATATCTCAGATCAGCATATATAGGCATAACAGTAACATCAAGCTCCTCCAACCCGGTTCCGATACCGGCACTTATGCCGTTCCGGAAACGGTAACCGTTTGAGAAGTGAAAACTCATATTGCCAACATTTCCTTCATCATTGCGGCCGGTAAGTGCTGATGCTGAAATCCTTATCCAATAGCCATGCCTGTCAATAAAAGGCTTTTCAATGTCGCTGGCCCGTGTTGTATATGATATCTCTGATTTTTTAAGTGTCACAACCTGTGGAGTAGTTATCCGCAGTTTAAGATAATCAGAAGAATCAACCAGTATAGTGCCCCTTAGCCGAAAGCCCCCGTCAAATACTACTGTCTGTCTGTCTCGCTTCTGCCCAGAAAGAGTGACGGTTAATACAATCAGGATAACTAATGTTGATATCCGGTAAGGGTTCATATCCTAGTCTTCGTCATCAACTATTTGAATATGGCTTATCTGAACAATGTTACCAGGATCGGAATAATCGTACTGGTAAATTCCATCTTCTCCGACAAGCATCAGAACACCATCCATTGGAATGACATCAAAGGCAAAGAAATCAGGATAATGAGCCAGCTTATTGTTTATTATGTCAAGAGGATCTGATCTGTCAAATATTTTTAATCCGGCAGCACCGTCACATATGAAAAGGAGATTGCCGTCTATCCCCAGCCCGTGCGGATTGAACATAGGATACGACTTAACAAGGTAGGGAGTTGTAATTGAAGATATGTCAATAACTTCCAGCAGGTTTTGTCCGCTGGTGCATCTGTTCCCTGTACGCAAGGTTACATAAGCGTAATTACCGTCAGCAACAACCGGATCACATGCAGTGATGTGGTCATAATGTGATATCAGAGTTGGCTTTGTTGCATTAGCAACGTCGTAAATCAGCATTCCTGTTGTTGTGCCAACAAACATTTTTTCTCCAAGCATGAACAGTGTTTCCATATTCCTTGAAACATCAAGACTGTCTACAATAATCATCTTTTCAGCATCTTCAACATCAACAGTTTTAAGCATCCAGGGATGAGCTATCACATGCAGATATTTATCATTGAGCATAAATCTTGCCATCGAACCTGCAACTCCTGCTCCTGCTGACCAGTTGGCTCTACTATCCGATGCTGACATTGATAACATATCATTCTTGAATAGCCATCCGCCCCAGGAAGTTCCGGGTTCACGCTCTTCTGTAACCGTCTCCACTTTCCAGTCTACTATAACACCTTCCGACTTATCAACCATTGCATAGGGATACCATTTATCGCCTTCCGGCATGACTTCAGGAAAGACATTCTCGATCCTGTTGATCTCAACAGGATTATTGACATCAGAGATATCTATTGCAACAAGATCAATAAAGCTGTCTGCAAAAAGAATATTTCCCTTTATGGCAATATCGACATTTCCCATGATCTCATAAAAACAAAGCTTTTTTGGATCAGCGGGATCAGAGTTATCAATGACATGTATGCCTTTCCCAACCTCATTGACAAAAAGATAATTATCCTTAAAATAGATCTTTCCGGGATTGGTGATCTCAATTGCCTCACCTTTGCTGAAGCTGTTCCGGAACTCACTGAACGACATATACACAGGCACATTTGCCTCGTATGTCACCCTTTCGACAGTCTTGTCAGTACAGGCGCTTAACGAAGCAGCCAGTACAATAAGTGCAACGGATGATTTAATAATAGTCTTCATATTCATATATATTATTTAAGTTTCGCAAGTGGTTCCAGGAAAGTTGTATTAGAGTACCTTACAATCCAAAGAGCCATTAACCATAAAGCGGTAGAAAACATCCTCTATCGCTCAATCCTTCATTTAAAGCCCCTGGTTCCCCAGAATTATTAAAATTGATTTGCGTCTTACTAAGGCCGTGTGCAAATTCATGAGCCACAATGTTAAGTGCCACAACAGGGTCAATATTACCATCCCCAAAAAAATAATCTCCATATAATGAAGCTGCATTATCTATGCCATAATATGGATCATACCAATGGACATATCCTGTCATTGTTCCATTGGTTCCATTGTAACTATGCCAATTATGTGTATCGTGAAAATAGTCCCACGTTCTCTGTAATCCCCACATGACATCTAAGGCTGCCATATCCTCACTGCCATTTTCATATTCTGCCGAGGTCCAATCATTATTAGCATCTGCGAATATTGCAGCAGAACCTTTATAACTTGCATCATGATCCTCAAGATTTCTTACCTCAATTGTTGTAGAACCTCTACTAATATCTCTCAAATAGTAAGTATTAGATACAAGATCTGTTGTTATCGCCAGATCGTTACCACTATAATATGTATCTGCTGTGCCATCAGCAGAGGTTAGATCTAATAAATAATGCTTATCAACAAGTATCCCATTTATTGCATTGATGCAGATTACTTGATCACGAATAGTTTTATTGCCCTCTAAGGTAAATTTATATGCTAGTTGAATATCTTCGCTTTTCCAATTGCTCCATATTATAGTATCACACGTATAACGTAATTTTGAGATAATATTTTCTTTTTTCAACCCATCTTGATCTTCTAAGGTTGTTAAAAGTATTCGAAAAGCCTCTCCTTTTGAGAGAGAAGGAAGTGATTCCACTTTCTCAGGGATTCTAATATAATTTCCATTTATCGAAGTAATGCTATTCTTTCGAGTGTGTATTATATATTCTCCATGTAATACTTTTAGTTTTTTAAAATACTGTTGGAAAGAATAGTGAATAGTTCCATTGGGTGATATTGTAGTATCCATGGGTAAAAAAGTATCCAATGGGTCCATCTGTAATTCTTTTTTTAAGAAGTCGATGAAGTTAATTTTGACTATAGATTGAACTCCTTCTTTATAAGTGATCATTCTTGGAGTTCCATTCTGTCTAAGATAAATACTATCTTGACAGAAGTTTAAATTATCGCTAACGATAATAATAAATAATGTGAGGGTTATTAATTTTTTCATGTCTTATTTACTACTTTTTTGGACCATAAATATCTGTATTGCATTCATAAATAAGTGTCTTGTCTGAGATGGCTTGAATAATTTCATCGCTACAATCTCCTTCTAAATCCCCTTTATGACATACTAGAGTACCACAACAATCCTTAATATACCAGCCGAATCCTTCTTGCATTATTAATAATAGCTCCCTATTTTCAAAATAAAATGAATATACTTGCAGAGGATAATTAGTGATACCTGCTTTTTCGACTTCTTCTTTTAACCATTGAATATTCTCAATCGGATTTTCAACATTACATGCAGAAGGGATCTTCTTTTCACACGATCCAAGACATAAAAATTGTATGATAAAAACGATAAACATAACTCTTTTCATAATTGTTATTGTTTCTATGTTTTAAGTGCTCATTAATCAGTCTCCAACTATCTTTCTTCTGACTTCTGACTTCTGACTTCTGACTTCTGACTTTCTCGCAGATCCCACAGATTTTCGTAAATTCCCATTCCCTTCACCCCTTTCCGCTGTTCAGAACTTCGTCGCGTTGCTCCTTATCTCCCCCTCCTTCTTTCACTCTGTTCTTTGCCCTTAGCTCCCAGCCCCCGGCTCCCCGCCTCCTGCCTTACTCTTCCGGATTCACCACCTGCCCAATGAACATCAGTGCATTCGTTGTTCTTTCGCGAATAGCAAAAATGAATGATTTGTCAATAACGAACTGAGGCGGTTCAGATGGCATACTTGTTAGTCTGATACCTATCGTTGTTACAGCCGCGGCCTCAGTTCCTTCTTCATCAACTTCCACGAAAGTGTTCTGCTTTACAAAGCCGACAAATAAAGATTCATCGGAGATTCCCGACAGGTCAGCCTGGAATGGCATAAATGCATCAACCATACCCATACTTTTCAACTGATCATTCAGATATTTTTCATACGAGAATTTGAACTTTGGCATGAAAACTTTCCTTTCTCCGAACTCAGGGATCTGATCAAGGTCCGTTGTGAGTTGCTCCCATGAGTTATGTGTAAAAGAAGTATAAAAGTCACTCAGGCTTTCATCCGGGACGATCACTATCATTGTAAAGTTGGTCCTGCCATAGGGCATTTCAATGGCCTTGAAGCCATTACCATCAACAGCTTTCGAACCCACTTCTCCATTCATTGTGCTGACATTAACAGTAGTTCCGCCATCGGGGTAAAAAGGGCGTTCCTGTGTCAATGATTTATCAAACTGATAGCTCCAGTCGCCATTGAAATAAAGAGCGTTCATAATGAACATCACATCATCTTGCGAAATTTCCTGCAGCACTTCAGGTATCTTTCCGTTTGTATTGTCGCTGGCCCACTTATTTATTGTTGTTAGTGCTGACTGGGAACTGAAATCGAGTCCTTTTATATAAGCTTTGTAATCATTGTTCATAACATTCAGGAAAGGATCCTTGACTACAAAACCGTTACGGTAAAAAATCGCATTTGCAAGGGCAAGCTTAACCTTTGGATCGGCATTAAGCAACTGTCCAACAAGGCTCTTATAGGCTTCGTTGATCCCGCTTATCGTCATTCCGGAAGGGTATTTAAGAACTCCCTGTAATTGTGTATAGGTATCCCCGTCACAGCCGTTAAGAAGCATTGTTAACGCAGTACTTGCGCTTAACGGTGAAAGCATAAGATTTTTACTTTCTGATACAGCCACCCTGGTGAAAAGTTCCAGCCCAAATTCATTGCTGCTCTCAATAGCCTGGGGTGCCAATGCTGTCAGAGTAATCTTCTTTGGAGTCATATCGGGTTCCGTATTTATATTCTTGGAACATGAGCAGTTACAGGCAATTATAGCCACTCCTGCTAAAAAAAGAATTACCTTGCTTTTCATATAATTATCTTTTATTGAATTTTATTTTGTGTTTAAAATACAATACTGATACGCAGCAGGCCTCTGAAACGCTGCAGCATTTTGTAAATTTATTTCAGAAAGATCTGGTTTTGTCCTTTGTGACCGGACGTCAGAAATCAACTAATATCAGTTAAACTCAGATAACCCAACTTCAACTGAAAATTCCATCTTCTCCCATATGAATTCTTCAGACGAATATCTCTAATATATAACTGTGAAGACAATAATTATCAGAGCTGTTAATTTTGTCCTCACTAAATACATCCAAACAAAAAATAATCAGAAAGCCAGATTCATCCTCAGATAGACATTACGTCCGGGCTCAACACTTATGCTTCCCCTGTTTGTTGAGAGATGGCTTGTATAGCTGCGGTCAGTAATGTTATCTATGCCTGCAAATATCTGTAACCTTACAGACCCCAGGCTAATCGATGTTGAACTAAGCCCCAGATCCAGACGCGCATAACCGCCTGTTTCAGTTTCTCCTGCAGCTATCTTATTCTGAGCAGCAGCGCCAATTAAAGTTATTTCAGCTGCACCTATCCTGTTATGAGTATAACGTAAACCCAGACGTCCGCTGAGAGGCGGGATCTGCGGAAGATTCATATCTGCCCTGGTGTCTTTTCCGCGCACATAG
Source organism: Bacteroidales bacterium (assembly GCA_035414025.1). Taxonomy (GTDB): domain Bacteria; phylum Bacteroidota; class Bacteroidia; order Bacteroidales; family VadinHA17; genus LD21. Next base: position 5,459 of record DAONXX010000047.1, on the reverse strand, counting down.
GATCCGGTACCAAAAACAACAAAATCGGAATAGAAATTATACTGAAACCCAAAATCAAATCCGTATAGGAAGGCTTTGCTTACATTAGTATTGACAAGTGCAGGAAGAGTATCAGTCAGACCTTCCGAAGCTCCCGTATTTATAGTATAGATAAACTCACCCGGAGCTTCAACAATCATATTGAGTATCCTGTTTGCAAAAACATCGGCCTGAAAATTGAAGTTTTTCTTCCATATCCTCAGACCAAGATTTGCAGAATATCCATTTTCCGGCTTAAGATCCGTGTTGCCAAGAAGCACGTAATTACCAAGATCAATATATTTAAACCGTTCCTCAAGCGAAGGAGCCCTGAATGAACGTGCAACACTTAATGACAGATCGGTCTCTTTAAAAACATTGTATAAAAGACCCGCATTTGCACTCCATGAAATGCTGCTTTTATCGCTTTCTTCAAATGTTATGCGTTGATTGGGAGGCGTATCATTCCTAACTCCGTTTATTATAAGGTAGTCGATATCTAAACCATGCTCATTTCTGACTCTTATTCCATCCATCCTCCCTCCGGTTATAAGAGTCAGTTTATCATCCAGAATCTGTGTCTCATCCTGAATAAAAATCCCGGCGCTTGTAAATGATGACTCCGGTATGGGAGTTTCGCCCCTGACAAGATTATTTGTTTTTACAACATCACCCTGGGGGTTCAGAACTTCCACAAGAATGTTTTTAGTACGTTCCGTATATAGCTTGCGTGACCATACATCAAGTCCTGCAATAAGGGTGTTTTTATCGGAAAGAACCCAGGTTCCCTGAAGCTTACCTCCCTGAGTAAAATGATTCCCTATGGGTGTAACGAGCTCAGGCGTTATACGTTGCGAACCCGCAGGAGTGGGATTAACTGTTTCCGTATTGGGACGCATGGCAACATTGCGTTGAATGTATTGTAAAAAATAACTCAGCTTCAGAGATGAAAGCCTTTCTCCTATGTTCTTTAATTCATAAGATGCTGCAAGCAGCTGCCTGCCGATATCTGTATATGTTGCCTCAGCTGGTCCGGGGAAAGCATTACCTCCCGGGATACCTACATCAGTAGACCAGTTACGCTGATACTGAATATTGAACAGGTGATTTTCATGAGGTTTGATTGCTGTTTTAACAGTTATGTTGCTTGTTGAGAACTGGCTGTTGGGCAGAATACCTTCGGGAGTCCTCATATCATCAGCCTTGCCATAAGCTCCGCTAAGCCTCAGATACCACTTGCCTGAACCGGTGTTTATGTCAGCATGATTCATAAAAAGCTTATTAGCTGAAGAAAAACCGGAAATAACATTACCTGACAGATAGGGCTTCTCAGAAAAATGACCATCCTTTGTTATAATGTTCACAATGCCGCCCATAGCTCCGGTGCCATAAAGAGACGACTGGGCACCCTTGACAACTTCCACCCTCTCAATATCGTTAACATCAGTCATGCTGAGCGATGCAGTAAGATCAGTGGCTGTCTCCACACGATTGCCATCTATCAGTGTCACAAGACGGTTTTCGCTGAATCCACGTATATTGATATTGGTTGCCCAAACACCATCATTACCCATTGCTATACCCGGCTCAGAGGCCAGTACATTCGACAGGGTTATGGCTGATAATTTATTGTATTTGTATGAGGGAACAACAATTATCGGAGTTGGCAGCTCTCTTACCATGCGGTTGACAATGAAACTCGTGACCTCAACCTCCCCAAGGCTTATTGTCTGGGGTGTAAGGAAAAATTCCATATTCATGTCGCCGCTGATATTTAATTCATGTGCCTGGGCTGAATAGCCCAGCATTTTCAAAGCAAGCAGATATCTGCCAGCCGGCAGGGAAATTTCAAAGCGGCCCCTTATATCAGAAAGCTCATACAAGATTGTATTATCGGTTCCGCCAACAAGCTTCACTTCAGTTACGACATTCTCCAATGTCTTGTTAGTGACTGAATCACGGACAACACCCTGAAGAAGGTATTTCTGTCCGTTTACATTTAACGAAAAAACAAGTGCTAAAAAAGCATTTAAAAACCAGAATTTATTCATCTTTCATGTTCTTTAAAAGTACCGACTTAATCTGAATCCCGCTTAAACGGCCCAACTGGCCCGTAAGTGAACCAATCTGATCGGTGGTACCTTCAAGAACAAGAGAAATGAGGCCATGGCCAGTGCTGCGCGGCAAGCCAAGACGCCCGATAATTATTTGCGAATGATTTGAAATGATTTTGTTCAGCTGCTGAACATTCTCGTTTGTCTCAATCAGAATAATTGCTGATCCTACTCTCTTTTCCATCAGAATACCTCCGGCTTAGATTGATCTTTAACCTGTTTGTCCTTGACTTCCCGGATTGTTATCTTATGCCATCCGGAACACTTCTCAGACCTCACAGGCCTACTGTTAATTGTCTTTCAAAGGTGGTGATTATTTTTTGAATATCCAATATGATATCTTGTTTCCAAATGCAAATTATTCTGATTTACGAATACATAATGCTTAACAACAATTTTAAATATTAAAAGAAACCCGGAGAAAAATGATGCTTGAATTCTTTGATTCGATAGTTTTGCATAAATACATTATTTCATGCTTAAAAAGCTGTCATATCTGTTGATAATTACCTTACTCCTCTCAGGCTGCGGTAACAGGACTCGCAATGACGCAAACAGTCCGGAATACACTGTTGCCACTCTGAAAGGTCCATCCGCCATGGGAATGATAAGAATTATAGATAGCCTGAATAAGGGAAGCGGCCACTCTGTCGGAGTGAAGATCCTGAACGAACCCCTGCAGGTCAGGAAAATGATTCTTGACGGCACAGCCGACTTTGCTATACTGCCAATGACAATGGCTGCCATAATGTATAATAAGGGATTAAAATACCGGCTTATAGCCGTACCGGTATGGGGAACTCTTTATCTTGTCGGAAGGGATCCGGCAGTCAGCAACTGGGAAGATCTGAGGAATAAACGAATATATGTAATGGCAAGGGGTATGACTCCTGATGTGCTGTTACGTCACCTTCTCCTGAAAAATAATATAGATCCTGACAAAAATGTGTCTCTTGATTATAGTTTCCCAACTCATATTGATCTTGCCAATGCTGTGGCAGCCGGACAGGCAGGATTGGCAATTATTTCTGAACCCCTGGCCAGTCTTGTTATAGAAAAAACCAAAGATGTCAGGATTATTTTCGATCTTGAAAAAGAATGGAAAAAATTTGAAAATGCTGCCCTGACTGAAACGGCCTTTCTTGTCAGCGAAAGTGTCATTCATGACAATCCTGAAATAGTGAAAGATATTCTATCAACATATGCCTTTTCAACAAACTGGGTGAATCAGCATCCTGACAGTGCAGCAACTCTGATTGTCAAATACGACATCCAGCCCGACACTGATGTTGCTGAAAAAGCTATTATGGGATCCAACCTCAGGTTTGAAAAAGCCAGGGATGTAAAAAATGAAATAGAAGATTATCTGAATGTTTTTTATAAATTGAATCCGGATATTGTCGGAGGAAGAATACCTGATGAAAATTTCATCTATTAAAAAGAGATATATAAGCCTTGCTTCGGTGATCTGTATGCTTGTGGTATGGAAGATCCTTTCCATGCATTTTAAATCCGATTTCATTCTTCCTTCTCCTGAGAAAACCCTTGTAACGACTCTGACCCTTTTTGGCGACAGCAGGTTCCTGACTACTGTAGGAACTACAATCCTCAGAGGTCTGGCAGGCTTTATTGTTTCAGGTATCCTTGGCATTGCAACTGGTATAATAACCGGGCTCAATCCTTTTATCAATGCATTTCTTCAACCCATATTGGTAACAATCCGTTCGATACCGGTAATATCGATAATTCTGCTTGCTCTTATCTGGTTCCATCCGGGTATGGTGCCGGTTTTTATTGGAATGCTTACAATGTTCCCTTTCATTACAACAAATGTAAGCGATGGGATCAGGAGTATCGACAGCGATCTTATCGTTATGTCATGCTTTTACAAGGTTAACCGCCGGAGGATAATACGGGAATTATATATCCCTGCGATTATGCCATTTATAATAAGCGGTGCCTCCAGCGCCCTTGGTATTGGATGGAGGGCAATAATAATTGGGGAAGTTCTCAGCCAGCCGGAATATGGTATTGGTACTGTAATGCAGAACGCCCAGACATTTTTAAATGTCGACGCTGTAATTGCCTGGACAATAATTGCGGTGCTAATCAGCTTTGGATTTGAGAAAATGATCCGACTTGTTGAAAGCAGACTTATAAATTGGAGAGCCTGATTATGAGCCTTGAGATCAAAGCACTATATAAAAAATATGATACTATTTCACTGTTCAGTGATTTCAATATCTCATTTCAGGAAGGTACGATAACCTGTATCCTTGGCCCTTCAGGTTGCGGAAAAACAACATTGCTGAATATTATCGGTGATATTATTAAGCCCGACAGTGGTCAGCTGACAGGCTTCAGGGAAAAAACAGCTTCCTATATCTTCCAGGATCCTAGGCTGCTTCCATGGAAAACAGTTGAGGAGAACATCGGATTTGTCCTGAGCAAGGACATGCCTGCGGAGGAAAGGAAGAAAATTACCCGACAGCTAATAAGATTGATGGAACTTGAGAATTTTGCTTCATATTATCCTTCGAAACTTAGCGGGGGAATGCGTCAGCGTGTATCCATAGCCAGAGCCTTTGCATATCCCTCTGATATAATACTGATGGATGAGCCGCTGAAGGGACTTGACATTAAACTGAAATTGAATCTTATCAGGATCTTCTCACAGATGTGGCTGACAGATAAAAGAACAGTAATATTTGTAACCCATGATGTAGATGAAGCGCTTCTACTTGGCAATGACATAATTGTCTTAAGTCGTCCACCGGTGAAGATAATAACTAAAAAGCAGCTTGACCTTCCCTTTGAGGAACGCAGGCTTGATTCCGATTCTTTCAGGGAACTGAAACGAAACCTGATAAGTGCCCTTGGGAATCAATAATCCGAGTGATCTGACAATACCACAGGAAACAGCTAAAATTACAACTGAGTAGTAAACATGATATGCTTTACAAGTAAGTATTTACGTTAATCAGGATATCACTCGTTTTGTTTTACCCGATACGGCGGATATATCCAAACGAATGATGGCAGTGAGATGAAACGATTTTTCGGCATACTTAAGACCGGTTACTTTGTCATTCGGAGAATACTTGTCTAAAATCAACTCCAAAGCCCGCATCCGCTCTTCTGCAGAAATGTCTAAGACAACAGTCCCTCGTACAAGAATACTTTCATAAGCAATTGTGAATTCGTGAGGGATCACATTTGTTTGTCCTACTACGCAGAATGAAACCCTGGAGTTATCTCTTAAACAATTTAATTTAACGTGAGTTCGATATAATTTATACTATAAATAATTGATTATTAACAATTTAA
>DAONXX010000046.1:12805-15606 GCA_035414025.1 Bacteroidales bacterium | reverse complement strand
TCTGAGTACAACGCATAAACATAATACATAACTACAATCAATTCAACGAGACTCTTCGTGGGGCGTACTGGATTCGAACCAGTGACCTCTTGCCTGTCAAGCAAGCGTTCTGAACCAACTGAACTAACGTCCCTTTTCTTTCGCAAAAATAATATTTAATTTCTATCTGTTGCTATCAGATTTTTTTATAATAATTTCATGTATTGAAAAATCAAACTTCTTCCGGTTTATAAACTTATAAGAACTCTGGCACCTTTTGGCAGTAACAAAAGGGAAAGAGGGAAGGGCAATCCCCGGGAACTTCCCGGAGCGTTAGTAATCAAGTAAAATCAAAACCAGAAATATAAGCCGGAACATCATAAAAAATATCTTTCGCTTCATCAGGAAAGTTGACGAATTTCGTAAAGACCAGACCGGGTTTTGCGTTGAGCATCCTGTTAAGCGCCCCCATCCTTCTACCGCTTCGTATTTTATCATAAAGGGTGCTGCGGTCATCAAGCCACATTAACCCGGTATTAAAACCCTCAACAGCACATACTGATTCGAAAAGATCAGGTAGCACATCTTCCCTGCCTTTTTTAAAATAGATCGCATCAAAGACAAGGAATTTGAATTCATCGGGACTGAATAATTTTCTAAAATAAGGAACTTTCGGCAGTACTTTCATTATCACCCATCCCCAGATACCTGGTATGTTATACACCTTGTAAGCAGAAGGTATTGCACATACACCGGCAATGATCTCATCACCATCCCTCAGTACATAATACCTGTCATCATAAAAAATAAAATCGGTGCTGAAAAATGAATAATCCCTGTAAAAATCCAGAAGCAATTCTTTCATCCGCTGTTTATCTGCATCCTGGAGCTTTGAAACACGGGTATCAGGCTTTGGGTTAAAACGGCTGAAAGTAACTGTAAGGAAAGATCTTATATGTTCATACCCGGCTTGTATTACAAGGTTTTTAGATCGTTCATTCATGCTTTCGATGAAAGCATACATAATATGTTTGCCCGCTTCAAAAACATGAGGTAATTCAAGAAGATGAGGTTTACTAAAGATATCCAGAGTCTTACGCTTAAAAGAATCATCCGGCTCCTGTCTTATCTGTTCCCTGTCTCTTTTTTTCCACCTGATGTCTGATCGGTAAACAGATTGAAATGCAAAATATCTAATATAAGTAGAAGGGAAAGACAAAGCGCCCTGGCCGGACATCCGGAAACAGGCGCCGATAGTACCGGTTATCTTGTCCCTTTTATATAATGACACGAATCTTATCTGGTCACCGTAAGCCTTTATCTTCTTCTCAATATTCTGAAGCTGAAATCTCATACCTCCTTCAGAACCTTGTACAGCATGGTTCAGAATATCAAGGATACCTTCATTAGCTTTATTTGTAACTTTTACTTTCAGTCTGCCATATTCTAAAATAGTTTTTTCCAGCATATTCTTTCTGTTAATTAGTTAAGCGGTTTATTATCAAGTGAGCCAAAAACTTTTTGCAGAAGGGGCGTTACCCTGGCAGATACATCCTTTCTTATCTTCAGTTCTTCTGCCTCGACTTTCAGAAACATACCCGAGAGAGCTTTATTTGTAAGATAATCATTAAGATCCGTATTGACCGGTTTTAGGTTCGCTAAACGGCCTGCAACAGAATTGGCAATAGAATTCCATCTCCCTGTAAGCGTCTCCCATGAATCCATTGTTGAAATATTCCCGACAATATCTTTTTCAGTTGAAGCCTGGATCTTTGGTTTATATAATGAATACAGTTCGTTATATGTTGTATTTCTGAGATATTGTGTAGCGGCATTATCGGTCCCCTTAAGTATGTTGAATGCATCTTTTATTGTCATACCTGTTATACTGTTCACAAAGATTGGGGCTACCTCCTTTGCAGCATCTTCTGCTGCACGGTTGATCCTTAGGATAACATCTTCGACAAGTTGAGTTCCTCCGGGTATCCTCGAAATATTGTCAATTATAATATTTGCCTCATCCGGAAGCAATATTTTGACCATAGCATCGCCATAATATCCATTTTCCAGAGAAAGACGCTGAGCTGAGTTCCTTGCTCCGGTAGTAAGAGCTTCTTTTAATCCGCCGACCACTTCAGCTTCTGTAAGGGGTGAGGTTCCAGCACTTTCAAGAACCTTCATCAGTTCAGCGCATGATGTAAGGGTTATTATGATCATCGCAAATAACAGTATCCTTGTCTTCATAACATTGACTTTTTTGCACGATACAAAGATAGAAATTCACAACTGACAACAGGAAAAGACATGTAGGAATTTACCGGAAAATCCGGTCAGTCAAAACCACAACATACAAATAAACTTACAAAATCACATTCTCAAAGTGAACAGACTCTGCGCAATTATCAGATCCTCCGGGTTTGTTATTTTGATGTTTTCCCTGTTTCCTTCGACAAGGTTTATCCTTTCGCCTGTTTTCTCCAAAACAGTTGCATCATCAGTAAATTCAGGTAAATAATTCTGCTGATATGCTTTTTTTATCAGGCTGGTTCTGAAAACCTGCGGGGTCTGTATAAGCTTAATCTGCATCCTGTCGACCGAAGCATTGCCGTTACTGGTCAGAATCCTTAACGTGTCTGCAGATGATGTAACAGGAATAGCATTACCCAGTTTTTCAGCTGTTTCGAAACATCTTTTTATGGTATCAATGCTCACCAAAGGTCTGACTCCGTCATGAATAGCTACGAGTCCCTGTGAATCTATTGATTCCAGTCCGTTCTTCACAGAGAAAAACCTTGTTGTACCACCCTTCACTATTTCATGTG
>DAONXX010000046.1:0-12705 GCA_035414025.1 Bacteroidales bacterium | reverse complement strand
CCTGAACTTTGTGACTGCCATGTATTCCGGGATCTTTTCATTGACAGATTTCCGGGTCTTCTCCAGGATCTGAGAAAGCTGGTCTTCGGGAATACCGTCCTTTTTCATCATATCAAAATCAGGATAAATCAGTCCGATAAGTTTATTATCTTCAAGAATTACGAGAGACTCAGCTATATAATCCATATTATTTATTACTGCCTCAATCTCTTCAGGGAATATATTCTTTCCTGACGGTCCGAGTATCATTACCTTGCTTCTGCCTTTAATGTATATATTACCATCCTTATCGATTACTCCGAGATCTCCTGTATGCATCCATCCATTTTCATCGATTATCTCCTTCGTTGCCTTTTCGTTCTTATAGTAGCCGAGCATTACATTATCGCCTCTCAGAATGATCTCTCCTACTTCTTTTTCAGGATTTGAGGAGTCTATTGTTATCTCAAGAGTATCAACTGCCTTTCCCGAAGCTCCAAGTCTGGTTGTATCCCATGACGCATAGCTTATAAGAGGACCGCATTCAGTCATACCATAACCTACAGTGAACCTGAAACCAATTTTTCTGAAAAAACTTTCAGCTTCAGGATTTAATGCTGCACCTCCAATAACAACTTCTGTAAATCGCCCTCCGAATGAATCAGTCAGTTTGTCTTTTATTTTCTTATGAATGATCTTGTTCAATCCCGGTATTGCCAGCAGCACCTTCATCTGAGGCTTACGGATCACAGGCAGAATCTGTTTTTTAAATATCTTTTCAATCACAAGCGGGACCGATAGTATCAGTCTGGGTTTAATCTCGCTGAACGCCTGAAGGATAATCTGCGGTGATGGAGTTTTGGAAAGGATAGTTATATGACATCCGATAGTAAACGGGAAAAGAAATTCAAATGCACATCCGTAGGTATGAGCCAACGGTAAAAACGAAACAAGCGGATCGCCAGGCTTTAGAGGCATGTGTTCCTGTGCAAACTTAATATTTGCAGTTAGGCTCCTGTGAGGTATCATTACACCTTTTGAAAAACCTGTCGTTCCGCCTGTATAACTTATGACTGCCAGATTTTCGCTATCAATGTTGGCAAATCTGATAAGATCAGGTCTGAGTTCAGGCCATGTTTTTATAAATTTTTCATCAAGCAATGAATAAACCTCTTTTATCCTGGCATTGGAATCCAGTAAAGAGAAATCATCCAGCGAAATTACACCGTCTATTGCAGGGATACTACTGTTTCTTATCGTTTCGAAGATCTTTTCATCAGCGAACATCAGTTTTGAATCCGAATGATTGATAAGATTGACAAGATCATCTGGTTTGAAATCGGGCAGAATAGGCACAACAACAGCCCCATAGGTCAGAACAGAAAGATATATTGCACACCAGTTTGCCGAATTCCTGCCGATAAGTGCAACTTTATCGCCCTCAACAATGCCAATATCTCTAAAGAATAATTGATACTTCAGCATCAATGCAGCTATTTCTTTATAAGTGTAGCCCTTTTCCCTGTAGTTTGACAGAGCTTCAATATCCCAGTTCTGTCTGATGCTTTGTTCTATATACCCTATTATATGTTCTTTGATCATAGCTTACGTTTTATAGTTAATCACAACAAAATTACAATATGGCGATCAAATATAACAAGTTTATCCTTGTCTTTTAGCAAATGACTGATCTATAAAGATTTCTTAAATAAAGTACATCAGAAGAACAGCCAGGACAGAAATAATATTTACAACAGTGAAGAAATAGTTGTATTCCTCACGTTTTTTACTGAAATGTCCGAGTTTGCGGGCAAATATCCCTATCGTAGGGGCAAAAAGTACTACGAGAAAGACAAAGAATTCAACACCAAAGAAAACTTGTTCCAAACCTCCCTTAACAAGGGCAGAAAAATATACAACTATAAGAAGTACAAGCAAATAAAAGAGATAGCTGATCTTCAGCAACAATGTTGATACAAGTCTTCGTTTATGAAGTTGATGTGGTTTCAGGTATGCATATGCAAGTGCAAAAATGATTATAATGAATATGATACCCAGAATATAATTCAATATCTCGTTGAAATTTGCCATTACATCCTCATTTTAATTATCTGTATTCTGATTCATTTCGGCCCATACTAGTGAACTTGATCCAGGCACTCTTGTTTATGTTTCCTATAGGAACTTCTATACCATAACATTTGATTGTGACTCTTTTTCCTGTTCTCTGACCTGTTACAAGTATCTTTCTGTACAATTCTGTAATAAAATCTTCTATTTCATCCGGATATAATTTATTTTAAAGGTCGGATAGCCTGCCCCTTAAGTGGGGGAACCACAAATAACTGAAAATCATATACATACGTGTTTGTCCCTCCTATATCAATACCGGCTATTGTCTCTGTTCTCCCATTCGATTTATAGAAATAATAACTGTATTAATTGTACCAGTCCTTATAATTGAAGTCCTATTTCCGGGATATATCTGTTACCTATCTTCCTGGCCCTCTCGGGGCGATCAAGGTCAATACCGAGAGCAACACCTGTTTCGACAAGTACATTCCAGCCGGCTGCAATCTGAAGATATTCTTCATACTGATCACATTCGGGGATCACTATTGTCGGGAACATGGTTTTCTGTGAAGAAATGGCTATTATCTTTATGCCAACATTCTTAACAAGACGTTCAAAGAATTTTTCCTGGTCAACATCGAAGGGATCAACCCAGATAAGGACTTCATCCTTATCCATTACCTCTTCAATACCATGTAAAGCATAAGTACCCTCGAGAAAATCAGATTTTTTCCTTGTTATCTCATTTGTTTTAAGTGCCAGTTCAGCAGCAACACCATTATCTCTTCCTGCCCAATAAAGAATATCGGCATCTTTAATAACATCTATTATTTCCTCATCTATTTTTGCAGTAAGCAGCTCTTCCATCCTGTCAGCTAATACATTTAATCCTTCCATCTTTTCACCACGCATGTTCCTGAGGAGAGAATCGTAGAAAAGACCTTGTTCAATAACTGATTTTGTTGCCGCAACTGCATCTTCCTTCCCGCAGGACAGAACATGGGTATCTGTGGCAACCTCTTCCAGCTTGGTGTTCTTGTTAGCTGTAAGTGCGTATATTGCATTATGATTCTTATTTTTAAGGATCTTCACAAAACGGATAACCTCTTTTGTCTGACCCATATTTGAAGCTGCAAAAACAGAAAAATCATCAAGGTTATATTCCCTAGCCTGGGTACATCCTTCAGTAATAACAGGAAGCAGAAATTGCTTCTTCAAATTGGAATAAATAGCCCTTTTCGCCGGGAATAACCTGCTGCTTCCCTCTCCGGTCAAAAAAAGGCCTTTTCGTTTTTTAATATTACTTGCAAAACGTTCAGAAACTGCCGGATCAAACGATCTGATTATTCCCGGGGCTTCTAGTATTTCCCTTACAAGGGCGAATTTACTGTAGCGGTTTTCTGTTAAATTCATATAAATGTTTTTAAAAATTATGGCCTTAAAGTTAGTTATTTTGCTAATATAGAATTTTATAGCGATGTTTTGTTCCATATAAGAGCTGCCGAACCCAGAACAGCAGCATTGTTTTCCGGTATTCCCGAGGGTAATATTTTTACTGTCCCCCTGAATATTGGCATGATTTTCAGGTCAACATATTTTCTAACAGGATCAAAGAGCATCTCTCCTGCCCTGGCCAGGCCGCCGAAAAAGAATACTGCTTCAGGGCTTGAAAACACCACAGCATCAGTGATCCCAGCAGCAAGCTTTTCAGCTGTAAAGTCCATTGCTTCAAGAGCCAGGCTGTCTTTTGAAGCAGCTGCTTCAGCTATCTTTTTTGATGTGAGTTCCGAAGGGGCTATCCCCCTCAGGATACTATCTTCTCTCCTGTCACTCAGGAGAAACAATGCTGTTTTTACAAGTCCAGTGGCTGATGCGTAAGTCTCAAGGCAGCCCCTTTGTCCGCAGCCGCATTGCCGCCCGTCAGGAACGACAACAGAATGACCCAGTTCTCCTGCAAACCCGGTACTACCGTAAACAATCTCTCCGTTTATTACAATTCCACTACCAAGACCCGTTCCTAAAGTCAGAACAATAAAGTCCTTCATTCCCTTTGCTGCTCCAAATATCATCTCACCCATGGCAGCTGCATTGGCATCATTAGTCATTAGAACAGGTACGTCGATCTTCTCCCTTAAAAGATCTGCAAATGGGATAATACCCTGCCATGCCAGATTGGCTGCAAGTTCAATTGTACCTCTGTAGTAATTTCCATTGGGAGCCCCGATACCGATACCAAGAAGCTGAAGGCCTTTTTCCTTCGACAGCATTCTGTTTATTGACACAGAAAGAGCTGATATAAAGTCATTAATCTCAGGATAATCTGTAGTTATAAGCTTCTCAGTTGCTATTATATTGCCGCTTCTGTCAACCAGGCCTGATACAGTGTTTGTTCCACCGATATCAACACCTGCCACTACTTCTTTCATCTGTAATTAAAATTAGTGTTTATCTCCTTGTCCGGGATACATCGCTTGTATTCCTGAATTTTTTGACATGCATCGCGCTTACATCCCAGAATAATTCATTTTCCCAGTTTTCTTTTATCTCAATCTCCATCGGCATGAATGAGACAGGTTCCGGCTGCCTTCCTGTCTCATAATCCCCCGTTGTCCATTTCCCGTCACCGTTAAGATCATAGATTATCTTAAGTCTGTACATCCCCTTTTCGAGATAAGGAAATTCCGTCTTCCCATCCCGATCCATAGAGATTTCCCTAATGAGCTTCTCTTCAGAAGATAACAGTTGAATAATCCTTTTCCCCTCATAATTATTGATATTAACAATAAGTTTCCCGAAAGTGGATCTATCCCTTATACTGAATTTTATTCCTGCTGAATCATTCTTTGCACCGTAAATATCGCCAAAGGCTGCAGAATCAGTTATCAAAAGATAATTCTCCCCCTGCAAAAAGTCTGCATTAAGCAATATTCTGCAGGAGTTAATGCTGTCCGGTGTCAGCTTAAAGCTTAGCCTTTCCCTCTCTTCCGTGTCCGTTAGCCTGTAGAGCTTTATTGCTGATGTGTCGGGCTCCCTGAAAGGTGTCTGCGAAAGAAAGGAAATTGCCTGGCCGGGAATAAGCTTTCCGGACGATGCTGTGGATATCACCCTGTATGGTTCGGGTTTTCGTGTTCCTCTAGTGACTCTGGGAGCCAGAAATCTCATCTGGGCTGTATCCTCTTTGATTATAATTGTACCTGTGGAATCAGTGAAGGGATATCTGATCAGCGCTTTGAGAACCGGTTGAGAATAAAGGGAACTGTCTTTCAGCCATATCAGGAGTGTATCCTTGTCCCGGCTTTTTTCTGCCAGCCATCTGTTTTCTTCCGTCCCCGGCAATGAAAAACTGAATTCCATTGAATCCGGTGGCATTGAAAGAGTGAAGATCATCTTATTTGCCTGCTGACGGGAAGATGAGGTAAGGTAATAATTCTTCTTAAACGGTTTAAAAAGGAAGAGTTTGTATTCACCCTTATGGATAAGCGTATCAGTAAGGGCGGATTGAACGGATTTCATTCCCGCTGTGTCTTTACTATCCGGCAAAAAATCCTTGTCCGGGGAAATATGAACAAGTGAATCACGGAAAGCAATCTCTTCATCATGAAGACTATAGTTCTTGGAATTATCCGCATCTATCAGGGCGAAAATCCTGTAAATGCCTTCCTTTATATTATCGATCCTGAAATATCCGTTCTTATCAGCTTTTGAGATATAGTCAGGTATCTTTTTAATAAAAGCTGAATCAGTCAGATCACTGTAAAGCATCACCAGAGTATTTTCCGGAGGATTAAGATCAAAAGCATTAAGCACATTGCCTGTAAGTGAAAGAGAATCAATCACAGGACCTGTTGAGAACACAAAGCTATAATTGTCAATAGGGTTCCCTTCATTCAGATCCCGGATAGCATCCTGAAAATAAAAAGTATAGGTAGTACTGTCTCTCAGTTTGTCATCATATTCAACAACAAGGTTTTTGCCCCTGACTGATATCTCAGGTCTTCTCTGCATAGGCGGCGAAACCATAAACTTTTCATTAACATTCCTGAGTTCAATATATTCATTAAAGGTTACCACAAACCTCTTTCCTGAAAAATTCTTTGCACCAGATGCCGGTTCGCTTTTCACAACTACAGGAGGAAGAACATCTTTTGGTCCGCCGGAAGGTGAGCTGATCTTTGCGCAGGCTGAAATCAATATGAATCCAAAAATTACAGAATATGATAGTCTGAAATAGCTCGCTATGGTCATCCCGGCCTTAATTATGAGATGCAAACTTACATCATTTTTTGAATAAGATCCTCATTTTGACTCTAAATCGAAATGAATAATGACAATTGAAGACAGACAATAATTTTATTTTCTACCTTTGGACTTAATAATAACATCTCCGTTATGCATTTATATGTAATACCCTGGGATGTCAATCCGGAAATCTTCCGGATCGGTTCCTTTGCAATAAGATGGTATGGCCTGTTGTTCGCCTCTGCATTCCTTTTTGGATATATAATAATGCTCAGGATCTTCCGTAATGAAAATCTGACTGAGGCTTTGCTTGATAAGCTAACAATCTACATGGCTGTAGGAACTATCGTAGGAGCCCGTCTCGGACATTGTTTCTTTTATGAACCTGCCTATTACCTTGCAAACCCTCTTGAGATCCTCAAGATATGGCGCGGAGGTCTCGCCAGTCATGGAGCCGCAATTGGCATTCTTACAGCATTATGGCTCTTCTGCCGAAAGGAAAAAAAAGAGTATACATGGGTACTCGACAGGATAGCTATAGTAGTCGCCCTTTCAGGTGTCTTTATCAGGATGGGGAACCTGATGAATTCGGAAATATATGGCGTTGAAACGACTGTCCCCTGGGGCTTCGTATTCCTTCGTAACGGAGAGACTGCACCCAAACACCCGACACAGATCTATGAAGCACTCGCTTACCTGGTTATTTTCCTGATTTTGCTCCGTATGTACTGGCGCAAAAAGGGAGAACATATTCAGGGTACACTGATAAGCCTTGCCTGTATTCTGATCTTTGTGGCTCGTTTCTTTATTGAATTCCTGAAGGAAGACCAGGTTGATTTTGAGGCAAGCATGAAACTCAATATGGGTCAGATACTAAGTATCCCCTTCATTCTTCTGGGATGTGTCTGGCTTTTTTACAGTCTGAAGAAGAAAAAAAGAGTTGTTATAAAAAGGAAATGATTTTAAGTTAAGAAATAAAAGGCTGTTAACAGAAAACCTTCAGCGGAGGATCATTTTCGAACAATCCCGTAGAAAAGAACGTCGAGGATGCCATTAAGTCGCTGTTCGATATCAACTTCTTTCTTTTTCCAGAAAAGCGGCACCTCCAGACCTTTAAGTGCCGTCTGTATGGCAAGTGCTGTGAATTCACTGTTTGTTACTGAAAAGACTTTCTTTCTGGTTCCGTCATAAAGAATAAGCCTTAATATTGCCAGTTCCTCCCTATCATAGTTCGCCCTTATTGTTTCGACAAAATCAAAATGATCGAGATTCTTATCGAAAATTGCATTATAATAATTCGACAGTTTTTCGAACGTTTTCATCCTTACAAAAACATAATTTCTCATCTTTTCAATAGGGGAAGGGACAGATTTGATAGCTTTAGTGAGCTCATTTCTAAGTATATTAGCCTCATTCAATACTATAGCTTTAAATATCTCTTCCTTGCTGGGGAAATAGTAATAAATTGAACTTTTACCCATTTTAAGAGCCTTTGATATCTCCTCCATTGTGGTCTTTCTGAAACCATAACGGCTGAATATCTGCCCTGCAGTAACTATTATCTTCT
Source organism: Bacteroidales bacterium (assembly GCA_035414025.1). Classification (GTDB taxonomy): domain Bacteria; phylum Bacteroidota; class Bacteroidia; order Bacteroidales; family VadinHA17; genus LD21. The sequence goes on along the minus strand of DAONXX010000046.1, from coordinate 4,847 downwards.
TCCTAAATTCTTCTTTATTAACCATATATATCTGAAGTCAAATTGAATCCCCAGCTCTCTGCAAATTTACAACATAAATTATTGCGTTCAAAACAGTCGAATATTCTGGTCGATTATTCGAGCTTGCCTGTTTAACTAAATAAGACCATATTCTTTTTAACACCCCGGGATAATATTTCCGGAATTTTGTATTTTTAATGCTGTTTATTCAGGAGAGAAAAATCATATCCAAGTGCTGTTCACTGGAAAATGTATCGATGAAACACATACCAGAAACCAGGGGTAAGACTGATAGCAGAAAATAGAGAAAATAAAACCTGAATAATCGGAAATAAAAAGATTATTTTCACAAATAAAATAAGATGATGTTAGGGGGAGTTAAATTCAACTGTTACTGGAACCAGTCAGGACCCGTTATCACTGACGAACAGTATGAAATAATAAATTATTGGCGGGAGATACTTTACAATATGGATCTTATAGGAGCTTATGAGAACGGCGTTGGATTCGGGAACATAAGCATGAGGATAAAAGGAGGTAACCAGTTCATCATTACAGCATCGGCAACAGGTGAAATACCCGAACTTGAACCAGAACATTATGTCAAAGTGAATTCTTTCAACATAGATGACAATGCGGTTCAATGCATCGGTCCTCTGAAGGCATCGTCGGAATCCCTTACCCATGCGGCGATCTATCTTGCCGATCCCGGAGCAAATGCAATAGTGCATGTCCATAGTATTGACCTGTGGAATGAAATAATCTACAAAGTCCCTACAACAAACCCGGCAATGGATTATGGCACCACAGGACTTGCAAAGGATATTTTCAGGCTTTTCAGCGATTCAGATGTTTTTGAAAAGAGGATAATTGTTATGGCCGGAGACAGAGCTGGTATCCTTACATTCGGTCAGGACATGGATGAAGCCGTAAATGTACTTATGCAGTATCTTAAAAAGAAATGATTCCTGAAACTGGAATAAATTGAAAAGCTCTAAGCTTTTCTGATACTATTTATCCTCTAAATAATTTATAATAAAATCCCTGCGCAATATTCACAGGTAAAGAGTGCTTGTTTAGCATTTGTAAAAAAGGTGCCTTGGTTAGATTCAGATAAAAAAATTGATAAATTTATTTGATTTTAAAAATCTCGAATTCAATATAAACTACAAATGAAAAAAATAACAGGATTATTAGTTTCATTATTCATTTTTAGCGGCATCTCCGCACAGAAGCCGCCATTCTATAAGAATTTTACTGTCTCGGCATACGTCAGAGCCTACGAAGTAAGGGATATGGCCGACCAGAAAAAGCTTCAGGAGTCCTGGGATCTTATCAGCCGGCAGGTTAAGATCGATAAGATATATCTCGAAACCCACCGCGATAAACTTATTGTAGATGAAAAGACCCTTGCCTCAGCGATAAAATTTTTCAGATCAAAGGGTTTGAAAGTTGCCGGAGGAATAACATATACAATTGATGAGAGCAACAATTTTGAGACTTTTTGTTATTCCAATCCCCAGCACAGGGCAATGGCAAAAGAGATAGCAGAATATACAGCGAAGCATTTTGATGAGTTCATCCTGGACGATTTCTTCTTTACCAGCTGCAAATGCGATCTGTGTATCAAGGCAAAAGGTGATATGAGCTGGACCGATTTCAGGCTTAAACTGATGACTGATGCTGCCCGTGATCTTATAATAAATCCTGCAAAAGCAGTTAATCCAAAAGTGAAGATCGTTATAAAATATCCTAACTGGTATGAGCATTTCCAGGGACTGGGATTCAATCTCAAAGACGAACCAAAAATGTTTGACGGAATATATACGGGCACTGAGACTCGTGATGCTGTCAGCTCCGACCAGCACCTTCAGCAATATGAAAGTTACCTGATCTTCAGGTATTTTGAAAATATCGCCCCGGGACGTAATGGAGGTGGCTGGGTAGATTCTGGCGGTGCTTCTTACCTTGACCGTTACACGGAGCAATTCTGGTTAACACTTTTTGCAAAAGCTCCGGAAATAACTATGTTCGATTGGAGACAACTACAATCTGCTGTACGTCCCGGCCAGCGAGGAGCGTGGCAGGGAACTGGCACAAGCTTCAACTTCGATGAAATGATGAAACCTTACAAACTGACTGACGGCACAGAAGTAAAACCTTCAACTATAGCCAGGGCTGCCGGAATGACATTCGAACAGGTAGATAAATTCATAGGACATCTCGGGAAGCCGGTCGGATTGAAAAGTTACCGGCCCTACCATGCCATGGGAGAAGATTTCCTTCAGAATTACCTTGGAATGATAGGTATTCCGATGGATCTGGTTCCGGAATTTCCTAATGATGGTAAGATAATACTGCTTACTGAATCAGCTAAATATGACCCGGCAATAGTACAAAAGATACAACAGCGTATCCAATCGGGTAAAAATGTAATGATCACATCCGGTTTGCTGAGGGCTCTCCAGGGAAAGGGTATCGAAGATATTGCTGAGATTACGTATACCGACAGGAAAGCTCTTGTAAGTGAATTCAAGGCCGGATGGGGCAAGATGGTAAAATCATCGCAAGAGATCCTCATCCCTCAGATCAACTATCTTACAAATGATTCGTGGGAAGAGGTATCTGCCATTAAGGGAGCAACAGGATGGCCACTTCTGCATCGTGCTCAGTACTCAAAAGGATACCTATATGTTCTTACTATACCCGAAAACTTCTCTGATTTATACCAGTATCCGCCTGAAGTACTTAACCGTATTCGTAGCGTAGCTTCACAGGGACTTAATCTGCGACTTGAAGGACCCTCAATGGTTAGTATGTTCCTGTATGATAATGGGACGTTTATTGTGGAATCATTTCTTCCGGAGCCTGTAAAAGTTAAGGTTATTACAAGCGGCACTGCAACAAGCATTGAAGACCTGCTTTCAGAAGAAACGATAAAAGGAACTGCTGTTCAGGCTTTTATGGGGAGGAACAGGTCGGCTGAACCAGAGCACAGCTTTGAGATCACTATAAAGCCCCATTCTTACAGGGTTTTCAGGATAATAGATACCAATCAGGGAGTTTCAAAATAAATTAACCCTTACAGAATAAACAAGAATCAAGTGTTTTTGGATAATAAACAAGAATCAAGTGTTTTTGGATAATTCCATACAAATAATTAATATTGCAGTCCGGTAAAAGCGAGTTGCAGGCTACAGTTTGCAAGTCGCAGATTGGGTTCTTTTTAAGGAGAAATACTCCGAATTTTTCACAGTGAACCTTGCCCCAAAAGGGGCCCATAGCTCAGACGGTTAGAGCACCTGACTCATAATCAGGGGGTCGTTGGTTCGATCCCAACTGGGCCCACATGAAAAAGAGCGAGAGTGAGAGCGAGTAAGAGCGTTGGCAATCACTCTCGTTTTTTGTCTCTGTGGTGATACTGCACTATTCTTTGCAAATTTTTAGCCTGAATTGATTATTTTTAGATTTTGCCAAAAGGTTAAATTAAATTGACCTTTCAGTAAGCTTGTTTCAAAATATTAAAAATCAGTGAAATGAATTATAATAGTTTTTCTATTTTAGTTTTCATAATTGCTTTACTTTCCATAGGCTGTTCTAATCAAAAAAACAAAAAGCTTTCTGACGGAAAGCTTCCTACAGTGGAAATTAACGGGATGAAAATAGCTGATCTGGATCCCTATCTGCTGGTCCCTGTAGATGTTAAACTAAGCCAATTGACTGAAAATATCCGTATTATACCTTTAGAGACCAATCCAGAATCTCTGCTTTCCGGAAGCGTTGATTTTCAGATAGGTGAAAAATATATAATCGCCCGGAACAGAACCGGTGAAGGGGTTTTTCAATTTACAATTGACGGATCATTTATCAGAAAAATTATCGCTACTGGCTCCGCTCCGGATGAATTCCCGGGTATGCCCATATTATATCTTGCTGAAAAGGAAGATTTGTTGTTGGCAATTACATTCAGATCGGATCATATATATTTATATAGTTTGTCGTCAGGTTCTTTCTTAGGGTCTTTTAACAAACCTCTGCTCGATCCGGGCGAGTCTTTATATGAATGCAGATATTTGGGAGACTCTCTTGTCCTTGTTTCTTATAATAAACTATCTGTGAACGAAAAAACAGCCAACAAATGCGGTTTAAAAATCAAGACATTAGATGGGAAGCTAATCTGGGAAAAGGGATTTGATTATGGATCCAGAATGGTTTTATCCATTAGTGATATAAATCAACTTCTGGGGAGCAATATATCATTACTATCTACGGGTAATACAGATGAATACATTATCCAGATTGAAGATCAGGATACCGTTTACTCGTTGGATATTGGAACATATTCGTTACGTCCTAAATTATTGAAGAGGTTCGAGAAAATCAAGGTTGGCGGCTTCCCTGTCAGCAGTGCCGTACCAGATTGCGGCATTGAAGAGCAGGAGTTTGCCAGTGTAAACGGATATCAGTTGAAACACTATATCCATGTAAACGATGTCGCCGACGATCGTATTTATGCGTCGTATGAAAGGTTTTTTATACTCTACGACGATAACACAAAACAAGCCTATAGAATAGTAAATTATGAGAACGATTTTCTCGGTTTTTCCCAAAATTTGGAACAACATATGGAAATAACTGCCCTAGGCGATATTCCCCATAATTTACCTGTTTTATCAAAACCAGATGGAAAGCTTGTTGAAATATATGAAGCCTTACACTTTTTAGACTATGCGACCAGGGCACTGGAAAATCCTGAACTTGATCCACTCGCCAGAAAAAGACTCCAGGATATTGCCGGCAAAGTAATAGAAACCAGTAATCCTATTTTACTGATAGGTGATATGAAG
>DAONXX010000045.1:0-15658 GCA_035414025.1 Bacteroidales bacterium | reverse complement strand
TCAAGTTTTTCAGCCAGGTATCCGCCGCGTTTTTCATCAATTATGGCAAGTCTTTCTTTAAAACTTTTGTCAAGAGGCCTTCTGATCTCAAAACTCTTCATCAGTTCGGCAACCGTATGTTCCGCGTCGGAACTACTTCCTCCGTTGCCGCATATCAGGAGCTTGCCATTATGCATATAGCAATCAATTATCATCCGGGCGGCATTGTCCAATGTTGATCTCAAATCCGTAAGATCAGGGCGTTCTGGCCACATCTTGTCAATTTCCGGCTTTTTCTTCATTTTCCTTTGATTTCCGCGATAAATTTATTAATTTTATTATATATGCTTGAAATAATCAGCATTATTTCCTTTACGTTCTAAGCTCTTCGCCCCCTGTATCTTGTCTCTTGCCTCTGCCTTTTCCCATACGTATAAATACCCTGTTAAAATAGGCTTTAACCCTCTTATGAGATTGATCTCTAAGATATACTTTTGTTATTAGTAATGGATGATCTAAATAACAATTCCATGCCTGATTATTACAAAATGCTGATGGAGGACATCAGATTTCAAGAAGGATTGCGTGCCTGCATGAACTGCGGCGTTTGCACAGCAATCTGTCCTGCAGCAGAATTCTACGATTATGACCCGAGAAAGATAGTAGATCTTGTTCAATCCGAAAACAATGAAGAGATTGAGAAATTATTAAAGTCGGAGACAATCTGGTATTGTGGTGAATGCATGTCATGCAAGACAAGATGCCCCAGGGGAAATACTCCTGCACTGGTTGTTATGGCCTTAAGAACCCTGTCAATGAAGCTTGGTTTTTTTACCGAGTCGGAAAAAGGCCGTCAGCAGTTTGCACTCAAGAGAACTGTCGGAGAGAATATCTTCAAATATGGTTATTGTGTAGCAGCCTATGCTGTTAGCCCTGAAATGCATAGGGAACAGGGCCCTATCTGGGAATATATACTTGAAAATACAAACGATGTATTTGAGCGGTTTGGCGGACATGTAAAAATGCCGGGGGAAGGTCCGCTGAGAGAGATCCCTGAAGACGTAAGGCAGGAGTTGAAGAACATCTTTGATGTAAGCGGAGGAACTGAACTTTTCAATACAATAGAAAAGCATTCCAAAAAGAAAGCTGCAGAACTTGGTCTGGACTTTTCCGATCAAGGTATTGATAATGAATATTTCATTGAGGTCTTTACTGCTAACAGGAAGAAACATACAATCTGAATAGAAAAACATTGCCATGATTGAAGAAGGTAAAAAAAGAATCTGGTCAGAATATCAAAAAGAGATCCCTGATGATCATTATTTCTATGTACGTTCATGTATAAGACAGAGCTTTTTCCCGGGGTCTGAACAATTTTTCCTTATGTTCATGAATGATGTTCTCGGGAAAGACTTTTATGAGAATCCATCCCATACAACATGCACAGGTATCGGATATCATGCAGATGTTGTTCCTTTTCAGACTATCCAGACTGTAATAGCCCGGCATTTTGCTCTTATGAAAGAAGCAGGTTATAAGAATATTGCAATTTCTTGCGTGACTTCTTTCGGCATTTACGCGGAAATAATTGAAACCTGGAAGCATTTTCCGGAGGAACTTGAAAAGATACGCGAATATCTTTATAAAGCAACAGGGAGAGAATTTGATGTGCCTGAGACAATGGCACATACAAGTGATATAATTTATAAATTCAGAAATGAGATAGCTGCAAAAGCAAAAAACCTTTTGATTAATAAAAAAACCGGCGAACAGCTGAAAGTTGTTGAGCACATAGGTTGTCATTATGCCAAGATATTCCCGAAATATGGAATTGGCGGCGCTGAGTTTCCAAGGGTACTGAGCGGGATGATAGAAGCCTGGGGAGGCAAGGTTATAGATTATCCGGAACGACGTCATTGCTGTGGCTTTGGTTTTAGACAATATCTCGTACAGGCCAACAGAGGCTATTCACTTTCAAATACTATAAAGAAATTCTCCTCGATGCAGCCATATAAGCCCGATCTGGTGATTACTAATTGTCCGGGTTGCACTATGTTCATGGATAAATGGCAGTATACAATGAAGGAGATGGAAGGTACAGTATACGGAGAGAATGGGGAATCCATTCCGATACTTACTTATGAAGAGCTTGCCGGACTTGTATTGGGTTATAACCCATGGGATCTCGGACTGCAGTATCACATGGTGCAGTCTGAACCGCTTCTCCGCAAGATGGGGATTGAATATGATCCGGATGACAAGTACAAAACAAAAGATGGCAGGCAGATGCCTATCCCGCAGAATTTGATAAATGTATGATATGAGTTACAGGGTAGTTGTAATAGGTGGTGGGGTTGCCGGAATGGAAGCGGCAGCTCAGCTTGCAGGAAGAGGATGCAAAGTTACTGTTTTCGAGAAGGAAGCCGAAACAGGAGGACATGTGAAAAACTGGTTCCATCTTTTCCCGGATAGAAAAGACAGCAGGGAAGTATTGAAATATCTTGATAACAAAATAAATCATTCCAACATAACTCTTCTTACAGGCGTACCTGTTGAAAGGATAAACACTTCAAACGGTTTGTTATCACTATTCGCAGGCGATGGCAAAGAAATCACTGCTGATGCCGTTGTTATTGCAACAGGCTTCGATTTGTTCAGAAGTGAAAAAAAGGAGGAATACGGCTATGGTATCTATGAGAATGTAATAAGCTCTGCCGATCTTGAAAAGATGTTTCGTAAGGGTGAAATCAGAAAACATGACGGAAGCAAACCTGAAAAAATTGGCTTGGTCCACTGTGTTGGTTCACGTGATGAAAAAGTCGGTAACCTTTACTGCTCTAAACTTTGCTGTGTAACAGCAGTAAAACAGGCAATGGAGATAGCTGAATATATTGAAAATGCAAAAGTATTTTGTTTTTACATGGATATGAGAATGGGCGGTGCAATGTATGAGGAATTATACAGGGAAGCTCAGGAGGAATATGGCATCAGTTTTATAAGGGGAAAGGTTTCGGAAGTGGCTCCGGATATTAATAATAAATTGATAGTCAAAGTTGAAGACACACTAACAGGCAGGCCTCTCAAGATGGGGATCGATTTACTTGTGCTGATGGCGGGAATGGAAATGTCGGAAGGAGGGAAGAAGATTGCTCTGTCAGCCGGGCTGGACACCGGTGAAAACCGTTTCTTTAAGCCCATGGATCTTCATTATGCAAGTAATAAAAGCAATGTTGATGGTGTTTTTTACGCCGGTACCTGCACAATGCCAATGAATATCACTGAAGCTATTTCTCATGCGCGTGCGGCAGCAGCCGATGTAATGGATTATCTTGACAGTAGAACAAACTGAAATGGAAAAATTCGGGTTCTCACTTATAAAAGACAGAAAGATTGACTATGATGTCAATGACAGGAGCATTGCTGAATATGTTGCAGCACGGGAACCCAGTTTCAGAATATGTATAGAATGTGGTTGTTGTTCGGCTGTCTGTACTACAGGCAATTTAACGAAATTCAGCCTGAGAGAAATACAGATACTTATTAAACGTGGCGAAAATGATGAAGTTCGCGATATGATAAGGAAATGCATGTTGTGCGGTAAATGCATACTTGTGTGTCCCCGGGGTGTTAATACACGAAATGTTATATTACTGATTCAGGAAGCTTTCAGGAAAAAGACAGAAAATGCAGTTTGATCCCTTTGTAATACCGTTCAATATTGGGCTCTACTTCATACTTATTTATGCAGTAGCAAGAAGTGTGCACTGGTTTAGAAATCTATCAAGGTCTGATAAGCTCAGGCTGCAAAGGGGATTTTTCGGAGCGGCCTTTGTAAAAAGCCTGAAAGAGATCTTCATGGAGAGTCTTATACACAGAAAGATCCTGAAATCTAACTTCCGGCTTGGATACATGCATATGAGCCTTGCTTTCGGGTGGTTCCTTCTGATCTTATTTGGCACTATAGAAGCAAATATTTTTAGCACCCGTCACCTGAACCCATCCTATAAGGCAATATTCTTTAAGTTTTTTAATCCCGATCACGGACGGACAGGTTTTGAGGCAGTCTATTCATTCCTTATGGATTTTATCCTGGCATTTATTCTCTCAGGATTGATTCTTGCAATAATAAAGAGATTTTCATCGAAAGTTGTGGGAATGAAGAAGACAACCAGGCACAGGACTATCGATAAGATTGCTCTTACAGCCCTTTGGCTGATCTTCCCGAGTCGTCTTATTGCTGAGAGCCTTACAAGCGGCGCTCACGGAACCGGAAGCTTTCTTACAGGATCACTCGGCTCAGTGCTTGCGTCATTTCTTCCTGCGAATGAGCTTGCATATCCTTTCTGGTGGTTGTATTCGCTGTCTCTCGGTACATTTTTCATTCTTTTGCCATTAACGAGGTACATGCATATTCCAACGGAACTATTCCTGATATTTGCTAGAAACTCTGGTATCAGAACTGGCGATCAGGCCGGGGCATTCACTGAGATCCAGATTTATTCATGTTCCTCCTGCGGCATTTGTATTGATGCCTGTCAGCTGAATTTCTCGACGGGTATTACAAACATACAATCAGCATATCTGATGAAGGGTATCCGCAACAATGAGGATGTTAGTGATATTGCGTTCAATTGTCTTATGTGCGGGAGATGCGATCGTTATTGTCCCGTCGGCATTGAGTTGACTCCCATAAGGATGATAAGACGCCGGGTGGAACCGGTCAAACCTCCGAAGCAAAGTTTGTTATCAAGATATTTTCCCGACAGGATAAAAGTTACTCCTGTCAGAACGAATGGTCAGCCCTCTTTCAGCTGGCTGCCGGAAGCTGAAATCAATAAAGCGGAGATTTTGTACTATGCCGGTTGCATGACTCATCTTACTCCTACCATCAGGAAAGCTATGATAAAAATACTTGATGCCTCAGGCTTGAATTACAGATTTCTTGATGAGAATGGAGGTGTTTGTTGCGGTCGGCCGCTTATGCTTGCAGGTAAGCATAAGGAAGCTAGGGAGCTTATTAATTACAACTCAGAGATGATAAGTAATTCCGGAGCACGGATCCTGGTTACTTCATGTCCGATATGTTATAAAGTATTCAAAGAAAGCTATTATCTGGATGTGGAGCTTATGCATCATAGCCAGTTTATAAAAATGCTTATAGATCGGGATATGTTGAGGTTAAGATTCCTGAGGAAAACGGTAGCATATCATACACCATGTGATCTTGGACGCGGGTCGGGTGTTTATGATGAACCGAGGGAGCTTCTCAGACATGTTACCCTTCTTCAATCAACAGATTTCGACGATGATGATTCCTTATGCTGTGGAGGGAGTCTTGGGAACACTAAAATAAGTTACAGACAGAAAAGTAAGATAGCAAGTGATGCTGTATTGGCTCTTACAAAAGGTAATCCGGATATCCTGGCAACTGCATGCCCTCTTTGTAAGAAGACGTTTGCAGCAGTAACGGAAACAAAGGTTGCTGATATCGCCGAAATAGTTGCAGAGGCAATAGTCCTGACTCCTTCAGCATCCAGGGAAAGCCTTTCCAAAAAACGTATCCAGGAACCTGTAGCAGACTCCTGAAACTATTGTGTACATCTTTATAGCTTTTGTCCAAGCTTATATTCTATTGGTCAAATTCTTCTGCACATTCATTATTTATTCATAATATTTTCCGGATATTTGAATAACTTTAGTTCGTTTTGAACACAATGGAACGAATTTTGTACCGTTATAATTTAAATAAAATTCTTTAACTAAAATGAGAAAATCAACTTTTGTGTGGGCAACAATAATAAGCATGAGTTTATTATTTTCATGTAATAGTTCAACCGGAAACAGAGAATCAGCAAACAGGCATAACAGCAGCAATGAAATTTTACAGAAAGAGGATGGTACCATATCTCTGAATCTGGAAAAAGCTGATTGTTACAGCGATATGGTTAATCCGTCGGGAAATACTGCTGAGTGGAGCGTTGTTGTTTCAAAAGCCGGAAGGTACAATGTCTGGCTTTCAAGTGCCACAAAAGATACAACAGATCTGAAATACAAGAATAATGTGCTTGTCAGCGTTCAGGATAAAAGGATTGAAGGGCATCCAAATTGCGATAAGATTTTTCTTGACTCAAAAGATGTTTCATATCCCTACTACAGATGTGATTCATTTATCGGATCAATGTATATTCAGGACACAGGCGTTTTTAATGTTCAGGTCATAAGCGAAAAGATACTTCCCAAGGATTACAGCGATGCTGAAATGGCTACCAGTGCTTCAATTTCAAGGCTTCTGTCAGTATCTTTTACTCCCGAAAAAAGAAACTAAACAATCATAGTTTCTTTTCGACCCATCGTCTTGCATTTATGAAAGCCTGAATCCACGGCGTGGCATCATCTTTCATTTTTTCAGCCGGATAATAAGCGCATTGCCATGGCAGGATTGCTCTCTCAGGATGTGGCATCATAGCAAGATGCCGGCCATCGTATGAGCAGATGGCAACAGTATCATAATCCGAACCATTTGGATTAGCCGGGTATGTATGAGATGAGTATTTTATAGGTATGTTATACTTATCTTCATTATATGGAAGCCTGAAACGTCCCTGACCATGAGCCAGCCATATACCAAGCTCCATACCGGTCATATTTCCGAACATTATAGAATTATTTTCCCTGATCTTAACGCCAATAAAGGCAGATTCAAATTTCCCGGAGCTGTTATGCATAAGTTGCGGCCTTTCTTTGTGATCCGGATAAATGAGTCCAAGTTCAGCCATCAGCTGGCAGCCATTACAAACTCCCAGGGAAAGGGTGTCATCTCTTTTATAGAAATTCTCAAGCGATTCTTTTGCCCTTGCATTGAACCTGAAAGCTCCGGCCCATCCTTTTGCCGGGCCAAGGACATCGGAATTTGAAAACCCTCCGACAAAGACAATCATGCTTGTGTCTTCAAGGTTTTCCCTGCCGGAAACAAGGTCTGTCATGTGTACGTCCTTAACATCAAAACCTGCAAGATAGAGGGCGTAAGCCATCTCCCTGTCACCGTTTACACCTTTCTCCCTTATAATAGCAGCTTTTATTCCGCTCATCTTTCTCCTTTCAGGACTAATGCCCAGTGATTTGAAGCTCCCCTGAAAACTGCCTGTTTCTATTTTCAGTGAATGATTCATGTAATTATCAAATCTTTCCTTTGCCATTTTCTCTCCTGATTGTCTGCGATCAAGAAGATAGGATGTTCTGAACCATTTGTCACGGAGCTGATCAATATCAAATTTTGTGTGAAAATCATTGTGGGTCAGAAATATTTTACGCTCGTTCACAGGATGGCCTATTGAATAGTAGGATATGCCGTTTTCAAGAAGTATTTCTGCTATCTCATTCTCATCCCTGACCTGAATTATTATCCCGGGATTCTGACTGAATAATATCCTTATAATATCATCATCATTTAAAGCCGACAGATTAATTGCCAGTCCGCCGGAAACATTTGAGAAACACATTTCAAGAAGTGTTGTGAGCATTCCCCCGGCTGAGATATCATGACCTGCAAGTATCTTGTCTTTAAGAATAAGATCCTGTATAGTGTTGAACACTTCGGCAAAATATTCGGGATCCTTTACAATGGGTGCTTCTGTTCCCACTCTGTTTGTGACCTGTCCCAGAGTACTGCCGCCGGTTTTGAAGAGATCACGGCTCATATCAATATACAGAAGGCTGGTGTAGGGATCATTCACAACAACAGGTTCAACAATCCGCCTGATGTCTTTTACTTCGCCGGCTGCAGTAATTATTACGGTTCCCGGAGAATATACAACCTGATCAGGATATCTCTGTGTCATAGACAGACTGTCTTTCCCGGTAGGTATGTTTATCCCAAGTGCTATGGCAAAATCACTCGCTGCCTTGACTGCTTTATACAGTCTGGAGTCTTCTCCTTCATTATTGCACGGCCATATCCAGTTAGCTGATAATGAAATGCTTTTTATCTTGTTTTCAAGAGGGGCCCATATTATGTTTGTCAGGGCTTCAGCAATTGACAGTACTGAGCCGGCAGCAGGATCAATAAGGCCTGCAGCGGGAGCATGACCAATTGAGGTTGCCATTCCTGATCTGCCCCTGAAATCGAGAGCAATAACGCCGGCATTGTTAAGAGGAAGTTGCAGTGGCCCGGTACATTGCTGCTTGGCTATTCTTCCCGACACTGATCTGTCCACTTTATTTGTAAGCCAGTCTTTACATGCCACTTCTTCAAGTTGAAGTATCATTTCGATATATTTATGCAATTTCTCCTTATCGTAGCTGATCTCGCTGTAAACCTTCTCAATGCTTATATCGTTCATTATTGTCCGGGGAGGATTGCCAAAAAACGATTCCAGATTAAGATCAACAGGCTTTTCTCCTGTCAGGGAATTTGCCAGTACGAACCTGTTATCTCCTGTCACTTCGCCTATAATATACATGGGAGCTCTTTCCCTTTCGGCTATTTTTGCTAGAATGTCCACAGAGCTCATTTTCATAACAAGACCCATTCGTTCCTGCGATTCGTTTCCAATGATCTCTTTTGCGGAAAGAGTCGGATCTCCGACCGGCAGTTTACTTATGTCAATAATACCGCCTGTTTCCTGAACAAGTTCAGAAAGACAATTCAGATGTCCTCCGGCTCCATGGTCGTGAATTGAGATCACAGGATTTTTATCCATCTCGACTAAGGCTCTGATTGTATTATAAACTCTTTTTTGCATTTCCGGATTGGCACGCTGTACAGCATTTAATTCTATAGAGCTGTCGTATTTGCCTGTTTCTACAGAAGAAACGGCACCGCCTCCCATGCCGATTCTGTAGTTGTCTCCGCCAAGCAGTATTATGGCATCACCTTTTTCCGGAATATCCTTTTCACTTGCATTTTTCTTACCTATTCCAATGCCGCCGGCAAGCATTATCACTTTGTCAAAACCGTATTTCTTTCCATTCTCAAAATGTTCGAATGTAAACACAGATCCGCATATCAGGGATTGGCCAAACTTATTTCCGAAATCACTTGCACCATTTGAAGCTTTTATCAGTATATCTTCTGGAGTCTGGTAAAGCCAGGGCCTTTCTTCAGTTGCCTTTTCCCATTGTCTGTCTTCCTCTGTCCTCGGATAGGCTGTCATGTAAACAGCTGTCCCGGCAATAGGGAAGGCCCCTTTGCCTCCGGCAATCCTGTCTCTTATCTCACCGCCGGTTCCCGTAGATGCACCGTTAAAGGGTTCGACAGTTGTGGGGAAATTATGAGTTTCAGCCTTTAATGATAAAACAGATTCAAAACTCTTTATTTTAAAGAAATCGGGTTTATCCAGGGTGTCTGGTGCAAACTGCTCAATAACAGGGCCTTGCATAAAAGCGCAATTATCCTTGTATGCCGATACGACCTTATTCGGATTTAGTTTAGTTGTGAGTTTTATCATCTGGAAGAGAGATGCTTCTTTTTCCTTACCGTCAATAATGAACGTGCCGTTGAAAATTTTATGCCGGCAGTGTTCAGAATTTACCTGAGAGAATCCGAAAACTTCGCTGTCAGTTAGCTTTCTTCCAAGTTTTTTGCTAAGTGCTTCAAGATATTCTATCTCCTGTTCATTAAGTGCAAGACCTTCTTTCCTGTTATATTCACCTATATTTTCAATATAAAGTATAGGTTCCGGGAGACGATCTATTGTGAAAAGATCCTGATCGAGTCCTTTATAGAATGCCTGTAGCATCGGATCATATTCAGAGTCCTCTTTTGCGTGATGAAATTCTTCTATTCTGTCAATACCATTTATCCCCATGTTCTGGGTTATTTCAACAGCATTTGTGCTCCAGGGAGTTATCATTTCCTTACGAGGGCCTATAAAGTTTCCAGCCAGAGAATCCTTATCTATAATTTCAGAATCCCCGAAAAGCCATTTTAATTTACTTAGATCTTTTTCAGAGATTTTTAAATTTGTTCCTGCTGCAATTATTGTCCTTGATTTGTTTTGGAAGAATAGTACCATTGCAATATGTTGATAATTAGTTCTTTAAAATAGAATATTACTGTCAGAAAGTAAAGCTAAATATAATACTTGTTTCAGAAATTAATTATAGGATGCGATTATAGTTTTGTCCGGAATCTTTCAAACCGCTTCTTTATCCTTTGAAAAGTGTGTAAAATGGGGATATCTCGGGATATCTCCGCATAATTTGTCTGAAGTGCTTTATTTGTTCCGGCACTATTCAGATTGAACGGAAATTGGCTTATATTACCAAGTTTGTCACCGGTCATATCAAGTTGCAGTGACACTGTTTTCAAAATCAGGGATATCCGGGTTTAGCATTTTTCAGAAGGGGAGATCATCCATTTCTTCGATCTCGGGAGGAACGTCCTCCAGCATGGGGCTGGGGCCAGGTGCCTGTTCCTGATTTCCCGGGATATCAGATATTTTTTCAATCTTCCAGGCATCAAGGTTAGTGAAATAATTGGTCTTTCCTTCGCGTTCCCATTTATTGCCCTTCACATTAAACCAGACCTTCACATTCTCGTTTAAGAACGATTCATTAATAAGATCGCATTTATCCTGAACAAGCTGGAATTTAATGTAATCGGTAAAGACTGTGGTTCCGGCACTTTCTTCCTTTTCAATTACAAATTCGCGTTTTCTGAATTTGGCACTTAGCTGGTTTACAGGGAAGATCTCAATAATTTTGCCGCTTATTTCAAATGCCATGTGGATTATCTTTTCTAATTATGAATCTGAAAATATTGCTGACCTGATCTGTTTTCTCAGGCTTATAAACTACTGTGTTATTTCAAGAAGTTCCACTTCAAAAATAAGGGTGGAAAATGGTTTAATAACATCGCCTGCACCGTTAGCACCGTAAGCAATATTTTCCGGAAGCCAGATCCTGAATTTTGAACCGACAGGCATAAGCTGAAGAGCTTCTGTCCATCCGGCAATAACAGCAGATACAGGGAATTCAGCAGGTTCTCCTCTGTCGACCGACGAGTCAAATTTTGTGCCGTCGATCAGGGTTCCTGTATAATGTACTTTAACAGTGTTCTGGAGTGTGGGTTTTTCTCCTGTCCCCATCTTTATAACTTCATATTGTAATCCGCTGGATGTTACGGTAACATTTGGATTTTCTTTATTTTTGTTAAGGAACTCTTCGTTTTGCATAATATAGTCTTTATATAAAATTTTGTTTTGCTCAGCCTGTTGTGCTGCTCTTTCTTCTTCCCGTTCATTCACATATATCATTATAAAAGCCCTTGCTTCATCGTCAGACATTTCGGGTTTGCCTTTTTTACCATCAATCATAGCTTTAGCTACAAGTATGGGATTAAGCTCAAGGCTGTCAGTTGTCAGCGCATTATAATTTACTATTCCAAAAGCATAGGAAAGAGAGTCATTTCCATTTTTCATTTTAGCATTATTGACTTTATTACCACAAGATCCGGTCATAAAGGCCAATACTATTGTCAGAACTATTAATTCCTTGATTTTCATTTTTAATTTTTAAATTAAGTTTTCGCAAAGATAATACTTTGACCTTTGCAAAAAAGATTTATTTTTTAGATTTTATAAGCACGTATTATATGTCTTTTCCCGGGTGGTCCATGATAAAGTTTTACATCGAATCCTGAGGCTATCAGATTTCTTTTTACATCGCCTTTACAGGAATATGTGACAAGTATCCCTCCCGGTTTTGTTATTGCTGCTATCTTCTTAAATATTTGAAGCGACCACATTTCGGGCTGCTTGTCAGGACCGAAAGCATCAAAATAAATCAGATCATAAGATCCGGATAATTGATCTGTTACAAGATCGCCGATTATCTTTTCAATATTGAAAGTATTGCATACAGGAGTCATTATTCCGGGAACAGCATTATGGATTTTCATTGAAAGCATTGCATCATCGTGCCCTGTAAATGCAGTATGATTGAGAATATCAGTGATGCTTTTATCCAGCGGATATTTCTCAATTGATGTATAATAAACCTGTCTGTTGCAATCGATACTTCTTATTGCTGTCAGCAGTGCATTCAGTCCTGTTCCGAATCCGACCTCAAAGATTTTAACCGGATCGGCTTTGCAAACATCAAATCCGTTATTTATGAATATGTGATTTGATTCCTGAACAGCGCCGTGGATGGAATGGTAATGTTCCTTTAGTTGCGGAACATAAATAGTATGGGAACCATCATAAGTTGTGACAATATTCCGTATATCCGTCATTATTCAGCATTTCCCTGTCTTACCAGTTCGAATCATACCATGAACTGACATCTGTTGCGATCATTCCTGCTCTGCGGGCAGCCTCAAGACCTAAGTTGCTGTCTTCAAAGACTTCAATATGCGAAGGTTCGACATTCATCATTTCAGCGCATTTCAGGAATGTTTCGGGATGCGGTTTAAAATTATCAACATCGTTTGATGTTACGATTATATCAAAATAGTTTTTCATTCCTGTAGTCTCAAGGGTGCGGATTACCGTTTTCCTGTGGCCTCCGGTACCGACAGCCATCGGGAATATGCCGTGATATTTCCTTACAATATCAGTAACAGGTATTATGGGCTTGATTTCATGCTGGAATTTGTCAAACTGTCTTATCTTTTCCTTTATTATTTCTTCTATTGATATGGCATCTTCCATGCCATATTTTTTAATAATCTCAGTTGCAATTACCTTTCCCGGACTTCCGTTGAATTTTCGCAGGAAAGCTTTGTCCATGTCGATTCCAAATTTTTTGCTTGCCAGGTTCCAGGCTATGAAATGGTAAGGCATAGTATCAGCCAGTGTGCCGTCGAGATCAAAAATAAGTCCTTTTACTCCGTGTTGGATATCGTATTCCATTCATTAAAAATTTGGGTGCAAAGATAGTAAAAAAATAAAGCCGCTGATGAGGCGGCTTTAATCGAATGATCACAATGTTTACTTGTTATTTATATTGAGCCAGATAATCTTTTACTTGATGATAAACATTCTCGGCTGTAAAACCAAATTTCTCATCAAGCACTTTATATGGTGCCGAATATCCGAAAGAATTCATGCCCCATACTTTACCTTTCGGACCGACAAGTCCCTGAAGGGTTACCGGCAATCCTGCAGTGAGTCCGAATACTGGTATGCCCTCAGGTATAACTGTATCACGGTAATCCTGACTTTCTCCCCTGAACAATCCTTCAGAAGGTGCTGATACTATTCTTACCTTAATATTGTCTTTTTTAAGGAGAGCTGCACCTTCAACAAGAGTTGAGACTTCGGAACCGCTTGCTATAAGGATCACATCGGGTCTGCCCTGTGAATCCTGCACAACATAAGCTCCGTGCTTTGATTTCATTGCATCGGCAAAACGATTGTTATTGTCAGAAGGAAGGTCTTTAATGTTCTGGCGTGAAAGTATCAGAGCTGTTGGTGTACGTTTATTCTCCAGTGCCAGCTTCCATGCAACATTTGTTTCAATGGCATCGGCAGGACGGAGTACAAGCATACTGTTTTCTCCATGGTGATTCTTCAGATGTTCCATGAGCCTAATCTGGGCTTCATGTTCCACCGGCTGATGAGTGGGTCCGTCTTCTCCAACCCTGAAAGCGTCATGTGTCCAGATGAATATTACGGGAATCCCCATCAGGCATGCAAGACGTACAGCAGGTTTCATATAATCAGAAAAAACGAAGAAAGTCCCACATGCAGGTATGACTCCTCCATGCAAAGCCATTCCGTTCATCACAGCTGCCATTGTCAGTTCAGAAACGCCGGCCTGAAGGAATGCTCCTGAAAAATCACCTCTTGTAAATGCTTTTGTATTCTTGAGGAAACCATCAGTTTTATCGGAGTTTGAAAGGTCAGCTGATGAAACTATCATGTTCCCGATCTTTTTTGCAAGGACGCTCAGCACTGCAGCTGAGGCTGCTCTTGTAGCTGAGTTTTCTTTCTGTTGTATCGAGCTGAAATCAATTTCCGGTATATTGCCGGAATAGAAAAGTTCAAGAGTTTTATTTAATTCACCATTCTTTAATTCCCAGTCAGCTTTTGATTTTTTCCACTCAGCAGCCTTTTTTCTATTATCATTGATCACTTTATTATAATGCTGCTTAACTTCATCAAATATTTTAAAAGGATCAGCGATATCTCCACCGAGATTTTTGAGAGACTTTTCGTACGATCCGCCAGCAGCACTGACAGGCATACCGTGTGTGGATATCTTTCTTTCAAAAGAGTTTCCGTCATTATCAAGGAGTCCTTTACCCATTATTGTTTTTCCGATGATAATAACAGGTTTATCCTTTGAAGTTATGGCGCTTTTCAAAGCTTTCCTTATCTGCTCATGGTCATTGCCATCTATTGTTATTACTTCCCAGCCCCACGACTTGTATTTCATTGCCGTATCTTCAATTGTAACAGCATTTGTTTCTGTAGAAAGCTGGATGTCGTTTGAGTCGTAGAACATTATGAGGTTATTAAGCCCCAGGTATCCGGCAAGTCGTCCTGCACCCTGTGATATCTCTTCCTGAACGCCTCCATCGGAGATGAATGCAAATGTTTTATGGGCGAAAAGTTCACCAAATCTTGTAGCGAGGAATCTCTCGGCTATTGCTGCGCCCACAGCCATTGTATGGCCCTGGCCAAGCGGACCTGATGTGTTTTCGATTCCATGTGCAAGGTCAAGTTCGGGATGACCGGGAGTAGGGCTGCCCCATTGACGGAACTGCTTTAGCTCATCTATAGTAAAGTGACCTGTCAGGGCGAGTATCGAGTAAAGCATGGGGGACATATGTCCGGGATCAAGGAAAAACCTGTCACGATTGATCCATTTTGGATCATCAGGATCAAAATTCAGGAATTCGGAGAAGAGAATATGAATGAAATCTGCTCCACCCATTGCACCCCCCGGATGACCCGATTTTGATTTTTCAACCATAGACATCGCCAAAATGCGGATATTATCCGCTGCCAGTTTGTTTACATCAATGCTCATAGGATAATTTTAATTAGTAAAAACAGCAGTAAATTTATGATTTATTATTGAATGAAAAAACATAAATGCTCAGACTCCTCAATTTTTAAAGCACATATTGAACTTTACATCAGCATTTATCCTGATCTCTAAGGAACAAGCTCCTTTTATATAATACATAGTGCAGGAATTAAGGAATGAAGCTGAAGCAAATGTAACGGATGGGCGGTATGTAGCGTTGGCGCAGGCCGTACCGCCGACCACTAAGCGGTCCTCTTTAGCCAAAAGATTCTCGCGGTACGGAGAGACAATGACATATACCGACCTGTTAGCTGTAGGGCTATTTATTAATAATTGAAAGGTTACATCCATAATGTTTATTACGTCTGGATGGCTGGAAGGCTCTTCACACAGACACTTCATTTGAATCGTCAAAGAAACAATATCTGTGTGATGTGCCTGACAGCGAAGGGAAGGTCATGTTTTTGTGGCATTATTTTAATTATTTTAAATCCAATGCCTAATGTTTGATCAAAATTCTATTTTGTAACTCACAGATGGTATAATGGGGAACAGAGTCACCTGTTTCAGTTCACCATTATCTAGTGTCAGATACCATGGATTCATCTTCGAATAAGCGTTGTAAATATCCACTTTGAAAGTTTTCCTTCCCCACTTTTTGTAAGTTTTTCGTTCAAGCCCGATATCAAGCCTGTGATAT
>DAONXX010000044.1:0-15738 GCA_035414025.1 Bacteroidales bacterium | reverse complement strand
CATTTATAAGTTCTACAAGTTCATTTACTTTTTCCGGCCTTGAATTAAAACCCCCGAGATGCAGATCAGATATATGAACCACTCTTAATCCATCGAACTCTTCTGGCAGGTCTTTTATACTGATTGTTAATTCTTCGGTTTTATAGTTGAATTTTGTTATAAAGCTGATAGCCAGTATTGTAAAGTAGAAAGAAGCACTTATAAGTCCTAAGTTTGTAAGAGACCTGATATAACTTTTCTCTTTAATCCTGAACAGTTTGCCAAGGTAATGAGTTATGATAATTAACCCTCTTGTCGCTACAACGGCACTGATCAATCCTGTTAGTTTCATCTGGTTGTCGACATTTTGTGGGGTGTCAAATGGCCCCTTCCATGAAATTACACTGATGTATGTTATCCACAGCCAAATACTTAAAACAAGATGGATAATTGAAGCAACAATGAATCCTGTTCCGGAACTCCGGTATAAGTGTTCCTTCAAAACCAGAAATGAAAGTATATCAGTCGTCAGCAGTATTATAAATAATAACATTATCGGATGTTTGGTGCCAAAAATAATTATTTAATATTAAGTGATTATATTAGATTTGAACATTTGAGCAACATGGCAGTCAAAGTTAAGTTTTACGATAATTCATATCAGCCTGAGAGGGGACTCACTTATTCGTTGATAGCAGCAATCTGCAAGGGGCAGTGGATCTTCGTCCGTCATCGTGACAAGCTTACATGGGAGATTGCTGGAGGGCATATTGAAAAAGGCGAAACCCCTGAGGAGGCTGCAGGCAGAGAACTTACTGAGGAGACTGGTGCTTTTACATTCAGATTACATTCAATAGCAACCTATTCGGTAGAATCAGATTTTAATATCGGATACGGCAGGCTGTTTCTTGCTGAGGTTACAGCCCTGAAGGATATTGTTGACACCTGTGAAATAGAAGAGATAATTTTAAGTGAAAAAATACCGGATAATCTTACATATCCCGATATTCAGCCCTTACTTTTTGAAAAGGTACTTGATTATGCCAGAGCAAAGGGGATCATCTAGATATATTCAAATGTGATCTTTTTCAGCCATTTTTCTTCAAGCAGCCTTGCAATACGTCTTACAACAGTGCGTCTTATCTCAAGTTCAACAGGAAGATTCGGATCCTGATGCGCGATGTTTATACGGGTTCCTATTATGAAATGGATTTCATCACTCTCCATGAGTAATTTGACGATTTTATCTGCTGGTCCCTTGCCAAGCCGCACACTGTTATTGAATGTTTTAAGTATCTCATTAACTTTCTGGAGGGTAAGAATCCCTTCTGTTACAAGGTCAATGCCCTCAAGAAAGCTTTCCGGCGGCAGTTCAGGATCTTCAAAGATAAGTTCATCAACTATGGTCCTGTTAAGTTCCCTGGCTATTATGTCAGCTGTAGTTCCACCGCAGAGTATTACTTTACCCGGATAAGTGCTTACTTTGGCAGCCAGCACCTTGTCTTTTTCTTTTTCATAGGGAGGACCCGTGCAAAGGAGCAGTTTCCTCGGCTCCCTGAAATATATTACCGCGCAGCTTATATCATCCTTTGCCTTGTACTCATCATTCTTATGGGCCATGCTTACTATCTTACCGGCAAGAACAGCTGCTGAAATAGAAGCATCACTGTTAACAAGGTTAGAGGCATAATTTGCAATATTATCCCTTTCCCATCCAAAAGGGAAGGCATCGCTTCCCATCCCGCTCTGGGATACACCGTCGGAGTACATTATTATCCTGTCTTCCTTTTCGGGTATGAATGAACATGATTTAAGTATTTTTCCGGTGTGCTTTCCCTTTTCAAGCACAATCCGGTTCCATGAGGGATCAAATATACGGCTGCCCCTTAGTATTATTGTTGGCGGATTATCATATTCAAGGATGTTTGTCTTGCCACTGCTTTCTATATCGACTATTGTGAATGTGGAGTAGGCGATCTTTCTCTCGCTGCATACCGGCAGGGTATTCATTATTATCTCAGCTATCCGGTCGACCTCCTTATGTTCACGAGTGAAACTCAGGGCCATCGTTGCTGTAAGAGTGGCAAGAATGTTGGCTTTTACACCGTGCCCCATGCCATCAGATAACACTGCAATTATCCTGTCTTCTTCCTTAATGTATTTATTAAGAAAGACATCTCCACAGATCCTCTCTTCATCGGTATTGCGTTGACGGCTGTTTACTTCAATGTAAAAATTTTTCTGCATCAGTGTGATTAAACTTTCTTACCAGGGGTGGTTCTTTTCTTATAGGATTCAATTATGGAGTTGAGCATTTGTTCCGTTTCAGAGGCACCTTCTCCGAGAAGGAATCCGATCTTCTGTACCATGGCAAGGTTTTTCTCAATCACCTCACTTACTCTGTTTATTACTTCTTCTCCCTGTACTTCAGGTGAATACAGATCACGGATTATTGCACCGCATATTTTGTTCTTCCTGATCGGGAAGATTGATATGTTCAGCATACTATCCTCAAAATAAACATCCTTGCTTACAACAGGTTCATTTTCTTTCAGAACATAGGAGAACATATTGTAGATGTTGAAGGGAACAAGTGTTTTAATATCGGCTCCGGATAATCCCGGGATTATTTCAGAGATAGCCATTGCATCTTCCCCGATAATATTGATAAAGCTATGATTGGAATGGAGTATCTTAAGATTACTGTCAACTATTACTACTGCACTCGGAAGCTTTTCAAGCATATTATTCATCATGTCGGAGGTGCTCTGGGCTAAATCTTTCTCACGAAGGGCAATTTTTTCAGATTCCTTGAGTGCTTTTTTTGTCTCTGCAAGTTTCCTGTTTGTCTGCCTCAGTGTTTCAATATATTCCTGTTTATTTCTCAGGTTAAAAGTATGGCACATTTCCGGGATAGCCAGACCTTTGGCAACTATCGATGCAAAATCCCTGCATGACTTATATCCGCAGGCACTACAGTTTAGTTCATCTTCAGGATTTTGTTTTCCGATTATTTTAAGGACTTCGTTAATGGTTTCTTCAGGTGGTTCGGGTATACGCTGATCGTTAGGAGTGAAAGACCTGGAGAAATCAAGTTTCAGCCATTTGTCCATATTTTTCTGCCACAAAGCTTTATCAAGTGCTCCTATCCTTTTTTCAGTATAGCGACTTACAAGCGACCTTCTTTTGAATTTTTCATTGTGACGTTCCATCGCAGGGCCCAGCAGACAGCCATGGCAGAAAAACAGGTTGAAATGATGAAGAATTGTATCTATTGATTTATCGAAATCGTGAATTGCTTCGAGTACATCCTCTTTACCGGAGGCTGTTATTACCCTGCTTGAAACCATATCGCGCTTCATTCCTCCGGCCTGAATTATTCCGGCAGGTACGGGGTAAAGAGCACCCCAGTGACCATAGGGAGGATCGAATTCCGACATTTTTACAAGTCTTTCCTGTATCCTGAACTCATCGAAAAGCTGCCTTAGTTCAATAAAGGTGAGGACACTGTTGACAAGTTCGCCGTTCCTGTACATAAGAGCTTCGTCCTTGGCATCGATGCAGGGGCCTATCAGGACGGTAGCTACTTCTTCCCCGTATAATTCCTTTACGATCATTGCTGTTGCAATCATCGGAGAGACAATGGGAGCAAGATTGGGTACCAGCTCGGGATGAAATTTCTCAATTAGTTTTACAATCGCCGGGCAATTGGCAGAGATATAGTATTTGCCTTTAGCTTTGGAGAAAAGCTCGACATAATTTGCAGCAATAAGATCAACGCCAAAGGATACTTCATGAACGTAGTCAAAACCGAGAGCCCTTATCATTGCCACGAATTTTCTGTAATCAGTTATATCGTCAAATTCAGATGCAATACTGGGCTCAATAAGGGCAGCTTTTTTCCTTTTTGATTTCAGAAGCTCCTTGACCTCCTCCTTTGAATCACGGAACTCAATGGCCCCGGGGGTACATGATATATAGCATAATCCACAGCCAATGCATCGGGACGGGATAATAAACGGATGGTCTTTCTGGGGCCTTACTTCTATTGCATTTACCGGACAAACCCTTACACAGGAGTAGGAGTTCTTGCATTTCGTATCATCGATCCGGAGAATTGGTCTGTAATTCATCTCAGTTTTTCTTCCCTTTACTTAAGTCCCGATAATTCTTTTTCAAGCATTTCTTCCAAACCGGACAGTGTGATTCCCTCTTTCAGTAAATCTCCTATCCGCAGGTTGGGGCCATTGCTGCATTTGCCCATGCAACGAGCTCCTTTGAAAATGACCTTGTCTTCAAGGTGATTCTTTTTCAGGTACTCTTTTATAAATGCAACCACATCTTTATTTCCCCTTGAAAAACATGAACTACCGAGACAAATATGAATGATCTTTGCCTGACTCATTTTTGCTGTTTATTGATAAACACAATTAACAAAAATACAAATTAATTCACGGTGGTAATTATCACATAAGCATATAATATTCAAATTTTTAATTATTAAACCTTGTTAAAAATACTAATTGTATCCCAAAGATTGTAAAATAACAAAATCAAGCGTAGCCATATTAATGATTATCAGTTAATTGAGACTGAATGTAGAAAAATGAAAAAATTATGACTCTGTTATAATCTGAACATTGTTATTTTGATAACAATAAATGATTATATTTGTGATATGCTCTTATAATATTCTGATGAACAGAGATATTGATATTGATACAATTTTAAAGAAATATAAACCGGGCAGAAGGGATGAATTAATTCCACTAATGCAGGAGATTCAGGAAGTTTATGGCCATCTCTCAGAGGAGGCTGTTGTAAAGATCGGAACCTATGTCGGGCTGAGTACAACCAAGATATATGGTCTGGCAACTTTCTATGATCAGTTCAGGTTTGTCCCCGCCGGTAAGATCCGTATAACAGTATGCCATGGCACTTCCTGTTCCCTTAACGGATCCAAAGCAGTGATAAACAATATCAGGGAATTCACCGGTCTTCAGCCCGGGCAGACCAGTAGGGATGGCATATTCAGCTATGAGATTGCAACATGTATGGGGGGCTGCAACAATGGCCCTGTATTGAGTATCAACGATGAGTATTATCCGCACATCAAGCCGGAACAGATCCCTGAACTCCTTAACAAACTAAAGTTCATAATTGAGAATGATTAAATGGAAGATCTGAAGAAATTCCTTATTAACGAAGTTTTGTTGTTTAAATCTGATACTCCTGCTCCCGAGACTGAAAAACGTTTACAGGAGATAAGAAGGGAAAAAACAAACAAACCGATTATATTTCTGTCATCCGGAACAGCCAGTATGATTGCCGGTTCCGGAAAGACTTTGCAGGCTGTCAGGGCTTTTTTGCAGGATAATGAGTCGGGAGCTGAGATAGTAAATGTGGGATGCATCGCTCCGGCTAATTATGAACCCTATATGTGCATTCAACTCCCCGGGAAGAATAAGCTTTTCTTCAGAAACATAACGGAGGAAAAAGTGGATACTCTTCTGAACGGTGTTTTTCATAATGACATAAATAAGGAAGACCTTGTCGGCCAACAAGGTGGAAAGGGATTCGACCTCTGGCCCGGGATACAGTTCATTGATGATATCCCTTTCTTTCGCCGTCAGCGAAGGGTGGTGCTGAATAATTGCGGATGTTATGACCCGGAGAGCATTGAGGAATATATTGCCAGGGGAGGGTATAAGGCATATGTGAAAACAATTCAGCATTATACCTATGAAGAGGTCTGCAATATTGTCGAACAAAGTGGTCTCAGGGGAAGAAGCGGCGGAGGATATCCTACGGGCCTCAAATGGAAACAGGCTCTTAATGCAGGTTCATCGTCAAGGTACCTTATATGTAATGCAAAGGAGAGCGATCCGGGTGCATTCACTGACAGAATGATTCTTGAAAGCGATCCACACCGGCTTGTCGAAGGTGTTGCTATTGCTTCATATGCTATAGGGGCATCAACAGCAATAATTTTCTTCAGAAGAAGATCCGAGCATGCATATCACAGGCTTATGAAGGCTATAGAGAGCGCCAGGAACTACGGACTTATCGGTCATAATATTATGTCGAGCGGCTACAACCTCGATATAATAGTAAGAAAAGAACCGGGGGCATTTGTCTGCGGAGAAGAGACAGCTCTTATCAGCACCCTTGAGGGTAAACGCGGTATGCCTCAGATCAAGCCTCCTTATCCGACCACATCAGGTCTATATGGTAAGCCGACTGTAATAAACAATGTCGAGACTCTTATGAACGTGCCTCTGATAATGCAAAATGGGCCGGAATGGTTTCGTAGCCTTGGAACAGAAAAGAGTTCTGGTACAAAAGTTTTTGCTGTTGCAGGCAAAGGCTGTATGTCGGGAGTGGTTGAGGTTGAAATGGGTACGACGGTTCGTGAAATACTTGATGATATTGCTGATGGGATAAAGGAAGGAAAAGAGTTGAAAGCTGTTCAACTTGGCGGCGCTTCAGGTTCATTCATTACATCAGACAATCTTGATATCCCTGTTGATTTTGATGAGATGAAAGAAAAAGGAATGGGGATGGGAGCAGGAGGCTTCATTATAATCGATGAGACAACATGTATGGTTGATCTTGTCAGATATTATATGGAGTTCATGCACATTGAAAGCTGCGGGAAATGCATCCCTTGCAGGGAAGGTACCGGACGTATGCTTGAAATACTTGAAAGTGTTATAAGGAAACCTGTCAGTGAAGACTCGGGCACGACACTTGAGAGATTCAAAGGTGTTATGCAGCTCGAAAATATAGCTTCTGTGATGAGAGATACTTCTCTGTGCGGACTTGGACAAACGGCTCCGAATCCTTTCCTGAGTGCTTTGAAAAATTTCAGGGATGAGTTCGAGGAGCATATTTTCGACAGGAAATGCAGGGCAAATGTCTGCAGAGGCCTGAGAACATTCATAATTGATGTTGACAAATGTACAGGGTGTACTGCTTGTGCATCAAAATGTCCTGTGAACGCCATTTACGGAACCCGCCTTCAGCCATATTTTATTGTCGAGGATAAAAGCATAGGCTGTGGTATATGTTATGATATCTGCAAATTCAGTGCAATAAAAGTTAAGTAGCAAACATGCTTTTTACTATTCAGGTCAATAATAAGAAAATCAAAGCCAGAAAAGGAGAAACTATCCTGTCAGCCCTTAACAGGAATGGTATTAAAATACCTACTCTCTGCAGAATGAAGGATTTTACGCCAACAGGAGCCTGCAGGGTGTGCGTTGTTGAGGTTGAGGGTCGAGACCGTCTCGTAACGGCATGCTCTCAGCCTGTTGAGGAATGGATGAAGATAAAAACACATTCTCCGAAGGTGATCACAGCCAGAAAAACTATTGTCGAACTGCTTCTTTCAAATCATCCTGACGATTGCCTCTATTGCGATAAAAATCTTAACTGCGAACTTCAGAAGCTTGCTGAAGAGCTTAATATAAGGGAAAGAAGAATAAAGGCAAGAAAGATCAAGCCAAGACTTGATCAGTCAAGCCCTGCTATTGTAAGGGAATTATCAAAATGTATACTCTGTGGAAGGTGTATAAGGGTATGCGAAGAGGTAATTACTGCAAATTCACTCGATTTCATTAAAAAAGGCAGCCTTACTCATGTGGGTCCTGCAATGGACAGGGATTTTAATTTCTCAAGTTGCATTCACTGTGGACAATGTGTGATGAAGTGTCCGACAGGAGCTTTGCATGAAAAACATAATATTGCTGAAGTGCAGGATTTGCTTAATCATCCTGAGATAGTAAAAGTTATTCAGTATTCACCTCTCGTGGCTTTAGGTATTGCAGAGGAACTTGGGATAAGGTTTAACAGGGATTTTGACAGGATTCTGAATTCAATGCTCCGAAGGATAGGATTCGACAAGGTTTTCCTGACAGGTACCGGGACTGATATCTGCATATCTGAATTAGCAGACCAGCTTACTGAGAGTCTTGACAAAAAGACCGAAAAGCCTGTTTATATAAGCACCTGCCCTGCATGGGTGAAGTATGCTGAACAATTCCTCCCGGGTATTCTTCCGGATCTGTCCACAATAAAATCACCTCAGCAGATAACGGGTGCCCTTATTAAAACACTTATTGCTGAACAGGCAGGAATAAAGCCTGAAAAGATTTTCTCCGTTTCTGCATCACCTTGTATGGCAATGAAATTTGAAGCCCGAAGGGATGGGATGATGAGGAAAGGGATCAGCGATGTTGATTCGGTTATGACAGTGAGGGAATTAGCCAGGTTGATAAGATTGTACGGAATAGATGTATCCAACATAGAATCTGAACCGGCTGATGAGCCTATGGCTGGAAGAAGTTCAGCTGCATTACTGGCAGAAGTCTCGGGCGGAATGGCTGAAGCTGTAGTACGTACAGCCTTCTTCACCAAATATGGGAAAGAAGCAGATAAGCAACTTTTCAAGAAACTCCGTTCAACAGGCACTTTCAGAGAGGCTTCAGTGCCCTTCGGGAAGAAGAAAGTAAATATTGCTGTTGTTGACGGATTGACCGGCCTGACAAAGCTAAAAGCCTCAATTGATTCGGGTAAGATATTCGACCTCATAGAAGTAATGACATGTCCCGGTGGCTGTATAAACGGAGCAGGTCTTCCTTTTAGCTTCCCGGACTCTGACAGAAAGAGCAGGATCAAAATGATTTACCAGACTGATGAGACGGATGCAGTAAATCTGCCGTGTAAATCTCCTCTGCTGCATGATCTTTATAATAAATTCATCAGTGAGAATAAAGACATTGCTGATAAAAAGATATTCCATACTCATTTTGAAAAAAGAAATGTGTTGTTGTAATGGTTCAGGAGGCAGGGTGTTCTGCATATGAATGTTAAATGAAAGAGTAGAAAATGCTTGTTTATACAATAAAAGAACTTTGCCGGACCTGTTATACATGCGTAAGGGAATGTCCTGCCAAAGCTATTAGGATAGCTGGTGGTCAGGCGGAGGTCATAACCGACAGGTGCATAGCATGTGGCAACTGTACCAAAGTTTGCAGTCAGGGTGCCAAGGTCTTCCTTAATACTATCGACAGGGTGATCAAATTGCTTCAGGATGAGGAAAATGTAGCTGCAATTGTTGCACCAAGCTTTCCTGCAGAATTCCTGGAATTCAAAGATTATCGTTTATTTGTTGGAATGATAAGGGCACTGGGATTTAAATATGTATGTGAGGTCTCGTTTGGTGCTGATATTGTGGCTGACAGGTACAAACAACTTATATCTGAGAACAGGGAATTTTACATTACCTCCGATTGTCCCTCGATTGTTAACTATGTTAGGTTCTATCATCCGGACCTTGTTGATAAACTGGCGCCGATTGTATCGCCTATGGTAGCCATGGGGAGAGTGATACGGAAGAAATACGGAGAAGATATTAAAATAGTATTCATTGGGCCCAGTGTGGCAAAGAAGGCAGAGAGTAATGAAATTAATGAAGCCCTCACTTTCACTGAATTAAGGGACCTTTTCCAGATGAAAGGCATAAAACAGGGAACAAGTTCCTTGTCTGATTTTGATATGCCTGTTGGTGGCAGAGGTGCTATTTTTCCGGTTGCCCGGGGATTGCTTCAGACAGCAAATATAAATGATGATGCGATAACAGGTAACATTATTGCAGCAGAAGGAAGAATAGGGTTCCAGGAAGCCCTGAAAGAATTTGAAGCAGGCCTGATAAATAATCAGCATATGGAGTTGCTTTGCTGCGAGGGCTGTATTATGGGGCCGGGTCTGTCGAAAACCGGAAAACAATACAGCAGGAGATCCAGGGTAATTTCATATGTCAATCTGAAGATGTCAGAAATGGATATTGATGCCTGGAAGGAAGCCTTCAATGAATTCTCAACACTTGATCTTTCAGTTAGCTACCGCGCAGAAGATAATCGTTTTGACCTTCCTGATGAGAGGGATATTGAAGAGATTTTGATTTCAATGGGAAAAATAACAAAGAAAGATCAACTCGATTGTGGAGCTTGTGGCTATGAAAGCTGTGTGGAACATGCTATTGCAATTAAAAAAGGCTTTGCTGAGGTTGAGATGTGTCTTCCTTACACAATTGAGAAGCTTCATAAATCAGTTGAAGATCTTGCACTTTCAAATGAGAAGCTAAGTTCGATGAGACAGGCGCTTAAGCAGTCGGAAAAACTTGCCCATATGGGGCAGCTATCGGCAGGTATCGCCCATGAACTGAATAATCCCCTTGGAGTTGTGATAATGTACAGCAATATCCTGCTTGACGAATGCCAGGCTGATGATCCGGTTAGAGAGGATCTTAAACTAATTGTTGAACAAGCTGGAAGATGCAAGAAGATAGTTGCAGGCCTGCTTAATTTTGCAAGGAAAAGCCAGGTCAATCATCAACTGGTGAATGTTAAGGAGCTTATAATTCATAGTTGTGAGGGTGTAATTATCCCGGAAAACATTAAAACAATTATAAATGATAATACAACAAATCCTAATGTATGGCTGGATTCTGAGCAAATGACGCAGGTATTGACAAATCTCATAAAAAATGCAGTAGATGCAATGCCCAGGGGAGGTAAGATAGATATGATACTTGAAGATACTCTGAGCGATGTGACTATAATAGTCAAGGATACTGGTACTGGGGTAAAAGAGGAAGACAGAGCTAAGATGTTTGAACCTTTCTATACGACAAAAAGCCTGGGACATGGAACAGGACTGGGTCTAGCAACAGCTTATGGCATAGTTAAGATGCATAAGGGCAGGATTACCGTTGAATCAAACAATGATCCTGCGAAGGGACAGACAGGTACAAGTTTCAAAATTGTACTGCCACGTAAGAGAGAATAAAAATATTTCAGAAATTTGATGATAAATGAGAAAGAGCGATTTTACAATACTTGTAGCTGATGATGATCCTGATTATCTTTTCCAGACTGTTTTCAATCTCGGTAAAGCAGGTTACAAGACAATAGCTGTTGAGAGCCAGGCGGAAGCTGAATCGGTGATGTCAAAAATAAAACCAGATCTTGCTATTTTTGACCTGATGATGGAAAATGACGACAGTGGTTTTATATTATGTTACAAGATCAAGAAGAAATACCCGGATGTGCCGGTAATACTGGCAACAGCCGTGTCGCGTGAAACAGGTTTGTCGTTCAGTCTTGATTCGGAGATGGACAAAGCATGGATAAGAGCTGACAGATACCTGGAGAAAGGTATCAGGCCGGAGGAGCTTGATCAGGAAGTGATGAAACTATTAAAGATTTGAGATGGCAGTTTTAAAGGTTCTTGTTATTGATGATGAACCTGGAATACGTTCAGGTGTCACAAGGATACTAAGGGATTTTCATGTGACTTATCCTTTTATGGATGAGGATTATACTTTCGAGATACTTGAAGCTCCAAGCGGTGAGGAAGGGATTAATATAATAGAAACTCTTAAACCGGATATATTGCTTCTTGACAATAAACTGCCGGGTATTCAGGGTGTTGAGGTCCTTGAATATATAAGAGAGAAGAAGTACGATATTGCAGTGGCTATGATAACATCTTATGCATCACTTGATGTGGCGGTCAAAGCCACGCGTGACGGAGCCACCGATTTTATCCCAAAACCCTTTACTCCCCAGGAACTTAAATCAAGTATCGAAAACATATCCAAACAGCTTTACCTGAAGCGGATAACCCATACAATGAACAAGGAAGGGAAGAAGATAAGGTATCAGTTCCTTTCTGTCCTCTCTCATGAGCTTAAAGCGCCTCTTAACGCTGTAGAAGGTTATCTCAGAATGATGCAGGAAAAACAGGCCGGAGAAAGGATTACCGATTATGCGACCCATATCGACAGATCATTGCAAAGGATACGGGGCATGAGAAATCTTATTCTTGATCTTCTCGATTTTACAAAGATAAGGCTTGAAAGAAAGGATGAGAAAATCCAGGAGGTAGATCTGGAAGAAATGGCAAAAGGAGCAATTGTAACTGTGAGACCATATGCAATACAGATGGAAGTGGAGATTAACCTTGATGTAAAAAAAGGTTCTGTTATACTTGCCGATCCTGAGGATATTGAAATAATTTTCAATAATCTCATTTCAAATGCGGTAAAATATAACAAAGTGGGGGGAAAAGTACACATTTCCATTGATAATACTGAGGATGAGGCGATTATAACTTTTTCGGATACAGGGATTGGAATTTCCGAATATGACCAGGGAAATCTATTTAATGAATTCATGAGGGTGAAGAACGACAGAACGAGAAATATTTCCGGAAGCGGGCTGGGATTATCCATTGTTAAAAAAGTTATAGAGCTATATTATGGTACGATACAGCTTCAAAGCAAGCCCGATGTAGGAAGTGTCTTCACAGTCAGGTTACCCAAAAATCCAAGAACCTTTAACTGAAATTACATGAAATTACCGGCAAAAACTGTTGAAAGATTAAGTGAATATAGAAGGACTCTTCTTGAATGTCTCAATGAGAAGAAAAATTTTATTTTCTCTCATGAACTGGCGGCCCGGTTACATATAACTGCAGTTCAGGTGAGGCGCGATCTGATGCTTATCGGTTATTCGTCGGTACAGCGGAAAGGATATGATGTAAAGGAACTTATTGATACTATAGGTGATATTATTGATTCGCCG
Organism: Bacteroidales bacterium; assembly: GCA_035414025.1. Taxonomy (GTDB): domain Bacteria; phylum Bacteroidota; class Bacteroidia; order Bacteroidales; family VadinHA17; genus LD21. Next base: position 3,109 of record DAONXX010000044.1, on the reverse strand, counting down.
GAGAGTCTTAACATAGCCATAATAGGCATCGGTAATCTTGGAAGGGCCATGGCCGGATATTTCAAGGGTAAGAGGTCGAAGCTGAACCTTGTGGCATCTTTTGATACTGATCCGCAGAAGATAAATAAAGTGATAGCAGGTGTAAAATGCTACTCTCATAATGACCTGGAAAAAATGATCAGGGAGCTTGATATCCGGATCGCCATATTAACCGTACCTCCCGAATATGCGAAAGAAGTAGCGGAAGAAGCAGTAAGATACGGTATCAAAGGGATTCTTAATTTTACCACAATCTCCCTTAATGTGCCATCCTGGGTTTTCCTTGAAGAGTACGATATGATCACATCTATTGAAAAGGTAGCATATTTTGTAAAAGAAAATCTTAGGTAAAATCCTTATCCCCTTATATGAAGATTTATAGAAGTTTTGAGGAAGCAAGAGGCATTAAAAACCCTGTCGTTACAACGGGTTCTTTCGATGGGGTTCATATAGGACATAAGACTATCCTCGACCGGCTCCGGATGCTTGCTGAAAAATATGACGGAGAATCAGTGCTGATAACATTTGATCCTCACCCCCGAAAGGTGCTGTACCCTGATACTGTCGGGAAAGACCTTAAGCTTATTAATTCGCAGGAAGAGAAGATTGAACTACTGAGGAAAGCAGGGTTGGATAATGTGATAATTATAAATTTCACAAAAGATTTTTCAAGAATATCATGCGAGGAATTTGTACGGGATTACCTTAAAGGCATTCTGAATGCCAGGGTTATTGTGGTAGGGTTCAATCATCACTTCGGCTTTAATCAGGAAGGTGATTATAAACATCTCTGGAACTGGCGTGAGAAATATGATTTTGAGGCTGAAGAGATCCCCGAACAGGAGGTTCAGCATGAGACTGTGAGTTCCACAAAGATCAGGAAAGCTGTGAGGGAGGGCTATATTCAAAGGGCAAATGCATATCTTGACCATTATTACATTATTATGGGTCGTGCGGAACCTTATACAGTGCAGGTGGATGGGAATATTCCTCCCCTGAAGAAGGTCCCGCTCACGGAAGAAAGTAAACTATTACCTGCCACAGGTGTATATGCAGTGTCGTTGGTATTCGGCGGGGAGACAGGTAAAGGCATGGCAATCATTCATGAGACTCCGGGCAACTCTGCTGAAGTACTATTGAATATCTTTGATGATGAGTCGAACTTCGAAAAAGATACTGTTACTATTTTGTTCCACAAAATGATTCGTGGTACTGTTAGTCTGTCAGATCAGAACGCCCCTTTAAAACTGGAACATGCCAGGGCTGAAATAAATGACCTCGTCTATTGATTATTACAATGGAAAGGCCTTTATTCCGGATGTCAGAAGCTCAGAGAGCTAAGTTACCCCCCCTTTTATTACAGACTGTCACCAAAATCTTTTTTGAAAGCTTGTGCCAGCTTTTCAGGCCAGTCATTTACAGGTTCAAGACGTCCGGTAAAGAATCTCAGGACAGGTGGTTCATCGACAAACCTTAATCCGCCAATCAGTTTCCTGTTCTGGTAGAGCCAGTAGAGTCTGTCAATTACGTATTCAACCTGCGAGAGAGTGAAAACCCTTCTTGGTACGGCAAGCCTCATGAGTTCCATATCCGATAATATGTCATTGCCATTCTCATCCCTTGTGCTGCTCATGGTGCCTCTTTCCATACCTCTTACACCTGCAGCGATAAAGAAGGCTGAAACAAGTGCCGCAGACTGATATTGAGATTGCGGAATGTGCGAAACAAATTGCATGGCATCGATATGGCAGCCCAGTGCTCCGCCAGGCATGACGACCGGAACACCCAACTTATCAAGTTCCCGGACCATGTAATCAATGAACGTGGGAGATTGGCTTACTACATCAATATCAATTGTTTCAATAAGTCCCTGCGCCATAGCTTCGATCTCTCGGATCGATATCCCTCCATACGTCAGAAATCCTTCATACAGGGGAACAAGATGTCTCATTTTGTTAAACAGGTCAATATTATTAGTACAGATCGCTCCACCTCTTGATGAGGTTACTTTCCTTGCTGAAAAATATACTATATCGGCAAGGTCACACATCTCAAGCAGAACAGAATGAATTGAATGACCTAAATATTCCTTTTCCCTTTTGGTAATAAAATATGCATTTTCACCGATAAGGCTTGCATCAAGAACAAGCAACAATCCGTATTTATCAGCTATTTTTCTGATAACTTTCATGTTCTGCAATGAGAAAGGTTGCCCACCGATAAGATTAGTCGAAGCCTCCATTCTTATAAAGGGGATATTCTCCGGCTTTGATTTATGGATAAAGTCTTCCAGTTTGTCCGGATCAATATTGCCTTTGAAGGGATTATCACTTTTTATTTTCATCGCTTCGGATCCGTACAACTCTGCAATTTTCCCGCCATTTATCTCGATATGCGCAAGAGTCGTGGTAAAATGGTAGTTCATTGGGATCTGCGATCCTTCTTTAACAAAGGCTTTTGAAATGATGTTCTCAGCTGCCCTGCCCTGGTGAACTGGCAGGATGTATTTTTTGCCTAATACCTCAAGCACATTTTTTTGAAGCTTTTTGAAACTTTGCGACCCGGCGTAGGCATCATCTGCAACAAACATCTTGGATACCTGAGTATCGCTCATTGCATTTGTCCCGCTATCAGTAAGCATATCAAGGAAAATATCCTCAGTGCCCAGGAGGAAGGTGTTGAATCCGGCTGCTTTCATTGCTTCCAGTCTGCGTTCAACAGGAACCAGTTTTAAGGATTGAACGATCCGCACTTTGTGCATTTCAAGAGGAATATCTTTTCTTGTAAAAAATTTCACTGCGGCTTTACCATTGGTCTTTTCCATTTTTGAATGTATTTAAAAAAGGCTTACCTCATTTTTCAGTAAGCTTTATATTTATTAATATAAATAGTTAATTATCAATATAAACAACATCGGCCCTGCCAACCTCACAATATATTTAATACCTGAAATGACCTGAAAATTTAATTTTCAGACTGTCATTACTTTTATTTTGACTCCAAACCTAATTTAATTTTTGATTATTTCAAATATTTGGGTCAAAGACATTAAAAATTTTTAATCATGATA
>DAONXX010000043.1:0-15936 GCA_035414025.1 Bacteroidales bacterium | reverse complement strand
TCTCTCTCTATTTTCCGGAAAAAAGAGATTTCTTCCTCGACGGTGCAAACTACTTTATTTTCGGCATAAACGGCGACGATGCCAATCCTCAGAATACAATGATGATCCCCTTCTTCTCAAGACGCATTGGCCTCGATGCAGGAGGAAATCCTGTTCCGATAAAATACGGAGGCAAGTTTACAGGCAAAGCCGGGAACTGGAACCTCGGATTTCTTCATATCAAGGATGATAATGAATGGGATAATCCGGGATATACGGCTGGCCGTATAATGAGGACTTTCGGCAAACAATCTTCGATAGGTCTTATAGCTACAAACGGTAATGCCCTGACAGATAATGCAAACTCGCTTGCGGGGATAGATCTCAAGCTTGCAACATCTGAATTTCATGGTAATAAGAATATAGCATTTTCACTCTATGGCGTAAAATCATTTATAGAAGATATTAAAGGCAATGATTTTTCATTTGGCACAGAACTTAACTATCCGAACGATTTTCTAAAATTCAGGATAGGTTATATGCAAATAGGAGAAAACTTCTCACCGGGGCTGGGATTTGTTCCAAGGAAGAATATCCGTAACTTCTATGGCGGCTTTACATTCGGACCAAGACCAAAAAATTCGCCTGTACTCCAGGTCAGGTCAGGCATGGATTATACACTTATTTCTGACCTTAAGAATGGAGGCATTCAGACAGCTGAAGTGATGCTTAATTATTCTGATATTTCATTCCTTAGCGGTGATCAAATCTCATTTTCATCACGGTATGAATTTGACAGGCTCGAAAATGATTTCGCTATAATTGAATCCGTCTCCATACCTTCCGGCGAATATAATTTCTGGAGGCATTCCGTCACTGTTTCCTCAGCTAAAAGGAGAAATCTGTGGGGACTTTCAAAATTCACATTCGGAACATTTTATTCAGGTAACAGGACTGACCTTCTGCTTCAGGCAGGGTATAAAATATGCGTTCCTGTTTACATTGGACTCGAATCTGACCGGAGATGGGTCAATCTTAAAGAAGGTGATTTCATCACCCAGATATACAGGCTGAATCTCAACTTCCTGATAAGTCCTTCAATATCATGGTATAACTTTGCACAATACGAAAACCAGAGTGAAATAATAGGCTGGCAATCAAGATTCCAGTGGATTATAAAACCCGGCAGGGAGATATTCCTCACGCTTAACTCGCCGCTTATTGATCCGCTGGAACGTTTCAGACCGGAAATATATGAGGCCCGGGTTAAGGTTAAATATACTATAAGATTCTAGCTGATCACTTCTGTTCAGAAGAGATTAAATCAAGCAGTTCCCTGTACAGTCTGTGAACAGGCAAGCCCACAACATTGAAATATGATCCTTCAATACGGCTGCAAGCTGCTATGCCAATCCATTCCTGGATGCCATAAGCACCTGCTTTATCAAAAGGCCTGAATTTCTCAACATAATATTCAATTTCTTCATCTGTAAGCACATCAAAGCTTACCCTGGTCGTCTCGGAAAAGGATTTTTCGCCTTTTCCGGAAAGCAGTACAACTCCTGTTATTACCTCATGGGTAGCCCCTGACAGTTCCCGTATCATACTGATGGCATCTCTCTTGCTGGAAGGCTTTCCAAGGACTTTCTGTCTGCTCCATACAATTGTGTCAGCCGTAATTACTATGTCCTTATCCCTTATCTCATCCCTGAAACAGTCAGCTTTGCTACGGGCAAGAAATAAAGCTATCTCTCCCCCTTTCAGGTACTCAGGATATGATTCATTGTAATCTTTTACAATAATGTCGAACCTGAGACCCAGTTCACTGAGCAGCTGCTTTCTTCTTGGGGATTGTGATGCAAGAATCAGCCGGTAGTTATTGATCTTATCGAGTGTTGTCATCAGATAAGGTTCCAGGTAAGGATCGCCTTGACAACAAGAGAATATAAGATACCGGCAAACATAATGATCTTCATTAAATTACTGGCACTATGGAGTTCTCTTCTGCTCCTGCTTCTGAAAAGCTGATAGAGCACATAAAGATGCGGAAGTACTATTGTGGCAGTAAGATAGATAAGGGTTATCCTATCATTTAAATAACTATACCATACAAAATAGAGCAGTAGAATAGTAATTACTGAAATTAAAGCAACAATTATTTTCGAGGCAGGTATGCCTGTTATTACCGGAACAGTGTTTCTGCCATAGGCCATGTCTCCTTCGAAATCTTCTATATCCTTGATTATCTCACGACTCATCGATGTAAGAAAAGCAAATATTGAAAACCCGCCAATCCATCCGAAAATAAACCTGAGAGATGGCATTTCAACAACATTTGGAGCGTAATGCCTGTAGAGTGCCGACCATTCAAAAACAGCAACGAGCATTGGTACAAGGGCAGTAAGAAATGCAACAACAATATTGCCAATGAGGAACTGACGTTTATAGCTTGCCGAGTAAAAATAAAGTAATCCTGATACTATCAGGAAGAAAATCCCAAGCCAGAAATAATTTGCACGCCATGAGACATAGAATCCGGCACCCACACCAATGACATTGAATATCGAATGCCACATTATAGCCTTCCGCCGCGATATTTTTGTCCCGACAAGTACCTGTCCCCTGTTTATCAGGTCAGTTTTTATATCAAAATAATCATTTATTACATATCCCCCTGCAGTTATACATGCCGTAGCCAGTACAAGGATAATGAAATCATACCAGGGGAACTGAAGCGTCATTGGTTCAGGTTCTCCCGTTCCATTGAGCATTATCACGTTTATTTTGCCTATAAGAGATGCTGTGATGGCATACCTCATCAGCACCATGGTAAGAATCACTATCAGCAGATTCTGCCATCTTATAAGTTTTAAAAAACCTTTCATTATCACCATGTATAGGCTTCGGAATCAAGCCATTTATTATGTAATCGCAGAACTTGTTCAACAACATCCCTTACACAGCCTTCTCCACCTTTCTTATCTGATATATAAGATGCAGCCTGTTTAATTTCACTGTCTGCATCTGCCGGGCAAACCGGCACACCAGCAACCCTCATCACTTCAAGATCGGGAATATCATCACCCATAAACATTATCTCCGAATCCTCCAGCCTGAATTTTTCCTTAAATAACTTATAATGTTCAAGCTTTATTTTGCTGTTTAAAAATATATCATTAATACCTAAAGTTTTAAGTCTTTTCAGATAGTCTCTTGAATTACTACCCGATATGATCCCAATGGGATAGCCTTTCTTAACGGCAAGTTGAAGAGCATAACCGTCTCTAAGGTTAACTGTTCTTTTAGGAATACCAAAAACATTAAGGTTTATTGTCTGCAGTGAAAGAACTCCATCGATATCAAAAACAAAAGCTTTGACATTCTTGAGATTCTCTTTGAAATTTGTCATTATAGGTTTCTGTTATAATTATAATAGTAGGTAATTATCGATTCCGAAATTTCCCTGTAAATACTCAGCAATTCGGGAGAGAAAGATAATAAATTCATGTGCTTTTCAATTGTGTTCTTATCATTTCTTACAGCAGGTCCTGTCTGCGAATATTCCGGTCCGTTTGCGAGCGCCTTACTGTAGGTTTCTTTTATCAGCGGAATCAAAAGATCAAATGACAGACCAGCTTTTATTGTTATCTCTTTTCCGGCTGTAAGCATGAAATTAGAAAAGTTATTTACAAATACTGCGGCCAGATGAAGCATTCTCCTGCTCTCCTGATCAAGAAAAAAAGTTTTGCTTCCCAGTGATTCTGCAAGACCTTTCAAAACGGCTTCCGTTCCTGGCTGAGATGCCTCAAGTATAAAAGGGATATCCTTTACATCCAATTCCCTGTTTTTAGAAAATGTTTGCAAAGGATAAAAAACACCTCTTTTCACAATCCATTCAGGAAAAACATCAAGTCCGTATGAGCCGGCCGTATGAGCCACGACACTATCGACTGAACATTTTATTCCGGCGAGTACTGCTGAGAGACTATGATCAGGTACTGCAATTATTATAACATCGTTTGATTCGTCGAATACAGGTTCTGAAGACCATAATGCCTGGCACTCCCGTGCAAGAAGTGTTCCATCCTCTTTCATTTCAGGGGTAACGATCCGGAGTATTCTATTACCGGCATTATATAAGCTTCTGCACAGAACACCTGCCACTTTTCCGGCACCTACGAAAGAAACATTATATGTAGTCATCAGGCTGTTTTATTTTCAGGATACAGTTATATAACTTAATCATGCAAAGTAAGATTTTATTTGCCTGATATCAAAAACATAAGCCGCCAAACAAAAGTAAGGCGGCTTAATATCCGAGTTACTGGCATAATCAGGCCTGAGCTGTCGGCCCTCCGAAAATGAGTGGCATTACAGGTCCCGAGCCTTTTACTTCCTTTATATGTCCGTGTACAGACTCGTATTTTGCAATATTGTCCTGAAGGGCAGCCATCAGTCTTTTTGCATGTTCAGGAGTAAGTATTATCCTCGATTTAACCTGAGCTTTGGGAATGCCCGGCATTATCCTTACAAAGTCTATAACAAACTCTGAAGCCGAATGAGTAATGACTGCCAGGTTTGAATAAATTCCCTGCGCGATTTCTTCATTCAGTTCGATACTTATCTGATTTTCCTTCGGGTCTGTCATTGCTCTTTGATTTTACTATTAATATTTTCCTGATCTTGATGCGGATTGAACTTCGGCTTCGACCTCGACTTCAGCCTCATTTTCAAAGCCCACAATGTTTTCATATTCCTCGAGCGATCCTACAATAATGCTATTATATTCGCGCTGTCCGGTTCCGGCCGGAATAAGATGACCGACTATCACATTCTCTTTCAGCCCTTCAAGCTTATCTACTTTACCAAGTATTGCTGCCTCATTGAGTACTTTTGTCGTTTCCTGGAATGATGCTGCTGAGAAGAAGCTGTTTGTTTGAAGTGCAGCACGTGTTATACCCTGAAGCACCTGGCTGGATGTTGCAGGTATGGCATCTCTTGCTTCAACCACTTTAAGGTCCCGGCGTTTCAACATTGAGTTTTCATCCCTCAGTTTACGCGCTGAAACTATCATTCCTGCACGGAGTGATTGGGAATCACCGCTATCGATAATGACTTTCTTGCCATAGATCCAGTCATTCTCATCCATGAATTCCAACTTGTCAACAACCTGTTTTTCAAGGAATTTAGTATCTCCAGGATCAACTATCTCAACTTTTCTCATCATCTGGCGCACAATTATCTCAAAGTGTTTGTCATTGATTTTAACACCCTGAAGGCGGTATACTTCCTGTATCTCATTGACAATATATTCCTGAACCTTTGTCGGCCCCTTGATGGCAAGTATATCTGCCGGGGTAATTGCCCCGTCTGATAAAGGAACACCTGCCCTCACATAATCATGCTCCTGTACAAGAATTTGTTTTGACAGGGGAACAAGATATTTCTTTACCTCATCAGTCTTTGACCTGATTGATATTTCCCTGTTACCTCTCTTTATTTTACCGAATGATACCTCACCATCAATTTCCGATACAACGGCAGGGTTGGATGGATTACGGGCTTCAAAGAGTTCTGTCACCCTGGGCAGGCCACCCGTTATGTCGCCTGATTTTCCGACAGCCCTGGGGATCTTTGCAAGGATTTCTCCTGCTTCAACTGTTTTATTGGCATCAACAACAAGGTGTGATCCAACAGGCAGGTTATAAACCCTTAATTCTTCACCACCTTTTAAAGCAAGAATCTTTATTGCAGGATTCTTTGTTTTATCTCTGCTATCTATAATTACTTTCTCTCTAAAACCGGTCTGTTCATCTGATTCCTCGCGGTAGGTAACACCTTCAATGAGATAATCAAACCCTATCTTACCTGCTACTTCAGAGATAATTACAGCATTGAAGGGATCCCATTCACAAATAAGCTTACCCTTTTCAACTTCCTGTCCGGGTTTGATATACAGTTTGGAACCATAAGGAATTGAATGAGTTGTAAGAGGAATACCTGTCTTTTTATCAATGATCCTTAATTCAGCAAGACGTCCGATAACTATATCAATGTCACCTTTTTCTACATCTTTTTTCGGAACTGATCTTAGTTCGTCAATTACTGCAATACCTGAGTAACGGGCAACAAGCCTTGATTCAGTAGTTATATTAGATGCTGTACCTCCCACATGGAATGTACGAAGAGTAAGCTGTGTTCCCGGTTCTCCGATGCTCTGGGCAGCGATTACACCGACTGCTTCACCTTTCTGCACCATATGGCCTGTTGAAAGATTGCGTCCGTAGCATTTTGCGCATACGCCTTTCTTCGATTCACAGGTTAACACCGAACGTATCTCAACCTGTTCTATAGGTGAGTCTTCAATCTTCTTTGCTATTTCTTCAGTAATTTCCTGTCCGGCTCCAGAAATCAACTCACCTGTAAGGGGGTGAAATACATCATGAACTGTTGTTCTGCCCAGGATCCTTTCGTACAGAGATTCAACAATCTCTTCATTTTTCTTTATGGCTATTGCCACAAGGCCTCTGAGGGTACCGCAGTCCTCCTCGTTTATTATAACATCCTGCGACACATCTACAAGACGACGGGTAAGATAACCGGCATCAGCTGTTTTAAGAGCAGTATCTGCAAGACCCTTTCTTGCTCCATGAGTAGAGATAAAATATTCCAGTACCGACAATCCCTCCTTGAAATTCGAAAGAATTGGGTTCTCGATAATTTCTGAACCAGTTGATCCCGATTTCTGGGGTTTAGCCATAAGGCCCCTCATTCCTGATAATTGACGTATCTGTTCTTTTGATCCTCTGGCGCCTGAATCGAGCATCATATAAACTGAATTGAAACCTCCTTTGTCATTGCTAAGCTGTTTCATCAGCGACTGGGTTAACCTGGCATTGACGTGCGTCCAGATGTCTATTATCTGATTGTAGCGTTCGTTGTTAGTGATGAATCCCATGCTGTAATTGTTCAGCACTTCCTCAACATGTTCATACCCTTCTGTAACAAATTTTACTTTCTCATCAGGTATAATAACATCATCGAGATTAAATGAAAGACCTCCTCTAAATGCAGAGACAAAACCAAGGTTCTTTATTGAATCGAGGAAGTCGGCAGTCTTAGCCATTCCCGACAGTTTAAGCACACGGCCGATAATATCGCGAAGGGATCTCTTTGTAAGCAATTCATTTATAAAACCAACCTCTTCCGGAACATGCTGATTAAATATGACCCGCCCCACAGTTGTTTCAATAATATGTTCAACTGTCTCATTGTCAATCTTGTCTTTGACCTTAACCTTGATCATGGCATGAAGGGCGACCTTGTTTTCGTTGTAGGCAATCAGGACTTCCTCTGGTGAATAGAAGGTCAGTCCTTCTCCCTTAACCTTTTCTTTATCAGTTCCTTTCCTGGCCTTTGTCATATAATACAGGCCCAGTACCATATCTTGGGAAGGAACTGTTATCGGTGCTCCATTAGCAGGATTGAGAATATTATGTGAAGCCAGCATAAGTATCTGGGCTTCAAGTATTGCATTATTTCCAAGGGGAAGGTGAACAGCCATCTGGTCTCCGTCAAAGTCAGCATTGAATGCTGTACATACAAGCGGATGCAACTGGATAGCCTTTCCTTCAATAAGCTTCGGCTGGAAAGCCTGAATCCCGAGTCGGTGAAGTGTAGGTGCCCGGTTTAGAAGAATGGGATGTCCTTTCAATACATTCTCAAGAATATCCCATACCACAGGATCTTTCCTGTCAACTATTTTCTTGGCCGATTTGACAGTTTTTACTATTCCGCGTTCAATAAGTTTACGGATGATAAACGGTTTATAAAGTTCAGCTGCCATGTCTTTCGGCAGACCGCATTCATGGAGATTTAGTTCCGGACCCACGACAATAACTGAACGGGCAGAATAGTCGACCCTTTTACCGAGCAGGTTCTGACGGAAGCGTCCCTGCTTGCCTTTCAGACTGTCGCTTAATGATTTGAGGGGTCTGTTAGCATCTGTCTTGACAACATTTGCCTTTCTTGAATTATCAAAAAGAGAATCAACAGCTTCCTGGAGCATTCTTTTTTCATTTCTAAGGATCACTTCAGGGGCTTTAATTTCAATTAGTCTCTTCAAACGATTATTCCTTATTATCACACGTCTGTAGAGATCGTTAAGATCGCTAGTTGCAAAACGTCCTCCGTCGAGCGGAACAAGGGGTCTCAGTTCAGGCGGGATAACAGGGACAACCTTAATAATCATCCATTCTGGTTTATTGACATTTCTCGATTCCCTGAAAGCTTCCACTACCTGAAGACGTTTAAGAGCCTCATTTTTACGCTGTTGTGAGGTTTCAGTGTTAGCCTTGTGGCGCAGAGAATATGAGAGTTCATCAAGGTCGATACGACTCAGAAGCTTATGAAGGGCTTCTGCACCCATATCAGCTATGAATTTATCAGGATGAGTATCTTCAAGATACTGATTCTCTTTCGGAAGAGATTCAAGTATTTCGACATATTCTTCTTCTGTAAGGAAATCAAGATATTTAACTCCATCATCAGCCTTTATACCCGGATTTATTACAACATATCTCTCGTAATAAATTATTGAATCAAGTTTCTTGGTCGGAAGTCCCAGCAGATACCCTATCTTGTTTGGCAATGATCTGAAATACCAGATATGTGCTACAGGAACTACAAGGGAAATATGTCCCATTCTTTCGCGACGGACCTTCTTCTCCGTCACCTCAACACCACAACGGTCACAAACGATGCCTTTATAACGGATTCTTTTATATTTTCCGCAGTGGCATTCATAATCTTTTACCGGCCCGAATATCCTTTCGCAGAAAAGACCGTCACGTTCAGGTTTGTAAGTCCGGTAATTTATTGTTTCAGGCTTCAGTACTTCACCGCTGGAACGATCAAGAATCTCCTCCGGTGAAGCAAGAGCGATTGAGATCTTTGAGTAACTTGATTTTGTTTTGTTATCTCTTCTGAATGACATATACTGAATTTTTTTTCACAATTTAAAAATAAAGGAACCTATTTAGTCAAGTATGACACTCAATCCCAGGCCTCGCAGTTCATGAAGCAATACATTGAGTGACTCCGGTATTCCAGGCTGCGGCATTGGTTCTCCCTTGACTATAGCCTCGTATGCTTTAGCGCGTCCGATTACATCGTCAGATTTTATCGTAAGGATCTCCTGAAGGATATGAGCAGCGCCAAAAGCTTCAAGTGCCCACACCTCCATTTCACCGAAACGCTGGCCGCCAAACTGGGCTTTACCTCCCAGAGGCTGCTGTGTTATCAGCGAATATGGTCCAATTGAACGTGCATGCATCTTGTCATCAACCATATGACCAAGCTTCAGCATGTAGATAACTCCAACAGTTGCAGGCTGGTCAAAGCGTTCACCGGTACCGCCATCGTACAGATAAGTCTTGCCATACTTAGGTAGTTTAGCCTTCTCGGTATAATCAGTTATCTGATCAATATCTGCTCCGTCAAAGATCGGAGTTGAAAACTGAAGACCCAGTTTCTGTCCCGCCCATCCAAGAACAGACTCATAAATCTGCCCGAGGTTCATTCTGGAAGGTACCCCAAGAGGATTGAGAACTATGTCGACAGGTGTTCCATCTTCAAGGAAAGGCATATCTTCAGCCCTTACTATTTTGGCCACAATACCTTTATTGCCATGGCGCCCGGCCATTTTATCTCCTACCTTAATTTTTCTCTTCTTTGCTACATAAACTTTTGCTAAACGAACAATACCTGTTGGCAGTTCATCTCCAATAGTTATATTATATTTTTTGCGCTTGTATACCCCGTCAATCTCTTTATATTTGATTATGAAATTATGGAGCAACTGCTTTATAGTATCATTCTTCTTCTTGTCAGTGGTCCACTTATTAGGATTAATATTAAGATAATCGATCTCCTGAAGCTGTTTCAGTGTGAACTTACTTCCCTTGGGTATTACATCAACATTAAGATAATCCTTAACGCCTTGTGAAGTCTTACCATTTACAAGAATAAAGAGTTTATCAACAAGTTTGGCTTTGAGTTCATCAATATTTTTGTTGAATTCATTATCAATTTTTTCAAGAATCGGTTTCTCGATGGCTTTCGTTTTTCTGTCCTTGATAGCCCTTGTGAACAGTTTTTTATCAATCACAACACCTTCCAGGGAAGGTCCGGCTTTCAGTGATGCATCTTTTACATCGCCGGCTTTATCTCCGAAGATAGCCCTCAGCAGTTTTTCTTCTGGTGAAGGATCGGATTCTCCTTTTGGTGTTATTTTGCCTATAAGAATATCTCCCGGTTTTATATGTGCTCCTATCCTGATGAGTCCGTTCTCATCAAGGTTCTTTGTAGCTTCCTCACTTACGTTTGGTATATCCGATGTGAGTTCTTCAAGACCGCGCTTGGTATCACGCACTTCAAGGAGGTACTCATCTATATGAACTGATGTAAACAAATCTTCTCTAACGACTCTTTCGGAGATAACAATTGCATCTTCAAAATTATAGCCTTTCCATGGCATGAATGCTACTTTCAGGTTCCTTCCAAGAGCCAGTTCCCCATTCTTTGTACCGTAACCTTCAGTAAGGACCTGTCCTTTCCTGACTTTCTCACCTTTTTTAACAACCGGTACAAGATTTATGCATGTATTCTGATTAGTCTTTCTATATTTCGGGAGTATATATCGTTTTGTATCATCATCGAAGCTAACAAATTTTTCCTCATCGGTTCTTGTATATCTTATTACAATCTCATTTGAATCTACAAATTCAACAACTCCGTCGCCTTCAGCAACAATAAGAATACGGCTATCCTTAATAACCTGTGTTTCCAGTCCTGTACCTACAATAGCCGCTTCGGGGCTAATAAGGGGAACTGCCTGTCGCATCATATTTGAACCCATCAGAGCCCTGTTGGCATCGTCGTGTTCCAGGAATGGTATCAGGGATGCAGCTACCGAAGCTATCTGATTTGGAGCGACATCCATAAGGTCGATCTTCGATACTTCTTCAAAAGGATAATCTGCTTCGTATCTGCACTTTGCCCTTGGGTGTACAAAGTGTCCGTCATCTGTCAATGGTGCATTAGCCTGAGCGATCATTTTTTCTTCCTCTTCCTCAGCACTCATCCATACTACTCCATCATTTGAAAAGTCAACCTGTGCGTCCTTCACCCTGAGATATGGTGTTTCGATAAATCCCATGTCATTTATCCTTGCAAAAACGCAAAGCGATGAAATAAGACCGATATTCGGACCTTCAGGTGTCTCAATAGGGCACAGACGGCCGTAATGGGTATAATGAACGTCCCTGACCTCGAATCCTGCTCTTTCACGTGAAAGGCCGCCGGGTCCGAGAGCCGACATACGGCGTTTATGTGTCATCTCGGCCAGAGGATTAGTCTGATCCATAAACTGCGACAGCTGGTTAGTTCCAAAGAAGGAGTTGATTACTGATGAGAGTGTTTTAGAGTTTATAAGGTCAACAGGGGTAAATACTTCATTATCCCTTACGTTCATTCTTTCACGAATTGTGCGAGCCATTCTTGCAAGTCCAACTCCGAACTGAGCATGAAGCTGTTCACCCACAGTACGAACTCTTCTGTTGCTCAGATGGTCAATATCATCAATATCAGTCTTTGAATTGATAAGTTCAATAAGGTAACCTATTATCTTGATAATATCCTCTTTAGAAAGGATCTTGACGTCCATGTCGGTCTCAAGTCCAAGTTTCTTATTGATCCTGTAGCGGCCTACCTCGCCAAGATCATATCTCTTATCGGAAAAGAATAGTTTCTCGATAACGTCACGGGCAGTAGCTTCATCTGGTGGCTCAGCATTTCTGAGCTGCCTGTAAATATATACCACAGCCTCCTTCTCGGAATTACACGGATCTTTCTGAAGAGTATTATAAATAATAGCAAAGTCAGAAAGTGAAGCATCGTCTTTGTGAAGGAGGATAGTTTTCGCACCTGAGTCGACAATAAGGTCAACATGTTCAGGGGTAATAACTGTCTCTCTGTCGAGTATCACTTCATTTCTTTCGATAGAGACCACCTCGCCTGTATCTTCATCCACAAAATCTTCAACCCATGTTTTAAGTACTCTGGCTGCCAGTTTACGACCGACCTGTTTCTTTATATTTGTTTTGGATACTTTATGTTCTTCAGCAAGATTGAAGATCTCCAGGATGTCCTTATCACTTTCAAAACCTATAGCACGCAACAATGTTGTAACAGGAAGTTTCTTTTTCCTGTCAATATAAGCGTACATTACATTATTGATATCGGTTGCAAACTCTATCCATGAACCCTTGAAGGGAATTATCCTTGCCGAATAGAGCTTGGTACCATTTGCATGGATACTTTGTCCGAAGAATACTCCGGGTGATCTGTGCAACTGCGAGACAACCACTCTTTCTGCACCATTTATGACAAATGTTCCGCGCTCGGTCATATAGGGAACTGTTCCAAGGTAAACATCCTGGATAACGGTGTCGAAATCCTCATGTTCCGGATCGGTGCAATAAAGTTTTAATTTTGCCTTAAGAGGAACGCTGAAAGTTAGTCCGCGCTCAATACATTCTTCAATTGTATATCTTGGAGGATCAATGTAATAATCAAGAAATTCAAGGACAAAATTATTTCTGGTATCGGTGATCGGAAAATTTTCACTGAATACTTTAAAGAGACCTTCTTTTTTTCTGTTTTCCGGTGTCGTTCCAAGCTGGAAGAATTCACCAAATGATTTTAATTGAACTTCCAGAAAATCAGGATATTCGAGTTGGATTTTTCTAGATGCAAAATTTATTCTTTCCGTATTTTTTGACGACATTTATAAAATGTTTAAGTGAACTTATTATTAAAAGAACATAGGTTTAGCTCCGCCCATTTGACGGAACTAAACCTTCAAGCGTGCATTTGGTAATGCTTATTTAAGTTCAACTTCAGCTCCTGCTTCAACAAGTTTATTCTTAATTGCTTCTGCTTCATCTTTTGAGACACCTTCCTTAACCGGGCCCGGAGCAGCATCAACAACTGCTTTTGCTTCTTTCAGTCCAAGGCCGGTGATGTCTTTAACAAGTTTAACAATTTGTAATTTCTGTCCGCCTGCACTTGTAAGGATGACGTCGAAAATTGTTTTTTCTTCAACTTTTGGTGCTTCACCGCCGCTTACAGGTCCAGCAACAGCTACAGCTGCAGCTGCCGGCTCGATGCCGTATTCATCCTTAAGTATTTTAGCAAGTTCGCTTACTTCTTTAACGGATAGATTAACCAGTTCTTCTGCAAATTTTTTCAGATCTGCCATGTTTATTTGATTTAAATTTGATTTTACTTATACTAATTTTCTTTTTTTTGTAGTGTTTCAAGAACACCATGAATTTTATTTCCACCTGATTGTAGGGCTGATATTACATTCTTAGCAGGAGACTGCAGAAGGAGTATTATATCTGCAACGAGTTCCTGTTTGCTCTTCAGGGAGACAAGAGTATCAATCATATTATCTCCGAGATAGATAGATTCCTGTACATATGCGCCTTTAAGAACAGGTTTATCATGTTCCCTGCGGAATTCCTTAATTAATTTTGCAGGAGAGTTTCCCGTGTTTGTGAACATGATTGAGGTTGTACCTTTCAGTATCGGATAGAATTCCTGAAGGTCAATGCCTGACTGTTCGAGTGCTCTTTTAAGGAGAGTATTCTTCACAACGACAAGCTTTATGTCGTTTTCAAAGCATTTTCTTCTTAGGGCACTGGTATCAGTGGCATTCAGTTCAGCAGTATCAGTCAGGTAAAAGTGGCTGTACTCTTTTAATCTTTCAACAATGCTGTCAATTATAGTATTTTTTTCTTGTCGTCTCATAATTATTTCAAGGTTTAAATAATGAATTAATCTTCAAGACCTTTGGGATCAATTTTTATACCCGGGCTCATTGTGCTTGAAAGGTACAGGCTGCGGATATAAGTTCCTTTTGCAGCTGCCGGTTTAAGCTTATTAACCACTGAGATGAATTCCCTGGCATTTTCAGCGATCTTATTTGGCTCAAATGAGACTTTTCCAATCGAGGCATGGATGATTCCGTTTTTATCAACCTTGAAATCAATCTTACCCTGTTTCACTTCTTTAACAGCTTTGCCTATTTCCATTGTGACAGTTCCACTTTTCGGATTAGGCATCAGTCCGCGGGGACCGAGTATCCTGCCTAACTGACCTACTTTCCCCATAACTGATGGCATGGTTATTATTACATCCACATCTGTCCATCCGCCCTTGATCTTTTCGATGAATTCATCAAGGCCTACATAATCGGCTCCAGCCTCTTTTGCTTCAGCTTCCTTATCGGGGGTACATAGCACGAGCACACGTGTCTGTTTACCTGTTCCGTGAGGCAGTGAAACAACGCCGCGAACCATCTGATTGGATTTTCGTGGATCAATACCTAACCTTACATCTAAGTCGACTGAAGCATCAAACTTTGTTTTAGTTATTTCCTTCACAAGGACAGTTGCTTCTTTCAACGTATAGAGCTTATCCTTTTCAAGTAATGAAATGGCAGCTTTACGGTTTTTAGTAAGTTTAGTCATGTTTCGTTAATTAAATTTTGTTCGGGATATCACCTTTAATAGTGATCCCCATACTTCTTGCGGTACCAGCTACCATCTTTATGGCCGACTCGAGGGTAAAACAGTTCAAGTCTTCCATTTTATCTTTTGCAATCATCTCAACCTGGTCCCAAGTGACTTGTGCCACCTTATTTCTGTTGGGCTCTTTTGAACCCTTCTTCGATTTGGAGACTTCAAGAAGCTGAACAGCTACCGGTGGTGTTTTTGTAACAAAATCAAATGACTTGTCACTATATACTGTAATAACAACCGGTATAACCTTTCCAGCTTTATCCTGGGTCCTGGCATTAAATTGCTTGCAAAAATCCATTATATTCACACCTTTCGATCCCAGTGCAGGCCCTACAGGTGGAGATGGATTAGCTCCTCCGCCACGAATCTGTAACTTTATCAGTCCAGCAACTTCTTTTGCCATAATTTTAAATTTGCATGTTTATTGCGAGAATCTGACAGTTATTCAGGAAGCATTATAGATATTATAACTGTCAATATCTTCTTTAAATTTCTTTTTCTACCTGCATAAAACTAAGCTCAAGGGGTGTTTTTCTGCCAAATATCTTAACCATCACCTTAAGCTTTTTCTTTTCTTCATTAACTTCTTCAATGATCCCTGTAAAGCTATTGAAAGGTCCGTCAATAACTTTCACTGATTCTCCGACGAAGAAAGGAACATTCAGTTCCTCGTCGCTTGCATTTAATTCGTCGACTTTCCCAAGGATCCTGTTTATCTCTGCTTTTCTGAGTGGGATCGGTTCACCATCCTGAGAGCCAAGGAATCCGATAACATTGGGAATGCTTCGCAAGATGTGTGGTATTTCACCGACAAGAACAGCTTCGACAAGGACATAACCGGGGAAGAAAGTTCTTTCCTTGCTGATTTTCTTCCCGGATCGTATCTGATATACTTTTTCTGTCGGGATAAGGACCTGTGAGACATATTCGCCAAGTTTCAGGCGTGCTATTTCGTTATCGATATACTCTTTAACTTTTTTCTCTTTCCCCCCTATTGCCCTAAGAACATACCACTTCTTCGTTTCCTCACTCATTGGAACCTCTCCGGTTTAGTATAACAAACTATATATGGCCTCCATAATCCTGCTGAATGAAAAATCCATTGCAGCAACAATTAAAGCAATAATCAAAGTAGCCACCATTACGAGTACGGCACTATTCTGAAGCTCAGACCATGTCGGCCATGTAACCTTATGGACCAGCTCTGTAAAAGATTCCCGTAAATAATTTTTAAAACTCATATCCATTCTTTATTGCACGGGAGGAGAGACTCGAACTCCCGACACCTGGTTTTGGAGACCAGTGCTCT
>DAONXX010000042.1:1769-16165 GCA_035414025.1 Bacteroidales bacterium | reverse complement strand
CCTCGTATTTCCCGGGAACAATTATGTCTTTCTCCTTTTTATCCGACATCATACAAAACCCTTCTGCATGGCATCCTGAACATGCTGAATATGAAATAATTTTAATAGTTGCAGATTTATCATCAGCTTTTGCTACTATACCATCATATTCTATGTTTTCGCAGATCTTTGAACCATTCATTGTAATTCATTTGCTCAGGGAATAAGTTATCTGCAAAAATATAAATGTCTGATGGAAAAGTCTCTGTTTTATCAATCATATTTTAAGAAATTCATACTTTTTCAGTTCTGTTCTTTCTTTTCAACTTATGTTGCTCCAGTATTGTTTCTTACTGAAAAGCCTGTTCAGTTCATGGCAGAGAATAAGATTCTGGTCATGCTTCAGGAGGGGGTCGTTTAAAATAACATCTTCAGCTATCCTTCTTACGTATTCGATAATTTGTCCGTCTTTGCTAAGATCTGCAATTTTGAGATCAAATGGTATTCCGCTTTGCATAGTTCCTTCAATATCCCCGGGGCCTCTTAATTGAAGATCGGTTTCCGCTATCTCAAATCCGTCATTTGTTCTTATCATAACTTCCAGTCTTGTTACTGCTTCTTTAGAAAGCTTGCCTGATGTCATAAGGATACAGTAAGACTGATCAGATCCCCTGCCCACTCTTCCCCGCAGTTGATGCAACTGAGAAAGGCCGAAGCGTTCGGCACTCTCAATGACCATTACAGATGCATTCGGAATATCAACTCCCACCTCGATGACTGTCGTGGCAATAAGTATATGGGCTTTACCTTCCTTAAAAAGCTTCATTGATTCTTCCTTTACGGCAGGAGTCATTTTTCCATGCACTACACTTATGCAGTATTCGGGAGCAGGGAAGACCCTTGACATATTATCCCATCCGTCTTCAAGATCTTTATAATCCATATTTTCTGATTCCTTAATCAAGGGATAGACGACATAAACCTGTTGTCCTGCAGCAATTTTTTCTCTGAGAAAGCCATAAACTTTATTTCTTTCTGAATCAAAGAAATGCATTGTCTTTATTGGTTTCCTTCCGGATGGAAGTTCATCAATTACTGAAACATCAAGATCTCCGTAGAGGGTCATTGCCAGTGTCCTTGGTATAGGAGTTGCCGTCATGACAAGCACATGAGGAGGATTCAGATTCTTTTTCCAGAGCTTTGCCCTTTGCTCCACTCCGAAACGATGCTGTTCATCAATAATTACAAGACCCAAGTTGCTGAACCTGACATTTTCTTCTATCAGGGCATGAGTACCGATTAAAATATTGAGTGAACTGTCAAGAAGCGATTCGCTTATTTCCTTTCTCAATGATCTTTTTGAGGATCCTGTCAGAAGCCTGACTCTGATGTTCAATCCCTGAAGCATTTTTGTGACAGTATTGTAATGCTGGGTTGCAAGGATTTCTGTCGGAGCCATAATGCATGCCTGGTATCCGTTATCTATAGCAATAAGCATACTCATAAGGGCAACAATTGTTTTACCGCTGCCCACATCACCCTGGAGGAGCCTGTTCATTTGCTTGCCGGATCCGAGATCTTTCCGTATCTCCTTTATTACCTTTTTCTGAGCATCAGTTAATGTAAATGGTAAATTATTGAAATAAAAGTTATTAAAGTTGTCTCCAACATTTGAGAATACGAAACCTTTATGCTTCAATGACCTGTTATTCTTATAACGTATGAGATTCAGTTGTATGTAAAACAATTCTTCGAATTTAAGCCGATAGCCTGCTTTTTCAATGTCGGATGGATTCGAAGGAAAATGTATTTTAAACAGAGCTTCCCTGAGTCCTGCCAGCTTGTATTTTGATAAGATATAAGCAGGCAAAGATTCAGGCAGATTGAAACTTATCTGCCTGAACACGTTCCCGATAAGCTTGCTTACTGCTTTTGAGTTAAGAAAATGATTCCTTAGGGTTTCAGTAGTACTATATTGTGCCTGGAACGCTGAGGAAATTCTTTTTGCGATTTTTTCAGATGCTTCAATT
This sequence comes from Bacteroidales bacterium, assembly GCA_035414025.1. Lineage (GTDB taxonomy): Bacteria > Bacteroidota > Bacteroidia > Bacteroidales > VadinHA17 > LD21. Next base: position 14,156 of record DAONXX010000042.1, on the reverse strand, counting down.
TCCGGATGTATTATATTTATCTGGCCATTGAAAATGCTCGGCTTGCCAAAGACTACATACTCCACATCCAGCAGATAATTCTGTATTATCCATTTAGTTCCTTTAAACCATACCAATTTTACAGTGCCTGTATCATCCTTAAAATCAGCGATTAATCTTTTTCCTGCACCTCTTCCCTCCGTATAATATCCAGTAATCACCCCTTTTATCTGTACATAGGGAAGATCCTGATTCAGTTCTGATATACTGTATATTTTTGTTCTGTCAATATATTTGTACGGAAAAAAATAAAGGAGATCCCTGTAAGTGAATATATTTAGTTCTTTATTAAGTAGTTCAGCTCTCTTTGGACCAACACCTTGCAAGTATTTAATATCCGTATCAAGTAGATCCTGCATTTTCCGGCCTAATCTCAGGTTGATTAAAAGATTTCCGAAAATAATTAATTTTGACAACCTTACCTAAAATATATTTACGGGACAGAATGAATTATTTTTCAGGCATAAGGTATTTAAGATATCTTTTCATTTCAAGGCATTCCAGAGGTCAAGGTATTCACAGTCCTTTTGTTTTCGATCTGGTTTCAAGGGTGTTCAGGAATAAAATCGACCCTGCTATTGTCTTACGTAATGAAGATATCAGAAAAAAGCTGAAATCCGATAACAGAAAGATAAAGGTCACAGATATGGGGGCTGGTTCGGTAAAAATGAAAGGAAATTTGAGAAAAATATCCGAAATAGCGCGTAATTCAGCAGTACCTCAAAAGTATTGTAAATTACTTGCTAATATGGCAGGTGAGTTTGGGAATAGTTCCATTATTGAACTAGGTACTTCATTAGGCATGAGTACTATGTACATGGCAGCTGCCCGGCCAGATACTGTTGTTTATACCATTGAAGGCTGTCCCTCTGTTTCTGAAATTGCCAGGTATAATTTCAGTATTGCCGGACTGAATAATATCAGCCAGCTTACAGGATCATTTGATGAAATGCTTCCGGTTCTCAAGGAGCAAGGTGTTAAACCAGGTCTTGTTTTTATAGACGGGAATCACAGAAAAGAACCTGTTTTGAAATATTTCAACCAAATAATTGAAATGACAGATAATGATAGTGTTGTGGTAATTGATGATATACATCTATCTAATGAGATGGAACAAGCATGGTCGGAGATAAGGAAGATGAAAAACATTTCCTTTACGATAGATATAAACAGGATGGGAATTATTTTTTTCAGGAAGGGAATGACCCATTTTGATTATGTTATAAAGTATTAACAAAAATTAAGAACAGATAATTCAATATTTAAACAAATTAATCTAATTTCAAAAATTTAAAATTTACACTTATGGACAAAGTTATTGAGATTCAAAATATTGTAAAGAATTATCAGATTGGATCAGTGATTGTCAGGGCTTTAAGATCAGTCACAATTGATATTCACAGAAATGAATATGTAGCTATTATGGGACCATCAGGTTCCGGTAAGTCTACACTCATGAACCTGCTTGGTTGCCTTGATACTCCCACCAGCGGAAAATATATTCTTAATGGAACGGATGTGAGCCAGATGGATGATGATTTCCTTGCTGAGATAAGGAACAAGGAGATAGGATTTGTTTTTCAGACATTCAATTTGCTTCCCAGGTACACAGCTCTTGAAAATGTTACACTTCCCCTTATTTATGCCGGAATACAGAAAGCAGAGCGTGAAAGATTGGCAATTGAGACTCTGACTCATGTAGGGCTTGCTGACAGGATGACTCATAAACCCAATGAGTTGTCAGGAGGACAAAGACAGAGGGTGGCAATTGCAAGAGCTCTTGTAAATAAACCTTCAATAATACTTGCCGACGAGCCTACCGGAAACCTTGACAGTAAGACATCTCTCGATATTATGAACTTGCTTGATGAAATTCACAGAAACGGAAATACAGTAATCCTTGTTACTCACGAGGAAGATATAGCAAGACATGCTGCGAGAATAATAAGACTCTTCGATGGTGAAGTTGCTCAGGATTACCTCAATGAAAAGTTTAAGCAAAACTGAGGTGTAAGCTTAAGTTAAATTTTTATATTGCAGGATAATCTTATAATTTTCAATAATTATGAAGATATCTTCCTGCATGGGGGATGAGGGCCTCACATCAATTTCGGGAGGTAAAAGACTTCCGAAGCATCATCCGCGAATAGAAGCTCTGGGATCAGTTGATGAGCTTATTTCCTGGATAGGTCTGTTAAGAGATTTCAGGGAAATTCAAAAGAATACCGAGTTGCTTGTAAGCATTCAGAAACAGCTTATGCTATTTAATGCTGCCCTTGCGTCAGAATCTGAGGAAAAAGCATCCGAAATTTTAGTTTCTGCTGCTGATTCTGTCAACATCCTTGAAGGTGCGATTGAAAGTTTGGAGACGACTCTGCCCGGGCTTATAAAATTTATTATACCCGGTGGTAATATTCTGGTCTCCTATGTCCACATTACACGGAATGTATGTCGCAGAGCAGAGAGACGCGTTGTAAAGCTTGACTCGACTGAAAAAATTCCGCCGCTGATCATCAAATATCTTAACCGTCTTGCTGACTATTTATTTTTACTTGGTCGTAAAATAAACTTAGATCTTGATATTAAGGAAATTACGTAGTATGATTAAATATTGCTGATTCTTTAAATTATCTATTGTTTTTAAAGAAAATATATATATATATTTGCAGATTTTTAGACGAAAAACTAATCATAAAATTATGTACTGGACGCTTGAATTAGCATCAAAACTTGAAGATGCCCCATGGCCTGCAACCAAGGATGAGCTGATTGATTTCGCCATTAGGTCAGGTGCTCCGATGGAGGTTATTGAAAACCTTCAGGAAATTGAAGATGAAGGTGATATATATGAAAGCATTGAGGATATATGGCCAGATTATCCCAGTAAAGATGATTTCTTCTTTAATGAAGATGAGTATTAGCGTATATCTCACCTTTTTTAGTTTTAGCAGTAAGTATAAGCAATTTGCAGGTTGTTTTATTGGCCTTCAGGTTTTTAGGGAATTTTTAATTTTCTATTTTTCATCTGCTGAGAAATAGATGTCCTCCATTTTCTTTGGTCTGAGGTAATCAAACCAACTGAATCCGTCAAGGCGCTTATCTGTTTGAGGGGATGAGGTTGGGGGATCGATAACTCCATCGGGATTTTGGTATTCAAATATATCCCTGATTTTACTATCTTCAATAAATATTTCTATTCTTGCACATCTTGCTGTGTTGACTCCTACAATTTCATCGCCGTCGATAAGGTATGTTATCGATTCACCGTTACCGTTTATTTCGATCTTGTATAATTCATTATCCCTTAAATAACCTGTCAGTGATCTTCCTTTTATCTGGTTGAATCTCAGGGAATCAACCTGACTGGCAATAAAAGCAGAGTTATATAGTTCTATTTTATCAGCCTGTCTGTTTTTTGTAAAAATTGCCATGGAATCGGAAGTAAGCTGGTTTTCTTTTGCCCACAAGACCGGCTTTTCATAGAATCTTATAACAGAATCCCTGAAAGAGTAGGAGAGTGAATCGCATTTAGCCTGAAAATCCTTGCTGAAGATCCTGCATCCATAATAAGCTCTAACAAGCCTGAAAGCTTTTTCTGAAGTATCAGTAACCGTTACTGCACTTATTGTATCGGCATGGAGAAACAATGAATCATTCTTGCCGGAGATCTGGATAAACAATGCACTGTCGGTAACCATGAAACGCTCGGGATCCTTAAAATACCAGGCATAGTTTCCAATAACGACAAGATTATTATTTGTGTCAGTAATGCTTACATTGCCAAAAGACTGTCCATATCCCGTTATTTCATTATAGAACAGAGAATCTCCTCGTATAATTTGTTGTTTATTGTCTATCAATGCATTTTTCCATATCCTTGTCATATTGTTTTTTGTATCATACCAGCCTTTTTCGCAATACAGATAGAGACTGTCGCCTTTTATTTCTGATGGACCTGTAAAGAATGCCGTCTCTGTTTTTGTATTATAATCCATCGTATCAGCATTCATTATATATTCGGGGTTAATGATCTTTACGCTGTCCTTGAAATGGAATGTGTTTGTTGCAAGATAATAAATACCGATTGTGCTAATAAGTTTATTGTCTCCATTGGTTATTGTTCCTGTTTCAGTATACTGAGCAATCTCATTCTTTACATCATAAAATACTGAATTGGTATATAAGTGGGTCTCTTTATCAATCAGTTCGGCATTTCCCCTCAGGATTGCTATTTCAGCAATTCCGTCGTAGAAGAGATAGTCACCCATTATATCAAGGGTGTCGCCCTGTTCTATATGTATCCTGCTGTATGCAGTTACCTGATTTTTATCCGGAAAGAAATGAGCGCTGTCGCATTTCATTGTTATTTCATTGTGGGCCAGATCGACATTTCCTATCAGGCGATGCCAGTCTTTTCCGGATTGTTTGTCTCTTTCAATTATATCTTCATCAGCATGCCTTAGGTTTATTTGTCTTTTCCCGGATGCTTGTTGAATATTACTGAAGCTCGTCAGCATGCTTGCTGATAAGATAAGGATACTACTAAGAAGCAGGATATTGACTGCTGCTTTTTTTAATAAATATTTAAGAAGATCTATTTCAACCATCCCTGGTTCAGAAAGTTACAATATTTGAATTCATCACTTATCCTAATATATGTAACGGCAAGCTTCTTATTGATCCAATCCTGATACAGCTTTGAACGTTTTTCCATCATGGCAGCGTTGTACAGTGCCTGATAATCATCTTTCAGGTTCGCCCTGTGTGCCGGGGCTTCATTGTCAAGTTTCACGATTCTGAAAACGGTATTATTGTCTTCATCTGTTGTACGGAAAGGTTCAGATATTTCGCCAATTTTCAGGTCCCTTAATCTTACGTACATTTCTGTGTCAAATTCATCAAGAGAGAACCATGTATTGCGGTTTGCAGGATCTGTACGGACGTATTTCCCGCCATTTATCCAGCTGTCTTTATGTGTTGAGAACATATATGCTGCAGTCTCAAATTTCAGGCTGTCTTTTCTAATAAGTCTCGCTATGCTGTCAAGTTTTGCCATTGCACTTGCTTCCTGTTCAGGTTTGACTTTGGGCCTGATTAATATATGCCTTGTATTAAGCATATCATTTTTTCGGTCTATAACCTGAATTATATGGAATCCGTAGCGGGATTCCACAATTCTGGAAACAGTGTTTTTCGTAAGGCTCCATGCAGCATCAGCGTATGGTTTTTCGAGTTCTCCTCTTAGTTTGTACCCAATTTCACCTCCGTTTATTGCTGATCCGGGATCTTCAGAATACAGTACAGCAAGCATATTAAAGCTTTTGCCTTCAAGTATTTCACCCCGTATGTCCAGCAGCCGCTGACGGGCTTCAGCTTTGTTCTCCTCATTGTTTGGGGGGTCAAGCTGGATGATACTTACCTGTACCCTTGCAGGAATAACAGGCAGACTATCTTTCGGGATTTCAGAATAATATTTTTTCAGTTCTCTTGGGGTAAGAGAAACATCCTCAGCAATAACGCCCTGTACCCGTCTTATTATTTCCTGTTCGACCATGCGTTCACGAATATCCCTGCGTATTTCTATCATGCTCTTTTTAAAATACTCCATTAGCACCTGTTCACTGCCTGCCTGCCTAATAGCATCATTAATCTGGGCATTAACTTCTCCTTCAACCATTTCTTCAGTGACGGATATACTGTCGATACGTGCCTGATCAAGGAATAGTTTTGATACAAGCAGCTCCTCTAGTACCATGCATCTTAACTGGTCTGTCGGTGTCCTGTCTCCCCTTAACCTGATCTCATTCACCATTTCTTCAACATCAGAAAGATACACTACTTCATTGCCAACAATTGCAGCTATAGATTCAACAAGAACCTGTGAGTTTATTAAGGTTATACCGGATAAATAAATACCGGCCAGCATCAAAAATAATTTTCGGCCTCTTCTCATTATCTTTGGTTATTATAAATCATAAACATATTATTTTTGAGCGCATCATTGTAGATACCATTTTCAAGGCTCTGGATAAATTCAATTCTTCTCATGTTCCAGATTATTCTTTTTATATCTTCTTTTACATACTCAATAGGAGCAAGTGTAGATTTGAGTTTGTAATCCCGGATTGTCAGGAAATAGAGGTAGTCGGAATCTGAGGTCTCATAAAAGGACGTTCTCCTGAGGAAAGATTCCTGATTGTTTATTTCTTCGGGTAGTTCGACTGAAATCCTGTCGAGTGTTACCCATTCTTCATTGAAATCATCGAATTTATCAGCGAACTGATAACATAATTTTTCAAGTTCCTGCAGGTCATTTTGTTCGCCTGTTCTGGCAAGTAACCTTATTCTCGCAACGTTTGGCGTCTCCATGGGGATTTTGATGAATAAGGCTTTCACGATGTTTGAAGAAAGCATAAAGCTTGCCTGGTTTTCAGAATAGTACTTTTCAAGTTCAGTATTGTTTATTAAAGTATCCATCTTTTCAAGCATCATCTGTCTCTGGTATTGGTAGATTACCAGATTTGCTCTGGTCTCTTCAATTTGCCGTGCAATTTCGTCTCTGCTCGCCAAAGTAAGGTTTTCTTCAGCTTTCTGCAGTAACAGCTCCTTCTTGGCCCACCGGTTAATGTAGTTCTGTATTACTGCAGCACTGTCAGCATCTGTTGTGCCCGGTTGAAAGACCTGTGGGATCTGGTCATAATAAAGTATATTGTCCCCCACCTTAGCCACAGGAAGCCTGCTGGCTATTTTATTTGGATTATTGCATCCTGACAAGACAATAATCAGAAACATAATATAAGAAGAAAGTCTAGTCATTGATCAAGCTCTTTTTAACCAACTCATAAATGAGATCATTAATCTTAACGGTGTATTTTGTCCTTAATTGTTTTATCCATTCCTTCTCAAGATAATCCTGATATCCGGCTATCATCTCGCCTTCAATTTCGCTGAAAGACTTCGGTACAGGTTCAATAACCTTATTGATTATTATAACTGAGGGGTAGTTGTTTATTTTAATATTTTGTTTTCCTGTGTTCCATTCTATTTTATCAATCACCGGATCATCGCCAGCAAAAAATATTCTTTCATTAATAACAAGCACGGAATCATTTTTTTTGTTGAATTTTTTAAGCATAAGATTGTCTGTTTGTTTTCTTCTTGAATATTTTCTGTATGCAGAAGCCAGTTTTTTGTCACCATCAGGAATCCGTAAACTAAATATTTTGGTTTCAATGCCTTTTTTCGTAAGAAATTCCATTTTATGGTCCTCATAATATCGCATTAGTCCGGCAGAATCCTGCTGTGCTTTTTTCCATAATTTTTCTTCTGATATATTAAAAAGCAGTATTCCGTCATAGAATTCATTGACAAGATACCTGAAATCAGGGTATTTTTTTTCGAGTATTGAGTTCTCATATTGAATCATCTGATCATTAGAGATATCCTCAATTGATCTGTTTATGAATACTTCCGGCTCATCTGTAATAATCCTTGATTTTCTGCTTTCAATATATGCTGCAAAGTTTCTTGCTGAAAGTCTTTGATCAGCAAACGAATAAATAAAGCCGGCAGGAATTGTTTTCCGGTTATATTTTGACAGTCCGTTAATTATCAAAGAGTCGGTATTAGTCACAAACCAGTTGAATACCGTATAGTTAATTCTGAACTTGTATTCTTTCTTAAGAGTGTTTATAAGTGATTTTTTGCTGAGAGAATTCAGGTATGACTGATTGATCCTGCTTTCAAGATATGATCTGGTCTCCTGAAAGGATGCCGGAGCCTTTTTCCCGAGCAATTTAATTATATGCCAGCCATAAGGAGATTTTATTGGTTTACTGTATTTGCCGGTATCAGTTAATGCAAAAGCGGCTTCGGCAAATTCGGTAATTATTTCTCCGGTTCCAAACCAGTCAAGTTCGCCGCCATTGGCAGCACTCTGTTTATGATCTGAATGCTTCTGTGCAAGTTTACTGAAGGAGGCTCCGCCAAGAAGCTCTTTATATATTGCATTTATAGCTTCTTCAGCTTTTTTTGCTTCTTCTTCCGATATTCCGGGAGGAGCAGATTTCATAATATGTGCAGTGAGGACTTTTCCTTTTGAAGGCCTTCTGTCAGCTACCTTAATAATATGATAACCATAAGGAGTTCTCACAGGATCAGAGATTGAACCCTTTTTCATATTAAAAGCTGCATCCTCAAAGGGGGTTATCATCTGAAACACTGTAAAGTATCCCAGATTGCCGCCGTTAAGTCTGACTGATGGATCGTCTGATGTACTTCGGGCAACCTGTTCAAACGACTCACCCCTGAGTATCCTCTGTTTGACATCAGCAGCTTTGTTCCAGGCATTTAAAGTATCAGTTGCCTTTGATCCTTCAGGGCAGTTTATAAGGATGTGCCAGGCATTGATATCGATAAGCGACCTCTCATAAGTTCTCTGAAGCAATCTTTCCTTTGTTTTGGTATCTGTAAGATAGTTCTGGGCTAACTGGTTTCTGTAACCGTTCAGTTCGTTTTTGAATTCTTTTGTTGTATCAATGCCTTTATTAATTGCATCAGCAACTTTTAGTCTGAAGTTTATATATTGCTGAAGGTAGTTGTCAACATCTGGCAGTTTGTCTGATTCATTGCTTTTATTGAACATTCTGATGAATTCTCCTGCTTCAATTTTTCTCCCTGCAACAGTCATTAGGATACTGTCATTCAGAACCTGGGTCATGCAAACAGCAGGGGTCATAAAAAATATTACTAGGAGGATTGATGATCTGATTTTCATCAGGGTAATTTACTTCCTGTTATTCAACTACTTTTCTGCTGTAGTTGGGCGATTCCTTCGTAATTGACACACCGTGGGGATGACTTTCAATAATGCCTGAATTAGTTATTCTGACAAACTTGCTTTCTCTTTTCAGAGTGATGATATTTTTAGCTCCAACATATCCCATGCCGGCCCTTAGGCCGCCGGTCATCTGGTAAATTACTTCTGAGAGATTTCCTTTATAGGGAACCCTTGCTGCTATGCCTTCAGGCACCAGCTTTTTAATGTCTTCTTCAACATCCTGGAAATAACGGTCTTTTGATCCCTCCTGCATAGCTTCCAGGGATCCCATTCCCCTGTAGGCTTTAAATTTACGTCCGCTATAGATAATTGTTTCTCCGGGCGACTCTTCTACTCCGGCAAAGAGAGATCCTGTCATAATCGAATCAGCACCTGCCGCAATTGCTTTAATTATATCACCTGAATAACGGATGCCTCCATCGGCAATAACGGGTACGCCAGATCCTTCAATTGCATTTGCCACATTGTAGATAGCTGACAATTGAGGAACCCCAACACCGGCAACTACTCTAGTCGTGCAGATTGAACCCGGACCAATACCAACTTTTACGGCATCAGCACCTTCCTGAACTAATTTTTTTGCAGCATCACCTGTTCCGATATTTCCGACTACAACTTCTGTTCCCGGAAAATTCTTCTTGATATTTTTAAGGATACTGATAACGCTTTTAGTATGTGCGTGAGCTGTATCAATAACAATGGCATCGGCACTGGCAGCTAAAAGGGCTTCAACCCTCTGCATTGTATTGGAGGCAATTCCGACAGCAGCGCAAACCCTTAAGCGGCCTTTCTCATCTTTACAGGAATTCGGCCGGTCCTTTGCTTTGGTAATGTCTTTATATGTTATCAGGCCTACAAGTTTGCCATTTTCATCAACCATTGGAAGCTTTTCAATCTTGTGTTTTCTTAATATTCTTGCAGCTGCTTTAAGGTCAGTCTGATGATTTGTTGTGATAAGCTGGCTTGTCATCACTTCTGTAATCTTCCTGTTGTGATTATTCTCAAACCTGAGATCCCTGTTTGTTACTATTCCCTTAAGCAGGCCGTTTTCATCAATAACAGGAATTCCTCCTATCTTATATTCCAGCATAAGATGGATAGCTTCGGCAATTGTTGCATTAAGGTTTATTGTTATAGGATCGGAGATCATCACATTCTCTGCACGCTTTACTCTTTTTACCTGTGAAGCCTGCTTTTCAATGCTCATATTCTTATGTATTACTCCTATACCACCTTCTCTGGCAATCGCTATTGCCATATCAGCTTCTGTTACAGTATCCATTGCTGCGGATACAATTGGGGTGTTGATAGGGATATTCCTTGAGAACATCGAACTCAGGTCTACTTCTCTCGGTAGAACTTCAGAGTATGCAGGAAGGATGAGAACATCATCAAATGTCAATCCTTCATATACTATTTTATCTTCCAGAAACGACATCAGGCAGGGTTATTATTTTTGATGCCGCAAATTACGAAAAATTCGTCACTCATAATACATTCATTCTTGTTCTGCTTATAAAAAATTGAATAACAGTTATTATTTTTGTTATAATAATTATGATCCGCTGTTTAAATGAATATTGAACCCTATAGACAGATATTGATAAAATACTGGGGTTTCACTTCTTTCAGGCCTCTGCAGGAGGAAGTCATAAAATCTGTTGCTGAAGGAAGAGATACGCTGGGCCTAATGCCCACGGGCGGAGGAAAATCAATGACATTCCAGATACCTGCTATTGCTGCGGAAGGGATATGCCTTGTTATTACCCCGCTCATTGCTCTGATGAAAGAACAAGTAGCCCGTCTTAACAGCCTTGAAATTAAATCATTGGCTATTCATTCGGGAATGTCACAGGAGGAGATTGATATAGTACTTGAGAATAGTATTTATGGTGATTACAAATTCCTTTATATATCACCAGAAAGGATCTCGTCAAGCCTTTTTCAGGCAAGGGTACAGAAGATGAACCTTAATCTGATTGCTGTCGATGAGGCTCACTGTATATCTCAATGGGGATATGATTTCAGACCTTCTTATCTTAAAATTGCTTTATTGCGCGATATTGTTTCTGAAAAAGTACCTTTCCTTGCACTTTCAGCCTCTGCAACTACTCAGGTAGCTGATGATATAATGAATAAGCTGCAATTCAGGCAAAAAAATGTTCTCAGGACAAGCTTTGAACGCAAGAATATATCCTACTTTGTAAGAAATGTTGAGGATAAAGGTTCATTTCTTATTAAGACACTTAATAAGACAAAAGGCAGCGGAATTGTATATGTACGCAGCCGTAAGAGATCTAAGGAAATAGCCGAACTGCTGGTTGCAAATGGCATCAGTTCCGATTTCTACCATGCGGGACTGCCAGTGGAATTACGTGACAGAAAACAGCTTTCATGGTCTGTCGGAGATACCCGGGTTATTGTTGCTACAAATGCTTTTGGCATGGGTATAGATAAACCGGATGTCCGTTTTGTAATACACTGGGAAATGCCAGACTGCATAGAAGAATATTTCCAGGAGAGCGGCAGGGCAGGACGTGATAACAAAGCTGCGTCTGCTGTTCTTCTGTATGCCAGATCAGATAAGAGCCGTCTTGAAGAATCTCTGAGAAAGAAGTTTCCTCCGATAGAAAAGATTAAGGATGTTTATGAAGCTTTATGCAATTATCTTCAGGTTCCTGAAGGTGCAGGTAAAAATAATGTCTTTGATTTCAGTATGCAGAATTTCCTTTCGAAATACCGGTTGCCTGTAATTGAGACTTATAACAGCCTGAAATTCCTGCAGCGAGAAGGTTATGTTGAATTTACGGAAGAAATTAACAATCCTTCGAGGGTTCATTTTATTGTGGGCCGCGATGATCTTTATAAATTCCAGGTGGCCAATGAGACATTTGACAGTTTTATAAAGCTCCTTCTCAGATCATATACTGGCATGTTCTCAGAATTTGTTGCAATAAATGAAGATGTTTTGGCAAAGAAATCAGCTCTTACAAGAGACTCAGTATACAAATTCCTCATAAAACTGTCTTCATTAAACATAATAAAGTATATACCAGGGAAAAAGACGGCCCTTGTTATTTTTACTGAAGAGAGACTCGAAAGAAAATCCCTTTTTATATCTCCGGAAAATTATCTGCAGGTAAAGGAGAAATATATAATAAGGTTGAATAAGATGATCGACTATGCTGATTTTAATACCAAATGCAGATCAGTAGTTCTTCTCGATTACTTTGGGGAGGAATCTGACCGCTGTGGTATTTGTGATGTTTGCAGGAAACGCAATGAGTTGGATCTGAGTAAATATGAATTTGATATTATCCTTGAGGAGATCAAGGACAGACTGTCAGAGAAAAAATATGATGTACAGGAACTGGTTTCAAAAATAAACTATCCTGAAGAAAAAGTAATTAAGATAATTAGATGGTTGCTTGATCACAATAAACTTGTATCAGACGCTAATCATCTGTTGTCATGGAAGGAGCCTGATCTTTTCTCAAGGTGAATAAGAA
>DAONXX010000042.1:0-1669 GCA_035414025.1 Bacteroidales bacterium | reverse complement strand
GTCCCGTTAAAGCCTTGTACCACGCCGTTCCATTGGCCGTTCTGATCAATCCAAAGGGCCAGATCAAGCCTTTCATCAAGGTTTATCTCAAAATTTTCCGATCTGAAGCTTTTCAGACTTCCTGCAGCAAGAGCTTCAGGATTACCATTACTGTCAAGTCTTACCGCGGCTACTCCTATGGCATCAAAACTGACTTTTTTCCCTTGTACTTCAAATTCCGATTGTATCGGATCACCGCTTACATCATTTGTTCCGGCAACATGAATCATTGTTCCGTCGATAAGTTTTGAAAAACCTGTTGTCGGGGGGAAGCAGGAGCCAGTACTGAAGTCCCTCAAAATGAAATATCTGCTATCGAGAGTGTCCCTTGCAGGGCTTTGTGCTTCAACACCATTTTCAATCAGGACTTTAATAATTCCGGGAAATATTTCCCTGTAGTTGTTTCCTGTTGTCATTTCCGGAAGCGGGGTGTTTTTATTTTCGACAGGAGTTCCATCGAAATAATGTGTCCACTTACCTATTCTGAATACGGCTGTTTTTCCCCCAACTGCTTTTTGAAAAAAAGCAGCAGTAGAGTTTTTCTCAAACTCGGGATTATATAGTACAACGGCTGAATATCTTTGTTTTCCGTAACATATCCAGCCCTCGTCATCCACCTTCATGCTTCCGTTCTCTATTTCACTTGTTGGTATCAGATCTGCAGGATAGCCAGAGAACCAAAGAGTATCGGCAAGTTTCATTCCAACATCATTATGGTATTGTCCTGCCCAGTTTACAGCTGCCGCATGACCAAAAACAATTGCTACCTGGCAGTCAAGGGGAGTTTTGCTTATATAGTTCAGTAATCTGATCCTGTTTTCTGCCCTCATAACATCCCTGTCATATAAAGTCTGGAATCCCAGGTAATTTATTCTTCCTCCGGCAAGTGCTGAACTCCATATCTGAACAGGTAATCCCATTGTATGATACATGTTGTACCATAGAGGACTATCCCATTTTTTGGCCAGAGCTGTTCTTATTGCAAAGGGCACTATTTCATCTGTCTGAGCCCAGTCCCTTTTTACACTCCACCAGTCAAGACCATTCTTCTTAAACTCATTGTAATCGGGATAAGGCCACCATGTAGGATGAACTGTTACTGCAGCATCTTTCCCGAAAATCTCCTTTACATCGTCATAGAAACAGTTCTCAATATGAATATTCCTGTGCAGAATCATTTCCATGAAATTATTTACAGCCACCTGTCGTTCAATCTCTTTGTTCTTAAAAGGTCTTGCCATTAACAGACAATCTGCAATCAGGTCACGTCCGCCTGTTTTCCTTGCATATTCTTCTGCACTGAATTTTGAGTACCAGAAATCGTAAATATTTTCATTGTAAAATTCCGGGAAATAAGGAGGAAATCCCCATTCATCCTTGCAAACTCCTGACAGACGGGCATCAGAGTATTGCTGAAGTATCTCTTTTTGAAATTCAACAAGATGGGGTCCGAAGATATCAGGATAGAATAGTGTAAAGGAAACAATAGCACAGGCATGTGTTCGTTTCTTTGATGCAGGAGGCATGGTTATTTTAACAGAATCCTCCGAGATCACTTCTATTCTGCAGGACCGGGTTATATCATCAAGGGTTTTAGGTTCTATACCAAACTTGCTGTTTTTGTATGCAT
>DAONXX010000041.1:0-17179 GCA_035414025.1 Bacteroidales bacterium | reverse complement strand
CTTTGACCGGCAAGGAAAAAGACACTATTAACATAGGCATATATATTGCCTCCTCACCTGCCCTTTACTCCGGGAAAGCCTGTTTTGGTGACTATGACGGCAACTTCTACTGTGTTGATCTTAACGCAGGAAAAGTGTTGTGGTCTGTCAACTCATCAGAGGATGGCGGATCTATTCTTGGGATACCTGCAATCGGGTATAATAATGTTGTGATAGGCAATGAAGATAAGAATATTTACTGTTATGATCTCATGACCGGTGCTTTAAGATGGAAATACAGAACTAATGGCAGGATATCCGGTTCAGCTGTTATTGCCCCCGGCAAGGTGTTGTTTGGAAGTGGTGACGGTTATATTTACATGCTGTCTATTAAGGACGGGACAAAACTCTGGAGTTTCAATGCAGGATCTCCAATAAGCTCCTCTCCTGCCCTGATGAACGGACGTTTTTATATTCTGACTGAAGATGGCAGATTGCTCGCATTTGGAAACAAATGATTTGTAAGCTAACCGATGCAAATCAGGAATAATTATGACATTTATTTTAAAAATTGCGGAGAATTTGTGGCTTTTACAACAAAAATTATCTGTTTATGAAAATAGTATACATTATAACAGGTTCCGGCGGCTCGTTTTACTGCGCAAACTGCTATCGTGATATGCTCTTCCTGAGGGCTATCCGTAAAGTCCCGGGTATAAAAGCCAGTGCAGTCCCATTATATCTTCCTCCGGATGAAATAAATTCAGAAAGCGGTTTCGACAAGGAAGTTTTTTTTGGTGCTATTTCGATGTTTCTTAGGGAGAAGGTTAAATTCATGAAAAACATGCCCGCTTTCATGGATAAGTTTTTTGACTCAAAGCCGCTCCTGAAGATAGCTGCCCGTCAGGCTGGCACAACCCGACCCCGTGGTTATGAAGGTCTTACACTTAATATGATTGAAGGCGGTAATGCATTCCGGAATGATGAAGTCGACCGTCTTGTAAAGCATCTCAGCAAGGATGGAAAACCTGATATTATTCATCTTTCAAATGCACTCATTATCGGAATAGCTAAACACATAAAGAAGCGGATAGATGTAAAGATAGTGTGCTCATTGCTTAACGAGGATGACTGGATAGATGAGATGGATGAACCGTATCGCTCACAAGCATGGAGAATGATCGCGAAAGAAGCCATGAATGTCGATAGCTTTATCACACCCAGCAGGTATTTTAAGCAACTGATCACTGAAAGGACAGGATTGGACGGAAGCAACATAAATATCGTACCGCTTGGATTCGATCCTGAATTCCAGATACCTTTGAAGGATCAGTCACGTGCCCCCGCAATAGGATTTTTTTCAAGGGTCAACTATCATAATGGCTTTGATAAGCTTGTTGATTCCTTTATCGATCTGAAGACAAGAGACGTCCTGCCTGGTCTTACATTAAATATCTGTGGCGGTTTTACCGGAGATGACAAACAATTCATTTCTTCACAATTCAAAAAAATTCGTGAGCACGGTTTTAGGAAAAGTGTTAAAATATTCAACGAATTTCATGGTGAGAAGAAAATGGAATTCTTCAATTCCGTTGATGTTATTAGTGTCCCAGTTAGAAAATATGACGGCTACGGATTGTACATACTTGAAGCAAACAGTGCCGGCATTCCTGTAGTTCAGCCTGCAACAGGCGCCTTTCCCGAAATAATAGAGATGACCGGGGGTGGTATTATTTATTCTCCGGATACCGTTGAGGAACTTTCTTCATCCCTGCTCAGGCTCATGACAGACATGAAAAAGGTAAAGTACCTTGGAGAATCCGGATATAAAAGAGTGAGATCCGAACTGTCAATGGAAAAAATGTCATCAGGATTAGCTGTTGTGTACAACAATTTAATTGCCTGAGATAATAATTAATTGATTTACATGCTCCAATTAGTAAATGTTTCAAAATCATACGCTCAGCGAGGAGTGGTTTTTGAGAATATTGACCTTCATGTCAGCAGAGGTCAATCACTCGCAATAACCGGACCTTCAGGTTCAGGTAAAACAACACTGCTCAACATAATAGGGCTAATGGATCATCCTGATTCGGGAGATGTATTATTTCAGGGGTCGTCGATCCTTAAGCTTGATGCAGATGAATCAGCTCACTACAGGAACAGAAACATTGGTTTTGTTTTCCAGGATCATCTTCTTCTTCCTCACCTGAGCATAATGGAAAATATACTTCTTCCTTTACTGGCACCGGGAAATTCTGAAAATGAGTTTAAAGAAAAAACTGATTATGCCTTGTTTCTTATGGAGAAAACAGGCATAAGCTCCCTCAGGGATAAGTTTCCCTTTCAAATCTCTGGAGGAGAAGCGCAGCGCGTAACTCTTGTAAGAGCCCTTGTCAACAAGCCATCACTTTTGCTTGCCGATGAGCCAACAGGCTCACTTGATTCACACAACGCTGAACTCCTTGGTAATCTGCTCAGAAATTTAAATGAGGAATTGGGAGTTACTCTGATCGTTGTTACACACTCATCCGATCTTGCTTCAATGATGAGATCAAAACTAAGACTGACAGGAGGAAAACTAATTAAATGATTCAATCATAACCTTTTAATGAGACCCGGCATTTTCAAGCTTATATCCCGATCACTATTTTTTTACAGGAAGGATTCTGTTTACCAGGTCATAATTGTAATACTTCTTACAGCCATTATAACAGGATCCCTTCTTACAGGAACTTCAGTGAAAAGCAGTCTCAAAAAAACATCCGGTCAGAAATCAGGTAATACTAAGATAATAGTAAGTTCCGGCCAAAGATATTTTAACAGCAGACTGGCTGAAAAGATTTCTGAAAAAACAGGAAAAAAATCAATAGCAATCCTTGAAACGGAGGGATACTGCACAAATTTTTCAACAGGGGCAACTGCTCTTAATGTCAGGATTTTCGGAATAACTGATGAATTCTTTAAATGGAATTCATCCGGCAACATATCAGTCAGTCCGGGTGATGTGGCAATAAATTCAAAACTATCAGAAGAACTTGGATTAAAGCCCGATGATGAGATAATAATTAAATTCAATCCTGTTGATCCTTTACCTGCAAATGCTCCTTTTGCACCATCAAAAGATAATGAATCATCAATAGTTCTAAGAGTCAGTAATATCCTGACAGCAGAGGATGGTGGAAATTTTTCGCCGGGAATAAGTCAGGTAATTCCCGGTATACTGTTTATAAATATTTCGGATATCGATCATGGCAGCAACGGCAATTTTAAAGCAAACAGGATCCTGTTTGATCACAGCACAACGGACTCGGTATCAGATGCACTAACAGAAGTCCTCACTCTTTCAGATATCGGTTATACTATAAGACGATCGGAAAAGACCGGCGAATCTGAGATAATATCTGACAGGATATTTATTGACAGCTTAATTGTGTCAGATATCCTTGGCAATGTCCCCGGAGGATCACCAGTTTTAACATACCTTGTAAACAGCTTCTCCTTCAATGGAAAAACAACACCTTACTCATTTGTTTCTTCGGTTCAGTCAGCATTAATTCCAGACATTTCAAATGAAGAGATTGTGTTAAACAGATGGATTGCTGATGATCTTGAAATCAAAGCAGGTGACAGTCTTCATATTAAATGGTATGATCCGGGCTTTGGAAATTATCTTGAAGAAAATGAAAAAACTTTTCTTGTCAGTAAGATCATTGAAAATGACAATAAATATGCCGATCCTCTGCTAATGCCTGATTTCCCGGGCATCTCAGGGAGCACTACATGCTCGGGATGGGATGCCGGGGTGCCGATTCTCCTTGATCAGATAAGGGAAAAAGATGAGGAATACTGGAACAGGTACAGGGGCACTCCCAAAGCCTTTCTGAACTATTCGGAAGGTATTAAATTATGGGGAAACAACTTTGGCATAGCCACAGCAATAAGGTTTCCCGGATCAATAACTCAAAATGATATAGACAATGCCCTTAAAGGATCACTGGATCCGGAAAAAACAGGGTTTGCAGTAACCGATATCCGGGAAGTAAGCAGATCAGCAGCTTCTGAAAGTGTAAATTTCAGCTCTCTTTTCCTGGGATTGGGATTTTTCATTATTTTATCATGTCTGATACTTTTTTCGCTGGCTATCACAATATTCTTTGATATAAGAAAAAATGACATAAAAGTTTATTATGCTCTGGGGTTCGGGAATAAACAAATAAAGATGCTTATATTCTCAGAGATAATGACACTTTCGGTTCTTGGAGCAATTCCAGGCGTTTTCTGTGGATTATTGGTCAATACACTTGTGATCCATGCTCTTAATTCAGTCTGGCAGGGAGCCGTTCAGACAAACACACTCTCAGCAGATTTCAACATTATCTCCCTGCTTGCCGGTTTTACTGCAGTTATACTTTTAGCTGCAGTTGTTATCTACTCAAAAACATCAGTATTTCTTAACAGGTTTTTACATCCGTCTGAGGAAAAACTGAAACAAAGTTCCGCTTCATTTCATATACGCTTAATTGGTTTTACAGCATTATTCACTACGGCGCTGTTCATCATGGGTTTAATCAATGAAAAGGGTGAAACGGTATTTTTCTTCCTGGGAGGCATGCTTCTTTTCGGCTTGATGATTTTACTTCTGAGATATTATTATTTATATGAGCCGGCTAAGAAAAAAACATTCGCCTACCATATGCGAAGCCTATCAAAAAAATATTATAGCACCTTCCCTTCGCACATCGTTACTCCTATGATAATAATAGCTGCCGGCATTTTTGCCATAATAATCACCGGGGCCAATCGTCAGGTCTTAAATGATAAGATGCTTCTCAATGATGGAGGTACAGGAGGTTATTTACTATGGGCGGAATCAGCCATTCCCATAAAGGAAGATCTTAATCATGAAACAAACAGGAGAAATTTTGGTTTCGGGTCTGAAGAATTCAGGGATCTTTCCTTTGTTCAGTGCCGCAGGGTTCTGGGTGATGATGCAAGCTGCCTTAATCTTAATCATGTCACATCTCCTCCCATTCTTTCAGTTGATCCGCAATCATTCATAAGCAGAGGATCCTTTTCTTTTGTAAGCAGACTCAGGAAAAATGATGTTGAAAACACATGGGCTCTTCTGGATGAGCGGCCGGGTAAAAATACTGTTTATGGTATAGCTGATCAGACAGTCCTGAAGTGGGGTTTAATGTTAAATACCGGCGATACGATAAAGGTCAGGGCTGAAAACGGACAGGTGCTGAACATTATAATCTGCGGAGGATTAAGATCATCTGTTTTCCAGGGCCATCTTCTGATTGGAAGCAGACATTTTTCTGAATATTTCCCGTCAGTATCCGGAAGTTCTATACTTTTGATTGATGGTAATCCGCAACTATCTGAACTTTATATAAATATGCTCAATGAGCGTTTGTCTGGATTTGGACTCTCAGTTCAGACTGCAGCTGAAAAACTCTCTTCTTTTTTCATTGTTACAAACACATATCTTGATGTTTTTGTAATTCTCGGGGTTTTCGGACTATTACTGGGCATCACAGGACTGGGATTTGTCCTGTTGCGAAACTATAATTTAAGGAAGCATGAATTTGCTTTGCTTTCAGCTTTGGGTTTCAGCCTCAGATCTATCAGGAGATATACATTAAGCGATCAGATTCTGATACTTATCGCAGGTATTATTACAGGCACCTTGTCAGGGTTTGCTGCCACATGGCCCTCGCTTCGGGCTGGTAACAGCATACCGTGGAAAATTCTTTTTTTCATGGTTATAACAATATTCGCTACAGGTTTTATTTCTCTTCTTGTTTCAGTCAGAAAGATAGAAAACAAGTCACTTGTGAACCAGTTAAGAAGAGAATAATAATCAAATTATATAACACTGAGTTAATTAGTACAAAATTGCATGTTAATAAAATAATATCACTGTTAATATTTCTGATGCTTAGGTGATACAATGTATTTATAGAATATATACTTTCGCACAATTTAAAATACGAGTTTAATTTAAAACCATTTAATTTTAAAATGACGATGAAGTTATTCATCACAAGCTATGAACTCCAGCATTAATGAGGTCTCGGCACTCCGTCGTGAGAGTCGCCTCGTGGGTTGCTCATCTGATGATGAGCCTGGCGCGAAAACCATGATTTTTTCGCAAAACGAAATCCCAACACAATTAGTTAGCAACAAAAGTTCGGAATTCTTAAACCGTTACTACCCTTTAATAACTACGGATTCCTGGAATGATTGGAAATGGCAATTAAGGAATGCTATTACAAGCATTGATGAACTGAAGAAGATTATGAAATTATCCGAGAAGGAGATTATGGCAATTAATAATCTTAAGGGCCGTCTTCCGATGAGGATCACTCCGTATTTTGCTTCACTCATTTACCAGACAGCTTACTCTCATCCTCTGCGCCGCAATGTTATTCCGGTTGTTGAAGAGCTGCTTCAGCACAGCAATGAACAGTCCGATCCTTTACACGAGAAATCATTTTCGCCTGTAAAAGGAATTGTTCACCGGTATCCTGACAGGGTTCTGTTTACTGTTACGCAGGTATGTTCAAATTATTGCAGGTATTGTACCCGTTCTCATTCAGTCGGCAAACTTGATAAGCTCGGAAAGCATGATTATGAAAGAGCATTTGCATATATAGCTGCACACAGAGAGGTCAGAGATGTTCTGATAAGCGGAGGTGATCCCCTTACGCTGAACGATGAAACACTTGAATATATTATCTCCAACATAAGGGCAATAAAGCATGTTGAAATTATCCGCATCGGAACCAGGATTCCTGTTGTTCTTCCGATGAGAATAACCGACAAGCTTGTTAATATGTTGAAGAAGTACCATCCTTTGTTTATCAGTCTTCATTTTTCACATCCGGCTGAGATAACGGAAGAGTGCTCAAAAGCCTGCAACAAGCTGGCTGACGGAGGCTTCCCCTTGGGAAGCCAGACAGTCCTTCTTAAAGGCATAAACGATAATGTGCCTGTAATGAAGGAGTTGATGCATAAACTGCTTATGATAAGGGTACGCCCCTATTACCTGTATCAATGTGACCTGATACCCGGTTCCGGACATTTCCGTACTACCGTTAAAAAAGGTCTTGAGATAATAAAAAGCTTACGCGGTTTCACCAGTGGCTATGCTGTACCTACTTTTGTTGTTGATGCTCCCGGTGGCGGTGGAAAAATACCATTGCTCCCGAATTATGTCGTTGAGCATAATAGTGAGAAGATTGTATTGCGGAACTACAAAGGTGTTCTGTGCGAATATCCTGAAAAATAATTCCTGTAATGAAAGTTGGGTTGACTTATGACCTGAGGTCATGGTATCTTGACCGTGGTTTTTCCATGGAGGATACAGCTGAATTTGACAAACAGGAGACTATAGATGCACTAAATGGGGCACTGCGAAAGATGGGCTTTGAAACAGAACTCATCGGAAATTGCTTTCAGCTTATAGAGTCCCTGAGTAAAGGGGAAAAATGGGAACTTGTTTTCAATATCGCAGAAGGGCTTTACGGTGACGGAAGGGAATCTGTTGTGCCTGCCATCCTTGATCAATATAAAATACCATATGTATTCAGCGGTCCAGTGATCCTTGGCATCTCCCTGAACAAGTACCTTACAAGGCTTGTTGTTGAAGCTTTAGGCGTACCTGTCAGTCCCGGATTTCTTATTTCAAAAAGAGACGATATAAGCAAATGCAGACTAGAATACCCCTTATTCATAAAACCTGTTTCAGAAGGTACAGGAAAAGGTATAAGTGAAAAGAATATGCTTCATTCTCCGACAGAACTTAAGGAGGTGGCTGAGTATCTTCTCAGTCACTTTAATCAACCGGCACTTGTTGAAGAATATCTTCCCGGAAGAGAGTTTACAGTGGGCGTTGTAGGCACTGGAGATGAAGCAATAGCAATCGGAGGAATGGAAATTGAATGCCTAAACAATTATCCATATTCAGCTGAATACAAGGAAAACTATCAGGAATTCTGTAAATACATTCCATTGACTGGTGATTTAAGTGATGAATGTAAAGCTGTGGCATTGAATGTCTGGAAGTCTATCGGTGCGACTGATGCAGGAAGAGTTGATTTGAAAGCTGACAGGAAAGGCAGGATATGCTTCATTGAAGTAAACCCTCTTGCAGGCTTACATCCGGTCCATTCCGACCTTCCAATCCTTGCGAGAATGGCTGGTATCGATTACCAGACTCTGATTGAAATGATAATGAAATCAGCAATGAAAAGACATCATCTGATCCAATGAAAAATAAAAAATGCTGCATACTTTTCAACCAGCCCCGGGAAAATGCACTAGCCGACGAACTTGATGTTCTTGACCAGGTAGACTATATTGAAAAGAACCTGCACGACCTGGGAATAAATACTTACCGGAAAGGTATTACGGTTGATTTTATGAAAGAGATAGCTGCGCTGGCAGCAGAACCGCCTGATTTTGTATTTAACCTTGTCGAATCAATAAATAATAAGGGAGGGCTTTGTTATTTTGTCCCGGCTCTTCTGAATATGTTCTCTATCCCCTATTCAGGTAATCCTGTGGAAGCTATGTTCATAACAACAAGCAAAGCCCTTACAGGTAAAACACTTGAAAATGCAGGGATAAATAATCCGGGAAAATACATGCCATCTGAACACAAAAAGCTGCTACCTGGTAAGCGCTATATTATCAAACCGATATGGGAAGACGGATCGCTTGGCATTACAGGTGAATCAGTTTTTACTTTCACTCCGGATTATAAGGATAAACTGAAAAAATATAAGGATACTCACTGGCTTATCGAAGATTTCATAGATGGCCGGGAGTTCAATATAAGTGTTCTTGCCGGGAAAAATGGACCTGATGTAATGCCTGCTGCTGAAATGGTATTTTACAATTTTAGTGATGACAGGCCAAAAATTGTTGATTTTAAGGCAAAATGGGAAGAAGGAACCTTTGAATATGAAAATACAAAACGAAATTTTCCGGGTAATAAGCTAAATCCTGTACTGAAGGAAAGGATTGATTCAATTGCTCTTCAGTGCTGGAATATTTTCGGTCTTAAGGGGTATGCAAGGGTTGACATGCGAATTGACAAAAACGACATACCCTATGTAATTGAGGTAAATGCCAATCCATGCATGTCGCCAGACAGCGGGTTTGCTGCAGCAACAAAAGCTGCAAAACTGCCATTTGCTGAAGTCCTTCGAAGGATTATTGACGATTTGAATGATTAATTTATGACACTCCCTATAACAAGAGGTATCACTAAAGAAGACAGGAAGAAAGTCGAGGAGATACTCAGGTCGACAGATTTCTTTTATGAGTTCGAGATTGATACTGCTCTTGAAATTGCTGACGAAACCATATCAAAAGGATCTGAAGGCAGCGGATACTACTGGATGAAGATCTCTGATGAGAACGGACTCGTTGCTTTTGCAAATTATGGCAAGAATGATTTCTCCACTCACTCATGGGAGCTTTACTGGATTGCTGTTCATAATAATTCGCGACATAAGAAACTGGGGGCCAGATTACTTTCGGCTGTCGAAGACGATGTAAAAGAACATGGAGGCAAAATACTCTGGATTGAGACTTCAGGTCGTCCATTGTACGCTCCGACTGAATTATTCTACAAAAAAAACGGATACAAGTTGCACGCAAGCCTTAAAGAATTCTATGGACCAGGTGACCCCAAACAGATCTATGCAAAATTTTTTTAAAATTCAGTTTCTCCTTAAAATTCTGCTATTATTGTACCTTCTGATATTTTAGCCCTTTAAGCTCTGTTTACAAATTCCTTCAGGACTCCGATAAATATTTATTTTCACTGATTCGGTATTTTAACTATTTTCATTACGTGTTTGCGTCTGAGAACAGATGCAATGCAATAAACGGAAAAGCTATTGAGGATTTTTCCGGCACAGTGCCCGGGATGATAATTGTTTTTATATCACTTCAGTAATGGAAATAAGAATAGAAGCAAGCTGGAAACAGCGACTAATGCCTGAATTTGAAAAAGAGTACTTTACCAGATTAGTGGATTTTGTTAAGGAGGAGTATAGAACCACAACTATTTACCCTCCGGGAGGATTGATATTCAATGCATTCGATCTTTGTCCCTTTGAAAATGTGAAAGCAGTCATTATTGGTCAGGATCCGTATCATGGTAAAGGTCAGGCACATGGCTTATGTTTCTCAGTAAGAGATGGTGTTGCATTCCCTCCAAGCCTGATGAACATTTTCAAAGAAGTAGAATCGGACATGGGCTACAAACCTTTTCCTACAGGAAATCTAGGAAGATGGGCCAGACAGGGAGTCTTACTGCTTAACGCCACTCTTACGGTAAGAGCGCATCAGGCAGGATCACATCAACGAAAGGGATGGGAAGAATTCACAGATTCAGTTATAAAAATACTGAACAACGAAAAGGAAAATCTTGTTTTTTTTCTATGGGGAGCTTATGCACAGAGAAAAGGAGCATCTATTGACAAGTCGAAACACCTTGTGCTCGAATCGGTTCACCCCTCTCCCCTTTCAGCATACAATGGTTTTTTTGGCAACAGGCATTTCAGCCGCTGCAATGAGTACCTTATAAGCAAAGGGATCCAGGCTATTGACTGGAGATAGACGGAACAGAACAAGGGTGGATTATCTTTTAAGGTTCGAGAGGCTCTTCAGGTATTACATTACTGATTGCAAGCACCTTATTTGTCATGTTGGAAATATAGACTTCGTATGTAATCTTCATCTGACCTTTATAATCCATATAGGTGCTGTTAACCGGTCCGGTGGAAAATGTCTCTCCATTAATTTTAGCAGTAATCTCAGCTTTTGAGAAAGCTATCTTTACCCGTTTATAAACTGATACTTCACCCGGAGCTACAGTGCCTAAATGCTTTAAATTACCGACTGTATCCCGAACACCAGCAGTATTAATAACTATATCTGTGAAAATTTCTGTTTCCTGCATATTTCTGACTCTCATGTCTGTGGGTCCTTCAGGTGCAAATTTTGTTTTCTTGCATGCAGATACTGCTAAAAGCAAAATAATTGCGAAAAACATTCTTTTCATTGACAGGCAAATTAATTCTATTAAGAACTATTGACCTGAAAGATAATAATTTTGCCTCAGATTACTCAGATGATCTCAAGACAATTTGCAGGAATCCATCCCTTGTTGCCATCCGATAGTCTAATCTCGAGCCACTCTCCCACTTCATCTTCAATTTCAACCTTCGTACCTTCGTGAAGCACAAAGAGATCCGTTCCACTACTGTCGGGAGAACTCTTTCCATTTACCTGGGGACTCATTATTATTGCCGCTGTGTTATTCTCAACAAGTGCCCGGTTGCGGAAAGATAAAGTAAGTGACGTAAATGAGATAAGGAAGAAAAGCAAGGCGAGCCAGAATCCTGCAACTTTAAATTTATACCTTGAAGTATAAAAATAAAGTGATAGTGAGATTAGAAATACCACGAATGATATAAGGCTCAGCTTTGCCCAGCTGTTTGTTGACCGGATGAGAGCCAATGAATTATACCATCTGACAAAAAACAGTTCAGGTATCTCTTCAAAGCGGTCAACAACAAGAGTTTTGGCTATCTGCAAATTATAATTAATATCCTCATCAGCAGGTTTACGAAGGAGGGCTCTTTCATAAAAGAGTATTGCAGAAGGCACACTGTCAAGCTTGAAATAAGCATTCCCAATGTTGTACATAAGCTCTGCCGAGCGATAACCCGTATTATAAATATCAAGCCACAGATCAAGCGCCTTTTCATAATCACCGCCTGAATAGAATCCTGTTCCCTGTCTGAATTTCTCCAGTCTTTCTTCCTGTGAAAATGCAGTAAAACAGAACGAACTTAAGAAAAGAAGCCATAGTGATATTGAAACAATTCTCATTTTCATCTGCCACCTCCTGTTGAATTTTCAATAGTCCTTATAAAACCGGAAGCCTTTTCGTATATCTGAGCTGCCTCATTACCTGTTGCCGATGGAGCATAACGTGCATATTCACAAGAATCGAGGAGATCAGTAAGATCCTGTATTGTCGCTTCATCTATACCCTTTTCACGCAAAACTTCAGAGACATTATTCCTGGAAAGATCCGCAACAGGTATATTCAGCTTGTCGCCCAGATAGCCCCATATTGCCTTTAATACTTCTTCATGAAATCTGTCAATCTCGTTCCTCTCCATACAGGCAGATGCCTCACGAAGCCTGAGAACAGCAATCCTGGCAGCTTTCCTGTTTTTAACAGCCGTCAGATCGGCGTTTCGTCTTATATGTTCACGACGCACAAAGAGTACAACAAGAAATGCAATCAGCGCTATTGCATAGCCGCTATAGAATGAACGGTTTGAAAGAATAATATTCGACGATTTCATGAGCCGTCCGGCATTTGTCTTAATAAACCTGATGTCTTTTCCGACATATTTCACATCTTCTTTTGATACCCCTCCGTAAACAGTAATACCAGCATTCTGGTCAGTGCCTTTACGTGCATGGAAACGATGCCCTTTAGTTGTGACTTTCTCGTATTTGCCTGTTGATGAATTAAAATAGGAATATGTCACAGGAGGGATAGTGAAATCACCATGATGACGTGGAATCAGAAGATATTCAAAAGTTTTCTGTCCTGAAGAACCGCTTGTGCTGTTCTTTATTTCATCTGTTATTTTCGGATCATATACCTCAATATCCGGAGAAAGCTTCATCGAAGGAACACTTGCCAGTTTAAGATTTCCGGTTCCTGAAACAGTAATCCTGTAAGTCACAGCATCATTTACATTAACTGAATCTTTACTGATGTCTGATTTTATGTTCAATCTTCCTACAACCCCCGAAAAATCATCAGGTTTTGTTCCCGGTAAAGGCCTGACATTTATTTTAACCGGTCTGCTGGCAACTGCTCTGGGTACTGACTGAAAGGTTGAGAAAAAATCTCCAAAGAAGGGATCACGACTACCTGTACGCTTCTGAACCAGAACTGTTATCTGAACAGGATCGATTGTGATTTCACCGCTTATCTGGGGATAAAGAAGAAATTGTTGAATTACACCGGTTCCGTAGATAGTTCCATTTACGTTTTCCTGACGCAGTGCATTCAGAGGAGGGGTTTCAAGATCAGTTTTGAGAAAGCTTGTAAATGCAGGGTACTTGATTTCATTAATTCCGGAGAGGTCTACCCGTGTGTAAATTTTCACAGAAGCGACAACAGGTTCACCCACATATACTGTTCTCTTATTTACCGAAAGTTCCAAAAAGAGATCTCCCCTTGCCTCAGAAACGCTTCCATCATCCGGAACTCCTTCCTGCCTTGACCCGGCTCCTGAAGCCGGCTTACCTGTTCCTATAACTTCAATCCGCAGTGAATCGGAAAAAAATGATTTATTCTTAAGTGTGAATGTGGCAGGTGCAATTACAAATACACCCTCATTCATTGCCTGAAGGTAATAAGTATAAGTATAGGAAGTCTCATGAGACATTTTCCCGTTTATGATCTGTGTACTTGAGCTGTAGGAAGTCTGCGGCCCCATCAGCTTATAGAAATCCTGAAAAGAAGGTGCTGTAAACTGTCCTCCGCCTGAGTTGACGGTCCATGAGACACTGAACTGCTGACCAGCCTCCACAACTGAGGGATATTGAGCTTCAACTGTTATATCCTGAGAATTAGCAGTCTGCCGCAATAATATTACCAAAAACAATATTAACACTCGTATATTCATCTCTTTCAACTCATTTACCAGTTCTTTGCAGAACGAACCCTGTTCTTTGCGGCCTTTGCAAGTTTAACTTTTTCCTGGACATTCTTCTCATCATTTTCAAGAGCATTCAGAATCCTTTCAGCATCCTCCTTTGAAATAGCCTGGTCATCCTGTTGGGGCTGCTGCTGTTGATCCTGCTGTTCTTTATTATCACTTTGATCCTGTTCTTTTTCTTTATTCTGATCCTGATTATTCTTATCCTGTTTCTGTTGTTGCTGATCCTGGTTTTGTTGCTGTTGTTGTTGTTGCTGAAGCAAGTCCTGTGCATAAGCCAGATTATATTTTGCTTCAAGGTTTTGAGGATTGAGTCTCAGAGAATTTTTGTATGCATCAATACTCTCCTTTAATTTGTTTGATTTCAGAAATGAGTTTCCGAGGTTGTAAAATCCTGCTGACTTCTTATTCCTGTCCTCATTCAAATTAATGTTCTCAATGAACTGTTTCCCTGCATCCTCATACTTCTCTTGCTTGTAAAGTGCGTCGCCTGCATTAAAAACGGCATCAGCCGACTGTTTATTTTTGTCCAGTGCTTTACGGTATAGTATTTCAGATTCTGAGTATCTGCTCTTTTCATATTCCCTGTTGCCCTGGCGTATGAATTTTTTGTCGGCCTGGGCACAAACTGTATGAGAAAAGACTGAAATCCTGATTAACAGAATGAGCAGAAACATTATGACACTTTTGCCCCGAATCAATGATTTTATAGTCATCTTTTCTTTCATCATAATATAATTTTGATTTTAGCGGTATGATGGAACCGCACATGATTGAAAATTATATTCATTAAGTGTTTGCATTTGAATTCAATCATGTGGGTTTCATAGCCTTACTTTAAATAATTTGATATTTGCAAGCCTTCTGTTTTTACGATCCATGATGATGAAATCAGTAAGCAGAAACACAAGGGCAAAAACCGCGAAGATCTGGAACTGATCGTTGTATTCAGTATACATTTTACTTTCAAGTTCCTGTTTTTTCATCTGTCTGATCTCACCAAAGATCTCATCAAGTCCCAGATTTGAACTGCTTGCCCTCACATAAGTACCACCTGCATTGATTGCTATTTTCTTAAGAATTTCTTCATCCAGCCTCGTTATCACTGTATTGCCGTCATTGTCCTTAAGATAATCCCTCCGTCCACCGGTAAAAAATGGTACAGGAACGCCCTGAGACGATCCTATTCCGATTGTATGGATCACTATGCCCGCTTTTGATGCTTCTTCAGCTTTGGCTACAGGATCATCTTCATGATTTTCGCCATCAGTAATTATTATCATAGCTTTACTCTTGTCTTCACCGGGAGTAAAGGATCTCATTCCCAAATCAATAGCTGCTCCAATTGCAGTGCCCTGTTTGGGTATCATATCAGGGCCTATTGTTGACAGGAACATCTTTGCCGAAATATAATCTGTTGTAATTGGTATCTGTGTATAGGCATCGCCTGCAAAAACAATAAGTCCTATCTTATCATTCTCAAGATTATCTATAAGTCTTGAAAGAGCCTGTTTTGCTCTTGTCAAACGGTCGGGCTGAATATCTTCAGCAAGCATTGAATTACTTACATCAAGCGCAATTATTACTTCAACACCCTGTCGTCTTACCTCCTCAAGTCTGGAGCCGAACTGCGGACGGGCAAGCATAATAATGACAGATGCAAGAGCCATAAGGCGGAGTACCAATTTTATTACAGACCTTGAGGCTGAGTATTCCGGCATAAGCTGCCGAAGAAGGATTGTGTTACCCAGTTTCTGCAGGGCCTTTTTTCTCCATGCAGTTCTCAATGCCCATAGTACTGCTATTACCGGCAGGAGTAGCAGCAGGTACAGAAAATCGGGATTTGCAAATCTGAATAACTGCATTATTATCTGAATTCTAAGTTAAGTTCTAATATATTGTATATCTGCCCAGTATCTCAATAATCAACAACGCAAACAGTATCATTGCCGGAAGCATGAATTTCTCTTCCTTTCTCTTGAACTGTCTTACATCTATTTTCGATTTTTCCAGTTTATCAATTTCACCATATACCTGGACAAGCTTATTGTTATCAGTAGCCCTGAAATATCTTCCACCCGTTTTGCCTGCAATATCTTTAAGTACATCTTCATCTATTTCGACTTGCATATTTTGGTATTGAATGCCGAAAGGAGTCTGAACAGGATAAGGCGCTGTTCCCATTGTGCCCACGCCAATTGTGTAAACCCTTATTCCGTAAGTCTTTGCAATATCAGCTGCTGTCGCAGGCGCTATCTCTCCCCTGTTATTCACTCCATCGGTAAGAAGAATAATAACCTTGCTCTTAGCCTCGGAATCCTTTATTCGGCTGACTGCCAGCGCAAGTCCGTTCCCTATTGCAGTTCCATCCTCAATCATGCCGCTTTGTAATTCCCTCATCAGATTTATTAGAACAGCATGATCGGTAGTAAGAGGACACTGGGTAAAACTTTCACCGCTGAAAACCACAAGTCCCATGCGGTCATAAGGCCTTCCTGAGATAAATTCTGTTGCAACATTCTTTGAAGCCTCAAGCCTGTCCGGCTTAAAGTCACGAGCCAGCATACTTCCAGAGATATCAAGTGCGAGGATTATATCTATACCCTCAGTCGAGACATCCTGGAACGTATCAGTTTTCTGGGGCCTGGCAATAACAATTATCAGAAGGGCAACTGTAACTGTCCTTAGGCCAAAAAATATATGTCTGAGATAGTTCCTATATGTCTTTCCTGTATTTTCAAAAGGTTTCAATCCCGGCATGCTGAGCGATGCTGTGGTTTTGCTTTGTCTGATAACATAAAAAGCTATCATCGCAGGCACAAGCAAGAGAAGCCATAACAAATGAGGTTGTGCAAATTGTATTGCTGTCATTGTCCGCCTCCTTCCTTTTCATCTGTGGAAATCGATCCCTCTGTGGTGGTCTTTGTGACTTCGACAAATTGCCATGAATTACTGAAACTTTTATCGTTCTCTGCAGGTTCCGGTTTGTATTTGGCAAACTTGACCAGATCAGCATCATTCAGAACCGATTTAAGTGTTGAGTATGCTTCATCCTTTTTGAAACCTGATTCGACAAGAGCATTTAGTGTTTCGGATGTTGTCATCTCAAGGGAGTTGACCCCGTAACGGCGTTCAAGATACTGACGAAGTATTTCTGTAAGCCTTGAATAATACTTCTTTACATCCCCTTTCTGCCATAATTCTTCTTCCCTTAATCTTTCGAGCTCACGAAATGCAATTATATGAGGCGGGTCGGGATCAATTTCCGGTTCGGTCCTGTTTCTGACTTTTTGAATTTTCTGATAAGCACAATAAGTCCCCAGA
Source organism: Bacteroidales bacterium (assembly GCA_035414025.1). Lineage (GTDB taxonomy): Bacteria > Bacteroidota > Bacteroidia > Bacteroidales > VadinHA17 > LD21. The sequence goes on along the minus strand of DAONXX010000041.1, from coordinate 95 downwards.
TAGCGATTGCCACAAGTGCTGCAAGGAGAAACCATGGGAATACCTCGGAAATAGAAAGAGGAGCCTTGTATGGTTTTACTATATCAAAAATCTTT
>DAONXX010000040.1:0-18561 GCA_035414025.1 Bacteroidales bacterium | reverse complement strand
CCAGTCACCACGTTGTATTTCGTATTGCCGTATGGGTAAGAGCTGCCACTGCCTATGATGATGCCCGCATCATGAAGGTTGCACGTTTCGGGGATAATATGCGTGACGTTGCTGTTACAGAAGGCAATAAGGTGAGCGCTCAGATAGCAATGGGATATTCCGTTTATGGATATGGAATAGGCGATCTTGTAAAAGTTGTCAATGGTATTCCTGACAGTACTGTGTCTAAGATTGTTGAAGAGTACAGATCGGAATACAATATGACCAAGGACGTAGAAAATTCTGAAACGCTGAAAGAGGCTGCAAGGATTGAAGCCGGAATGGAGTCATTTCTTAAAGATGGTAATTTCAAGGCTTTTACAACAACATTTGAAGATCTTCATGGGCTTAAGCAACTGCCGGGTATCGCGGTTCAGCGACTTATGTCAAAAGGCTATGGTTTCGGTGCTGAAGGTGACTGGAAAACAGCAGCTCTTGTGCGTTCAATGAAAGTCATGTCTGACGGATTGAAAGGTGGAACCTCATTCATGGAGGATTATACTTATCATTTCGATCCAAAGGGTATGAGGGCTCTCGGAGCTCACATGCTTGAGGTATGTCCGTCCATTACATCAGAGAAACCCAATTTGGAAATTCACCAGCTTTCAATAGGCGGCAAGGCTGATCCTGCAAGATTAGTCTTCAAGGCTGATCCCGGGAAAGGAATTAATGCAACAGTAATCGACCTTGGAAACAGATACAGGATGATAGTTAATGAGGTGAAAGTTTTTGAATGTCCTGATATGCCTAAGCTTCCGGTAGCAAGTGCGTTATGGGAGCCGATGCCTGATCTGAAAACTGGAGCTGCTGCATGGATACTTGCAGGAGGGGCTCATCACACAGGGTTCAGCACGGCTATAGATAAGGAATATCTTGAAGACTTTGCAGGAATGCTGGGTATTGAATTTGTTCTTATCGGTGAGCAATGTAATCTTGACAGTTTCAGAAAGGAACTGAAATGGAATGAATTATATTATCATATTGCCAAAGGGATCATATGATGTAGATTGATCGAAGAGCTCGAATCAGATTAAGATATCCTGAGTAATGCAACTTTATTCCAAACATAGCAAACATCTTGTTGCTGTTGATTGTATTATATTTGGTTATGATCTGATTGAGAAAGATATTAAACTATTGCTGGTAAGAAGGAATTTCGAACCGGCAAAAGGCAAATGGTCACTTGCAGGAGGCTTTGTCAAGCCTGATGAAAGCCTTGATGAAGCAGCCTGCAGAGTCCTTTGCAATCTTACAGGCCTTCAGGATATCTACATGAAGCAATTATATTCATACGGAGATCCTGAGAGAGATCCGGGAGCAAGGGTCATCTCCGTTGCATACTATGCCCTGATAAAGATCAAGGATATTGATAAGGAACTCGCAGTTTCCAGCGAAGCGCACTGGCAATCACTTCACAAGGTTCCCAAACTAATCTTTGATCATTCTTCAATGGTTGAGAGGGCACTTAAGGATCTGGCAGTGCAAGCCAGGATCAAACCCGTCGGGTTTGAACTTCTCCCTTCAAAATTCACCCTTGTCCAGTTACTCGATCTGTACAGCGCTATTTATAGAAAACAGATCGATAAAAGAAATTTCAGAAAGAAGATACTGTCGATGGATATCCTTGAAAAACTCGACGAGAAAGAGAAAGAAACATCAAAAAAGGGAGCGTATTATTACAGGTTCATAAAATCAAGATATAATAAGTTCATAAAGAACGGTTCTTATTTTAATCTTGATGTAGGATAGAGTTTTTAAGTTCTTTTAAATAAGACCAGATCCGGATGGAATAAACATTTCTTGTCTGGATTATTTAAAGTTTCGGGAATCTGAATTGCAGATATTTATGCTAAATACAAAGATAAAATGAAAAGACCGGATTCTTTCTTGTTTATTGCAGCGCTTTCCGCATTGTGTTTTTTTTATTCTTGTTCCAACAACTTTAAAAGTGAAAAAAAAGCTCCCAATGTTGCATTGCTGGCCGATGTAACTTCTTTAACCCGGGGAGCTTCCGGCTTTGCGACCGGTTTGAATGACGGGCAGATCCCGGATAGCATCACCGGAGATCTGCGCGGGCAGATAAATAACTTAAACAGGTCGGGCAGACCACGGCAATTATCCGTTCAAAGGTTTGAATATAACTGGGTTAAGCCTGTAACTATTAACGGTACGGCTCTGTTTTTATATGATTATGAAGGAGCTATCAGACTGCCTGAGGCATACAGGTTTATGTACTGGGACGGGCAGGAATACAAACCGGTAGAAAATCCTGAAGGTCTGGGCCTTGAAAATGACAATTTCAATAATACGACTTTCTCCGGAGTTACTACTACAAAGTTGCTTCTTGAAATTGATTCTGTTGAGAGATCCCTTCCTGTTGTTCTGGAATGGCAGGTCTTCAAGTCACCCGGTTCCCCGGAGATAGCCCCCATCGTTTTTGCAGGACCTGACCGGAGTGTTGTATTAGGTGGCCAGACATACCTGTCAGGTGAAACCAGAAGCCTTGATCCCTTGAAGAAGGTGAACTGGATTGCTGAGGGACCTGGTCCTGTAACATTCTCAGATCCTAAAGCTCTGGTCACTATAGCAGGTTTTACTTCACCTGGAGATTATACCCTGACTCTCTCATGCAAAGCCGGCAAACAGGAATCCTCTTCGTCACTTAAAGTAAATGTTTTCCTTCCTCCTCCTGACAATAGGCTGGATGTAGTGTATACGAAAAAATTCAAAATTGATAATCCCTTGTGGAATGATCGTGCCAAAGTTCTCATAACTAACTGGATACCTCATTGTATAAAACAGATTGAAAGAACAGATCTTACGATCGGGCCGGGAGGTCTTGATAATTTCATCGAGGCTGCCAGGGCATTAAAGGGAGAAAAACACGGGACACATCTGGGGTTTGTATTTTCAAATGCCTGGGTGCATCAGACGATCGAATCAATATGCCTGGCCCTGATGGTCGATCCGCAGGGTGACAGAGAGATAATCGCAGCCCAGGAAAAAATGAAAAGGACTCTTGAAAAATGGATCCCTATAATCCTCGCTGCTCAGGAACCTGACGGTTATTTGCAGACAGCATTCACACTTCGTGACACTACAAGATGGAAGGAAAGATGGGCGCCGGAAACAAGAGCGAACCACGAGGGTTATGTAGCAGGATATTTCATCGAATCGGCGATAAATCATTATACTCTTACTGAAGGGAAGGACAGGAGATTATATGATGCTGCCAAAAAACTGGCTGATTGCTGGGTGGCCAATATCGGACCCGGGAAGAAAGAGTGGTATGATGGTCACCAGGGGATGGAGCAGGCTCTTATCAGGTTCGGGCGTTTTGTAAACGATATGGAAGGAAACGGGAAAGGCGACAGCTATATCGCCCTGGGAAAATACCTGCTCGACTGCCGTAAAGGAGGATCTGAATACGACCAGAGCCATGTTCCGGTCCAACAGCAATATGAAGCTGTCGGACATGCTGTACGTGCATCATACAACTATTCTGCAATGGCAGATGTGGCTGCCGAAACACACGACCTTGACTACGAGAGTGCAGTGATGTCACTGTGGGATAATATTGTAAATAAAAAATACTACGTCACGGGTGGTATAGGAAGCGGGGAGACATCTGAAGGTTTTGGAGATGACTATTCTCTCAGAAATGAAGCTTACTGCGAATCCTGTTCAAGTTGCGGACTCATTTTCTTCCAGTATAAGATGAATCTTGCATACCATGATGCCAGATATGCCGACCTGTACGAGGAAACCATGTATAACGCACTTCTGGGTTCGGTTGATTTTGAAGGGAAAAACTTTTGCTATACAAACCCGCTTGCTTCATCAGATATGCGTAACCCCTGGCACAACTGCCCCTGCTGCGTAGGTAATATTCCCCGGACATTGCTCATGATACCTACCTGGACTTATGTAAAGGGCAAGGACGCTATTTATACAAATCTTTATATCGGGAGTACTATAAACATTGAAAATGTTGCCGGAACAGATGTCGAGATTGTTCAGAAAACTGATTATCCCTGGAAGGGGGATGTCTCAATTACTGTAAACCCTGAAGAACCCAAAAGATTTACGCTTTACGTCCGTGTTCCAAACCGGCAGACAAGCGAGCTGTATTCCCCGGTTCCCGAAATAAATTCCCTTGAAAACCTTACTGTTAACGGCGAGGCATACAATGCTGAAGTGGTTAACGGATACATACCGATAACACGTGACTGGAAAACTGGTGACAGGATCAGTTTCATTATACCCCTGGCAGTACAGACCATTACTGCCGATGAACGGATCATTGCTGACAAAGGGAGGGTGGCACTTCGTTACGGGCCCTTGATCTATAATGTTGAATCAGCTGATAAACAAGATATTAATAAACCCTTAGGCAGCGAAGCACTTAAGGCAGAATGGCGTGACGATATGTTCAGGGGCATTATTGCAATTAGTGGAAAATGGGCTGACGGATCTGATATGATAGCTGTTCCCAATTATCTCAGACTTAACAGAGATGAACGCAGCAGCACTCAGTCCCGGGGTTCTGATAATATTTCAAGAGATCCTTCGTCAATCGTCTGGATAAAAAAGTAATACAAAAAATATAATAATCATGCTTGAAAAGTTAAAACAGGAGGTTTTTAAAGCGAACCTTGAACTTGTAAAAGAAGGTCTGGTGATCCATACATGGGGCAATGTAAGCGGAAGGGATCCGCAATCAGGGCTTATTGCGATAAAACCGTCAGGAGTAAGTTATGAAACTATGGTTGCCGAAGACATGGTGTTGCTCGATATAGACGGCAATATAAAGGAAGGAAAATACAAACCATCCACTGATACCCCGACTCATTTATGGCTTTACAGGCATTTTCCTGCTGTTGGCGGAATAGTTCACACCCATTCAGCTTATGCAACAGCCTGGGCGCAGGCAGGGAGGGCGATACCAGCATATGGTACGACTCATGCCGACCATTATTATGGAGAAGTGCCATGCTCAAGGAAGCTGACTGAACAGGAAATCAAAGAGAACTATGAGGAAAATACAGGGAAAGTCATTGTTGAGGTGTTCAGGGAAATTGATCCCCTTGCCGTACCTTCGGTTCTTGTAAGCAGCCATGGGCCATTTTGTTGGGGCACCGACGCCAGGAATGCTGTCTATAATGCAGTTGCCCTGGAAGAGATTGCCAGAATAGCTTTCTTTACGGAATTAATCGGGAAAACCGGAGCAATAGAACAACATCTGCTTGATAAACACTTTCTTAGAAAACATGGAAAGGATGCGTATTACGGTCAGAATAATAATAAATAATAAGTAAAAGATATGGGAAAGAAATATGTTATAGGTATCGATTACGGAACTGATTCGGTCCGTTCGGTTGTGGTGGATTCCACAAATGGAGAGATTGTCGGCACTGCTGTGCATGAATACCAGAGGTGGAAACAAGGATTGTTTTGTGATCCTTTGGCTAACCAGTTCAGGCAGCATCCTCTTGATTATCTTGAGGGTCTTGAGAATTCGATCAGGAATGCGATAAAGGGATTGGATAGCGGGATTGTAAAGAACATTGCAGGTATCACGGTTGATACAACTGGGTCCACTCCGGTAGCTGTTGACAAGCAGGGTGTGCCTCTTTCAATGAAGCCTGATTTTAAGGATGATCCTGACGCTATGTTCATACTGTGGAAAGATCATACAGCAATCAGAGAGGCTGCCGAAATAAATGAGTATGCAAGAACCTGGGGCGGGAAGGATTTTACAATGTATGAAGGTGGTGTCTATTCTTCCGAATGGTTCTGGGCCAAGATACTGCATATTTTACGCAAGAATGAAAAAGTAAGGAATAATGCATTTTCATGGGTTGAACATTGTGACTGGATCCCTGCCGTTTTAACCGGAGAAACAGATCCTCTTAAAATTAAAAGAAGTCGCTGTGCTGCAGGTCATAAAGCTATGTGGCATGAGGATTTCGATGGTCTGCCTGACGAGAAGTTCCTGACCGGGCTTGACCGGAAGCTTGCCGGTCTCAGGGATCGTTTGTTCCGGGAAACATATACCTGCGATGTAGTTGCTGGAACGATTACTTCAGAATGGGCCGGAAGACTTGGCCTGCCTGAAGGAGTAAAAGTGGGAGTAGGAGCTTTTGATGCCCATCTCGGAGCGGTTGGAGCGGAGATCAGCCCATATCAGCTTGTTAAGGTCATGGGTACTTCAACATGCGATATGATGGTAGCGCCTATGGATGAGGTGGGAGATAAACTTGTTGCAGGTATCTGCGGACAGGTTGACGGATCAATAATTCCGGGAATGATGGGGCTTGAAGCCGGACAGTCAGCATTCGGTGATATTTACGCATGGTTTAGCAAGCTTCTGTCGTGGCCGCTGACAGATATAGTCTCAAAATTATCATGGTTAGATGAAAATACCAGAAGACGCATTGAAGAAGAAAGTACGGAGCAGATTATTGAGGAACTAAGCCGGCAGGCAGAGGAAATACCTGTTGAAGAAAGTACCATAATCGCATTGGACTGGATGAATGGACGGAGAACTCCTTATGCAAATCAGGAACTGAAGGGCGCAATAGCAGGATTGACATTGGGTTCAGATGCTCCGCGGATATTCAAGGCACTGGTTGAAGCTACTGCTTTTGGCTCCAGAATGATAAATGAAAGGTTTATCTCGGAAGGGGTCCGCATTGAAGGAGTTATAGCTATCGGCGGTGTTGCAAAGAAAAATCCTTTTGTAATGCAGATAGTGGCAGACGTGCTTAACATGCCGATCAAAGTGGCAAAGTCAGATCAGACATGTGCCCTGGGATCAGCAATGGCTGCAGCTGTGGTGGCAGGAATATATAAAAATGTGCCGGAAGCACAGAAAGCAATGGGTGGGGGTTTTGAAAACGAATACAAACCTGATCCGCTTAAGGCAAAAAAATACAATGAGATATTTGAGAATTATAAAAAACTGGGATCATTTATTGAGAACCATCTGACATAATTATACTAACCTATAAACCAGATTAATATGAAGAAATATCTGACTTTTCTGATTTCAATGCTTTTTAGCGGAGTGCTTATTTGTCAGGCTCAGAAAACCGCTGGTCCGGTTTCAAATCAGCTGGTTATTATTGCCAACAGCTTGGGACCGGAGATAAGCAAGGATATCTATGGCCATTTTTCGGAACATCTTGGTACCTGCATCTATGGAGGTATCTGGGTCGGGAAAGATTCAAAAATACCAAATACAAATGGCATCAGGAATGATGTTCTTTTTGCATTGAGGGAGATCAAAGTACCAAACCTCAGATGGCCGGGAGGATGTTTTGCAGATACATATCACTGGCAGGACGGTATTGGTCCTCAGTCACAAAGAGCCTCAATCATAAATACCAACTGGGGCGGGGTTACTGAAGATAACTCTTTTGGAACCCACGAGTTTATGAAGCTTACTGAACTTATTGGCTGTGATGCATATATAAATGGCAATGTTGGATCTGGTACTGTCAGGGAAATGTCTGAGTGGGTGGAATATCTTACCTCAGGTTCGGACAGCCCTATGACAAAGATCCGTAAAGAGAACGGAAGAGAGGAACCCTGGGCTGTTAAATACTGGGCAATAGGCAATGAAAATTGGGGCTGTGGCGGTAAAATGACAGCAGATTTCTATACAAGCCTCATGAGGCAATTTTCAATGTTCCTCAAGGATTATTCGGGAAACCAGCTCTACCGTGTTGCCTGCGGACCCTATGGGGATGGCTACCAGTGGACGGAAACCCTGATGAAGGATGCTGATTCGCGTGAAATGTTCCAGGGCTTGTCAATACATTATTACACAGTCGTTGACGGATGGGATTATAAAGGTGCAGCTACCAGGTTTGATGAACGTGAGTGGTTTGAGACCTTCCGGCTGAACTATGATATTGATAACATAATCAGAGGGCATAAGGCTATAATGGACAGGTATGATCCTGAAAAGACAAAAGGCCTGATAGTTGATGAATGGGGTAACTGGTTTCAGGTAGAGCCCGGAACAAATCCCGGCTTCCTTTACCAGCAGAACAGTATGCGGGATGCAATAACTGCTGCCATTCACCTGAATATTTTTAATCAACATGCCGACAGGGTGAAGGTGGCAAATCTTGCTCAGATAGTTAATGTACTGCAGTCCGTTATCCTTACAAAAGATGATAAGATGGTTTTAACCCCTACTTATCATGTCTTCAGAATGTTTAAAGAACATCAGGAAGCCCGGCTCCTTACAACAGATCTCAGGTGTGAGGATTATGCATTCGGAGATAAGAAAATTCCTGCTATATCAGCTTCAGCATCAATTGATAAAACCGGTAAAATACATATTTCGCTGGCAAACCTGAATCCCAATAAAGAGATTGTGTTAACATGTCCCATAGTTGGAGGTTCCGGTTTCAGTTCAGTAACGGGAGAAGTGCTTACAGCTAAAGAAATGAATTCATTCAACAGCTTTGAATCACCTGAAGTTGTAAAACCGGTTGCTTTCAACAGATTCAGGTTCAGGGATAATGTTCTAACTGTTACGATACCGTCGAAATCTGTTGTAGTACTTGAATTAAAATGAGTGAGGACGGATTTATCCGCCAGGGAAGGCCAGGTTTTTTTGTATTGTGAATTAACGGGAAAGTTAAAAAGCAGTCCTGCAGCTAGCTTTCTGATATAAATATTTTTTACCGCAAAAGATCTAAACTGGATGCGTAAGCTTTATTTTGCCATTAATCCGTCAAAAGAGGGGAGCATAACAGAGGAGTGGGAACAATGTCTTGACGGGATTCTTGGCTCCGTCTCATCGGAACATACTGTTGTTAAAATAAATGTATTTGCCGATCTGCCGGATTTTATGACTCTTCTCGATTTCAGGGAGAAGATAATGAGATCGGTCTCTGAAAATTTCAGAGACTGCTGCCCGGCTTTTAACCTGACGATTCACCCTCCGGAGAAACCCTGGAAAATTGCTGTTGAAGTAAGCGCAATAAGCGGCAGATCAGTGAAATGTATCAGCAGGAGATTCAGAGAGATCCCTTATGTTGTTATGGAATCGGATAAGTCCAAAGAGATATGGTCGGCTGGTATCAGCAGCTATAAATTTTCCAATGATACTTTCATGGCTGCAACAGATGCTTTCAACATGATGGTCGATCTTCTTGCGGCTGAAAACATGTCATTGAATAATATTGTCAGGCAATGGAACTATATTGGCAATATACTTTCAATTGAAGGAGGATCGCAGAATTACCAGGTTTTCAATGAGGTCAGGAAAGATTTTTATTCACGTTTCAGAGAAAGCGGGAATTATCCTGCAGCCACAGGAGTTGGAATGAAATCAGGAAATGTGATTCTCGACTTCCGTGCACTTGATCTGAAGGATCCTTCAGCTATTGTTCCGGTCAATAACCCTGATCAGATCAATGCATATGAATATGGTCAGGATGTCCTGAGGGAATCATTGATCACAAAAGGATCCGTGAAACATCCCCCGAAATTTGAAAGGGCTTTGATAACAAGGACAAGCAATGCTGTTCATATGCATATTTCAGGTACAGCATCTATAATCGGACAGGAAACAGTTGGCAGGGACAATATAGAGCAGCAGACGCTTACAACAATCAGAAACATACATAAGCTGACAAAGATTGAGCATGTGAATAAGCTTTTTCATAATGAATCATTTTCTCACGTGAGCTTTTCCCTGATACGCGTATATATAAAATCGATGAAAGATCTTAAAGTTGTCAGGCAGATTTGCAATGAACATTTCCCCGGGATTCCGGCACTTTATATAGAGGCGGATATCTGCCGGGATGATCTCCTGATGGAAATTGAAGCTGAGGTTGAACTCAATCAATAAAGTTTACTAAATTAGCAGAAATTAAACTTGAATTACAATGAGAAAAATTTTATTCTATTTGCTAACTATGCTCACAGCAAGTGTTTTAGTGAGTTCCTGCAATCAATCATCAAAAAATAAAGAAATGGTAAAAAAAGAAAATTTCGGAGTGTTTAAGGGGAAGGAAGTATATATTTTCACCCTTACAAATAAATCTGGAAACGTTTTAAAACTGACCAATTTCGGAGCTAAAGTAACATGGCTGGAGGTTCCTGACAGGTCGGGTAAAAAAGAAAATGTGACCTTCGGATATGAAACTTTTGAAGGTATGGTACAGGGAGATCCTTATTTCGGATCTGTTGTTGGAAGGTATGCCAACAGGGTTGCAAAAGGGAAATTCACGCTTGACGGGGTTGAATACTCTCTGCCGATTAACGACGGCCCTAACTCATTACATGGCGGACCGGAAGGCTGGCACAGCGTTGTATGGGATGCCGAAATACCTGCCGGAAGTGAATTCCCGACAGTGAAGTTCACTTATAAGAGTCCGGATATGGAAGCAGGATATCCCGGAAATATGAATGTTGAGACAATTTATACATGGAATGACAATAATGAAATAGTAATTGACTACAAATGCACAAGCGATAAGAATACTGTGCTCAACATAACCAATCATGCATATTTCAACCTTCATGGTGCCGGCAATGGGGATATTCTTGATCATCAGGTTGTTATCAATGCCGACAGATTTGTGCCTGTTGATTCCACGCTGATCCCCACAGGAGAACTAAGGCCGGTTGCAGGAACACCATTCGATTTCACCACTCCTCATACGGTAGGAGAGAGAATCAATGAACAATATGAGCAGCTTATCCTTGGTAAAGGCTACGATCATACTTTTGTTCTCAATTCACCCAGAGAGGTCGATGCAACTGTTTATGACCCTGTATCAGGGCGCTTTATGGAGGTTATAAGCGATCAGCCCGGCGTTCAGTTCTATACCGGAAATTTCCTTGACGGAACACAGATAGGACATGGCGGTAAAAGCTTTATCTACAGATCAGGCCTGTGCCTTGAGACCGGTCATTATCCCGACAGCCCAAATCAGCCGGATTTTCCATCGACTACCCTTAAAGCCGGTGAAACTTTTACGTCTCAGACAATTTACAGGTTCTCTGTTAAATAATTAACAATAACCCCTGGTTCCGGAACACCGCACAATGCTTCTGCAGTACTGTTATAACTTACTGCAGAAGATTTATGAAGAATGACGAGGTTGCCAATTGCTAATCCAAAAGGCAAACTCATTCCCGGGTTTAAGAATGACAAGAAAGAACTTACAAAAATAAGAACATAATATGGGAAAAATTACCCCTGAGGTCCGGATAAGGAATTTTCTGAAGGGGCTGATGCTTATTGCAATTCTTATTTTGCCGCTTCACCTGGCAAATGCCAGAACTTCGCTTCCGCCGGATACTCTGACAATAATTCACGTTACTGATATTCATGCCTGTAACTTAACTGGTTATAATGCATATTTCGTAAGCCAGAGACAGCATCTTTCAAACAACACTTCAACATTTGCTGATTTCCTTAAATCTTCTCCGCGAAGATACAATGCAGATATACTGGTTGTTACAGGAGACATGATTGATTTTTACGATGCTGAAACTGTTCAGGGGAAAATGCTTGGCACTCAGGTAGAGCAATTTGCCGACCTTATAGAAATATCTGAGATACCGGTTTATCTCACACTTGGGAATCATGATATAGCAAGTTACAGGGTTCCCAAATCATCTTCATATACAAGCGATCAGATCCGTTCTGCGGAGGCAAGGGCCACCTGGATGAGGAATGTCGCCTGTTTTAAGAATGGAACATATTACAGCAGGATTTTCCAGGTTGATGACCTGACGCTGAGGCTTATCTTTCTTGACAACGCATTTATTGCCACTTCGGATTTCCACGATGGCGTACAGGAGTTTATAGTTGATCCTTATCAATTACAATGGCTCGATAATGAATTGAAAGCATCTCAATCTGATATTGAAATAATCTTTACCCATATGCCGCTTCCCTATGGCAAGAAAGTAAGCAGCAGCATATTGTCCGAACCGATATCAACCTATTCATCAAAGTCGAAATATTCTAATCTGCTTACCCTGCTTGAGAAAAACTCATCTGCGAAGTTTATTTTTGCAGGCCATCAGCATGTCAATGCCATCAATGAGTATATTTTCCCCAATGGAAATAAGCTGACTCAGGTGCTGACCGGTTCCTTTGGCAATGAGAAAAGTAATTACAGGATTATAAGAATAACTGGGAACAATATTATCATCAGTTCTCCCGGTGTTGAAAAAACTGAATTGACTATACCTTTAAAATAAATCCCATTTTTGCTATGACAACACGACGTACTTTCATAAAAAAAGCTGCAATCACAACTGCAGGATTAGGTTTGGCCCCGGCATTTTCGGCAACCATGAGCGGATGTGCTCCGTCTGACAGAATTAATATTGGACTTATCGGATGTAACGGAATGGGTTTCAGTAATCTGAGATCATTTCTTGAGCATCCTGAAGTAGAATGTCTTGCCTTATGCGATATTGATGAAAGTGTTTTGAACAAAAGGGCTGCTGATGTTGAGAAAATAAGGGGTAATAAACCTGCAAATCTATACAAGGACTGGCGCCGCATAATAGATAATAAAGACATAAATCTGGTTATAGTAGGCACTCCTGATCATTGGCACTGTCTCCAGATGGTTGCCGCATGTGAAGCAGGAAAGGATGTATATTGTGAAAAGCCTATTGGAAGGACAATTGAGGAATGCAATATCATGGTAAGGGCGGCAAAGAAATATAAAAGTGTTGTTCAGGTTGGTCAGTGGCAAAGGAGCGATCCACACTGGCTTGACGCTGTTGATTTCATCCGCTCCGGAAAGCTTGGAAAGATAAGGCTTGTAAGGGTTTATTCCTATCAGGGCTGGAATACTTCAATTCCTGTTGTTCCTGATGAATCAGCACCGGCAGGAGTAGATTACGATATGTGGCTGGGTCCGGCTCCTTCACGACCCTTTAACAGGAACAGATTCCATTTTACTTTCAGATGGTTCTGGGATTATGCCGGAGGGCTTATGACAGACTGGGGAGTGCATCTCCTTGATTTTGCATTGTTTGGAATGAATGTAACAGCTCCCAAATCAGTGATGGCTATGGGTGGTAAATACGGATATCCTGATGATGCGTGTGAAACGCCCGACTGTTTACAGGTAATTTATGAATTTGACGGCTTCAATGTCATGTGGGATCATGCCATCGGGATCAATGACGGGGGCTATGGCAGAAATGCCGTATTGGGTTTTGTAGGTGAGAACGGGACACTTGTTGTTGATCGCAGCGGATGGGAGGTCATACCTGAAGTAGTGAATGGTGTTACAAGGATGGAGGCAGTCCCATGGGTGAATGGGCAGAATTTAGGGCTTAAGAATCATGTAAAAGATCATCTTGATTGTATCAGGAAAAGAAATTTCAATACAAAGGCAAATCCTGAAATAGCATCACATATTGCCAAGTTCTCTGCTGTCGGTAATATAGCATACCGGACAGGAAAGAAACTGATCTGGGATGGAACCAGGTTCGTAAATGACGAAGAGGCAAATAATTACCTGGTACCGCAGTACAGAGAACCGTGGGTGTTGCCGAAAGTGTAGAAGGATCAATTTTCTTTCTTACCTGATAAAATGCATCAGCAGGATAACCTTCTTAAGAAGCGTGTAAATCTTTTTGATGGCATATCACTTGTTGCCGGATCAATGATCGGATCCGGTATTTTCATTGTCAGCGCCGATATTGCAAGAACAGTCGGTTCTCCCGGCTGGTTTATGGTGGTCTGGCTGATAACGGGAATTATTACGGTAATAGGAGCAGTGAGTTATGGGGAACTGGCGGCTATGATGCCCCAGGCAGGAGGGCAGTATGTTTACCTGAAGAAATCCTACAACCCTCTGATAGGATTTCTGTTTGGCTGGACGACTTTCCTTGTAGTACAGTGCGGATCAATAGCTGCTGTGGCAGTAGCCTTTGCAAAATACAGCGGCGTAATAATTCCCTGGATATCCGAAAAGAATATCCTTCTGCAACTTGGGCCTATAGGAATCAACAGTACTATGGTTGTTGCAATCATAATGATAATATTCCTTACCTGGCTTAATACGAGGGGGATCGTTACAGGTAAGACTGTTCAGAATTTCTTCACATCAACTAAGGTAATTGCCTTGCTGGGCTTTGTCCTGATCGGTATCATTGCATCAAAAAGCCTTGGTATTAATGAGATTAACAAAGAGGCCCTGTGGGATGCAAGTAAAATTGGATCCGACGGACAGGCTATTCCGTTAAAAGGATTTGGTATCATAGCTGCTGTCGGAACTGCGCTTGTAGGATCACTTTTTGCTTCAGATGCCTGGTATAATGTAACTTATATATCGGAAGAGGTGATTAATCCCAGAAGGAATATCCCGCTCAGCCTGCTTTTCGGGACACTCATAGTTACATTTATTTATCTGCTGACCAATTACATTTACATAAAGGTGCTGCCACTAACAGGATCACCTGAAGGGACTGATGTGATCTCACGCGGGATACAGTTCGCTACCGACGACAGAGTGGCTACTTCAGCCATGTATGTAATTCTTGGAGATTATGCATCGCTTATAATGGCGTTGTTTATCATTGTTAGCACCTTCGGATGCAATCAGGCTCTTATTCTTGCGGGTCCGAGAGTGTATTATGCCATGGCCAGGGATAAACTTTTTTTCAGGAAAGCCGGAGAACTGAATCGTTTCGGGGTACCCGGATTTGCACTTGTCGTCCAGGGAATATGGTCTGTATTGCTTTGTTTATCAGGAACATATAACGACCTGCTAGATTTTGTGATCTTTGCGGTCCTTATTTTCTTCATGCTTACTATCTTATCCATTTTCATTCTGAGGGTAAAACGCCCGGATATACCAAGGCCCTACAAGGCTTTTGGCTATCCTCTTGTACCCGCTCTGTATATATTGACTACGGTTTTCATAATGATAATTCTGCTGATCTATAAACCCAGATATACATTTGCGGGCCTTATTATTGTACTGGCCGGAATACCTGTTTTTTATCTCTGGCGAAGATATTCCCGGAAAAATGACAACTGAGAGAGGAAGCATATCTGGCTCTTTACAACCGGTGCTGTGGTTTTATTTTGTTTCATAATTAACTGACAATTATGTCTTTTCCTGAAGCTTTTATAAAAAGGCTGAAGAAGCAGGATTATATCGACAGCGATAATCTTCTGGAGGCTCTGAAGGAAGTTTCTCCTGTCAGCATACGTCTTAACCGCAGGAAGTGGAACCTTAGGCCTGCGGCCGGCCGGCCTGTAGCATGGTGTACAGATGGATATTACCTTAATGAAAGGCCTTCCTATATATTTGATCCTCTTTTTCATGCAGGTGCGTATTATCCACAGGAAGCTTCAGGGATGTTTCTTGAACAGATATTCAGACAGTTAAACCTTTCGCTGTCTAAACTCCGCATACTCGATCTCTGTGGCGCTCCTGGAGGTAAAAGCACTCATCTGGCTTCTCTTTTATCCGATAGCGGTTTGCTGGTTGCCAATGAGGTAATCAGGGCACGTGCGGCAGTCCTGAAGGAAAACCTTGTAAAATGGGGATCATCAAATTCAATTGTTACTCAAAGCGATCCGGCGGCTTTTGGTAAGATACCCGGCTTTTTCGATGTTATACTTATTGATGCTCCCTGTTCGGGAGAAGGCATGTTCCGCGATGCAAAAGCTGTGGCGGAATGGTCGGAAAGGCACACTCAGTTTTGTTCCGACAGGCAGAAAAGGATACTTATGGATGTCTGGCCGGCACTTAAGAAAAACGGTATTCTTATTTACAGTACCTGTACATTCAATCCTGAAGAGAATGAAGCTAACATTAAGTGGCTGTCCGATCAGAAGGAGCTTATAAGTTTAAAGCTTGATATTTCAGAGTTCCCTGGTATTACTGAGATCCGTCATGGATCGATTTACGGTTATGGATTTCATCCGGGAAAAATACAAGGGGAGGGTCTTTTTATTTCTGTTCTGCGCAAGACTGAAGGAGAAGATTCGGATTACCGGTCATCAAAGATGCTGAATACAGGTAATCTGACGAGGGAAGAAAGGGATCTTGCTGAAAAATGGAGCCTTTTTAATCCTGAAATAATTGTAAAGGCAGGTGATGATCTCATTGCATGTCCTGCAATGCCCGGAGATTATAAAAGGCTGGCCGGCATAATCAATATAATCAGATGGGGTACCAGGATAGGTACAAGGAAAGGGAGCGCTTTTATCCCGTCCCATGAAATAGCCATGTCTTATTTCTGCAGAAAAGGGTTATTTCCGGAAACGGATCTTGATAAACAACAGGCTCTTGATTATCTTGGCCGTAAAGATCTTAATATTTCAGGATGTCCCGTGGGCTGGAATCTGTTCAGATATAAGGGAATAAATCTGGGATTTGCCAATAATATAGGATCAAGGATAAATAATTATTATCCTGCAGAATGGAGGATAAAATATGCAGATCCGGAAAAGACACAGCACAAAATTTTGCAATGGGAAAATGCTTCCTGATTTCAGGTTGAAATAATGAAAGAGAGTAAACGTGAATTCCAGATTTTTGTCAAGCCTGCAGGGGCAAGGTGCAATATGAATTGCAGTTATTGTTATTATCTGGAGAAGAAATCGCTTTATCCTGATTTTAATTTCCTGATGGACGATCAGACCCTTGAGTTATACACCAGGCAGATAATTGATGCCACTGAAGAGGACTATGTTATGTTTTCATGGCATGGGGGAGAGCCGACTCTCGCCGGTCTTGATTTTTTCAGGAAGGCCGTGGAACTGCAGCACAGATTTATGCCTTCCGACAAAAGGGCGATCAACGGCATTCAGACAAACGGAACACTTCTTGATGAAACCTGGTGCAGCTTTCTTGCCGAGGAGAAATTCATTGTCGGGATCAGTATAGACGGGCCCGGTTCGCTTCACAATATTAACAGGATGTTCGGTAAAGGGAAACCTTCATTGAACAAGGTGTTGCACGGATACGGACTCCTCAGGAAATACCGGATTCCTGCAGAGATACTCTGTGTAGTTAATTCCCGGAATGTAAAACAACCGCATGTTGTTTATGATTTTATAAAAGATCTTGGTGCGAAATACATTACATTTCTTCCGCTTGTTGAAAAAGATCCTGATTCTCCCGGATGTGTTACTGCCAGATCAGTTTCATCTGATGAATTTGGAAGATTTTTGTGCGCTGTTTTTGACAAATGGATAGAGAACGACATAGGAAGGATCACTATTCAGATATTTGAGGAAGCTACACGGAAAGCTTTTGGCAGTGAGCACACTCTCTGTATTTTTAAGGTCAATTGCGGGGGAGTTCCGGTTATTGAACATAACGGGGATTTCTATTCATGTGATCATTATGTTGATAAAGAGCATTTTATAGGGAATATAAAAGAAGGTTCAATTGCAGGGTTTCTTGATGATGAAAGGCAGCAGGCATTCGGAAGGGCTAAATCACTTACTCTTCCCAGATACTGCCGGGAGTGTAATGTTTTGGATATGTGCAATGGCGAATGTCCGAAGAATCGTTTTATAATGACCCCTGACGGTGAACCAGGCCTGAATTATCTATGCAGCGCTTACAAGATGTTTTTTAACCACTGCCTTCCTTTTGTCGAAGCTTTAAAACAAGTCCTGCTAAATGAAAAAGGTGATGCCTAAGATTTTGATCCCGGTGCCGTTGTTTTAGACGATCCTTATAAACAGATAATATATTGCTTTCACCTCTCTACATAAGATGTGATGTATTTTGCCAGTTCGGAGGATTGTCGAAGCATGGCTGCGGAGCCAAAAGTTGAATACGGCAGGCAGTGAGTTTTATGGTTTATAGTTAATATTTTAGGTGTGAAAAAAATGAATCGCCTTTAAAAATTGTACTTTTGTAGCATGTATTACAGACGAAAAATATTATTAAGCCTATTGCAGGTATTCGATAATAAGCTTGAAAAATTGAGGTTGCAAAAGTTATTATTTTTATACAACCGTTTGCAAGCAGACAAATCGTTTCATTTTGTACCATATAAATATGGTTGCTATTCGTTTCAGGCAAATGCTGATTTGAAAACAATGATAAAATACAACATGGTTTTCGATGATAACAAAGCATGGGTAAAAACGGACGATATAGATTATGTGGCACAATTAAAGCAAAAAGATTTACAAGCGTTGAAAAATCTTGTAAACTTACATGGTAATAAAACATCGCTGGAGCTTATTCAATTTACTTATACAAACTACCCGTTTTTTGCTACTAAAAGTATAATTGCTAAAGATTTTTTAACAAAAGATGAGTTTGCAAGAGTTTCTAAAACAGTTCCCGTTAATACAGAAACAAAACTTTATACAATCGGATACGAAGGTGTTTCGTTAGAAGAATACTTGAATAAATTATTGATTTACGATATTAAGGTTTTGTGCGATGTCCGCAAAAACTCGTTAAGTATGAAATACGGTTTTTCGAAAAGCCAGTTAAGCTATGCATGCGAAAACCTTGATATTAAATATGT
>DAONXX010000039.1:0-18612 GCA_035414025.1 Bacteroidales bacterium | reverse complement strand
AGCAGGTCCTTTAAATCCTAATTCCGTTGCAGTCCTGATAGGTGGAAGCGCAATAATTGTAGAAGAATGGAAAGACAAGATCAATGGAATAATACATGCGTTTTATCCTGGTATGGAAGGAGGAACGGCAATTGCACGAATCCTTTTTGGTGATGTCAATCCGGGAGGGAAACTGCCTTTCACTGTAGCAAAAGATGAAAGTGATTATCCATATTTTGACAGACTGGCAACTGAAGTAGTATATGACAGGTACCATGGATATATAAGAATGGATCACAAAGGAAAGGAAGCAGCTTTCCCATTTGGGTTCGGCCTGTCCTATACTCAATTTACTCACGATAGTATTGATGTTGTAACTGAAGGCGATAATATAATTGCTTCGGTAAATGTTAAAAATTCAGGTAGCAGACGGGGAGAACAGGTTGTACAACTCTATATCGGATTTGATAATTCAGCAATTGAAAGAGAACATAAATTACTTAAAGGATTTGAGAGAGTATCCCTGGAACCGGGGGAAAGCAAGAGGATTGCAATAACCTGTCCTTATGATAAGATCAGGTATTATGATACTGAGACCGGGACTTGGCAGCTGGAAAAGATGGAATATCAGGTTTATATGGGTTCCAGCAGTGATGAAAAAGATCTGATTAAGTCGTCTTTCCAGGTGAATTAAAGGGTTAAATATGTCAATGGCGTCGCACATAATAGATAATAAGATCGAAAAACTCCTGGGATTGACCGGAACGGCAGCCGGTTATTTTCTTATGATAGCAGGTGCTGTAGTGATCTATTTCTATAACTGGACAGGATTACTGCTTATTTTGCCCGGCATTTTCATGGCCTTTACTTATGATGGAACAAAGATTGACCTGAGATCAGAAAGAATAAAAAATTATTCAGCGCTTTTTGGTATTATTAAAACGGGTAAATGGTATCCTGTTAGCCATTTTAAACGATTCAGTATTTATAAATCAAAACGCAGTCACACTACTTACAGTAGAGCTAATGTTCCGTTAACATTGAAAGACAGTGATATAAGACTTGTTTTCCTGGATGAAACAGGATCACTGAAAATCACGGTGAACAAATATGACTCTTTCGAAACGGCAAGAGCGGATATGAATGAATTAATAAAACGACTTAATTTGATAGAATTAAAGGAATGGGTCAGATAAATTTTTCTACTTTCCAGTATAATTTTTTCTTTTCTCTGAACACTTTAAAGGACCTTTTATACAGATAATGCAGGGAAATTAAATTATTTTTATGCAGTAGAAAATTTTATCGAATTATAATAAAAATGTTAATATAAAACCTACATGTATCAAATGCACAAACACATATTTATATAATTTTCAATCATGTGGGTTTCCCCGCTTGAGCGGGACAGGCATTATCTCATTAAAATCAAAATTATATTATAATGAAAAAGACAATTGTACTATTAATTCTGGTCTTAATCCTTGTCTCATGTTCAAAGGAGCTTACTGAAAAAGGAAAGACTTATTGCAATCCCTTGAACCTTAATTACAGGTTTCAGTACACCCAGGGTATTTCCTATCGTGAAGCTGCTGATCCGGCTATGATAAGGTATAAAGACAAGTATATACTTTTTGTTTCTCATAGTGGCGGATACTGGATTTCTGACGACATGCTCACTTGGAAGTATCTTCAGATAGAATCTTTACCCATTGAGGATTATGCTATGGATGCTATAGTTATAAATGATACGGTATTTTATATTGCATCAGCAGGGACAAGAAAACCATTCTATTTTACTACTGATCCACTGGTGGATGACTGGAAGGCCTACCCTGACACATTGCCGTTTGCTGTATGGGATCCGCATTTTTTCGTTGATGATGACGGGCAGAGATATCTATACTGGGGATGCTCAAATGTGGATCCTATATACGGGGTGCGTCTGAATTCAAAAATGCAGGCAATTACAGAGCCTGAAATACTCATAAGGCATAATCCCGACGATTACGGATGGGAGGTACCGGGCGAATTTAATGAGATGACAAGATCTGGATGGAATGAAGGACCCTGGATGACAAAATATAATAACCGTTATTATCTTCAGTATTCAGCTCCCGGGACAGAATTTAAAACATATGCTGACGGG
Source organism: Bacteroidales bacterium (assembly GCA_035414025.1). Taxonomy (GTDB): domain Bacteria; phylum Bacteroidota; class Bacteroidia; order Bacteroidales; family VadinHA17; genus LD21. The sequence continues at coordinate 16,484 of DAONXX010000039.1, read as the reverse complement.
ATTTATACGTCCGATTCTCCTCTCGGTCCGTTTACCTATGAAACCTATAGTCCTTTTTCGTATAAACCCGGAGGATTTATAGGTGGAGCAGGACATAGTTCTACATTCCAGGATAATTATGATAATTACTGGCATATTTCCTCAATGTCAATCTCCATACGGCATATGTTCGAACGCCGGCTTGGATTATTTCCTGCAGCTTTTGATAAGGATGGCGTAATACGCACTTTTACTGCTTTCGGAGATTATCCGACAATAATACCGGACCGTAAAATTGACTTTGAGAAAGAAGACTTGTTCAAAGGCTGGATGTTATTATCATTTAATAAGAAAGCTGATGCATCATCGGCACTCGACAACTTACCGGCAAAAAATGCTTTTGACGAGGATATCAGAACATGGTGGTCGGCTAAAACCGGGGATGCAGGTGAATGGCTGAGTGTTGAACTTGATGATAACTCAACTGTAAATGCAATACAAATAAATTTTGCCGACAATGAATCTGCTCTTAAGCCTGACAGCAAAGATATTTATTACCAGTATCGTATTCTTGCTTCAAATGATGGGCAGTCATGGGACGTTCTTTGTGATAAGAGCAATAACATAATAGATGCATGTCATGATTATATTGAATTGGAAAAGCCTGTAAAAACAAAATATATTAAGATTGAGAACGTCAGGGTACCAGACGGTAAATTCTCGCTTTACGACCTCAGGATTTTTGGTCTTAGAGAAGGATCGGCACCTGCAGCTGTTAATGATTTCACAGTATCTCGCAATGAAACTGACACAAGAAAAGCAAAAGTAGAATGGCCTGATGACCCTGCTGCAACAGGCTATGTAGTGAATTACGGCACTCGTCAGGATAAGCTTTATACATCAGTAATGGTTTATAACGCAAATTCAGTTATGCTTACAGGCTTAAATAAAGGTGTAACATACTACTACAGCGTTGATTCTTTTAATGAATCAGGAATAACCAAAGGCAATAAAATAGTACAGAAATAGAGAAGCTTGGAGTCATTAAAGAGGTTTTAAATACCTGTTACTTTAATGACTCCTCCCTTCTGGATTTTTATATCATATTCAAATATTTCCTTTAACTGCGGAGCTGTTGTCTCAGAATTTATAATCGGAGTTTTAGTCTCGGGGATTGCATAGAAGGGATTAGGATTCTGGCCTTTGACTTTTTTCAGTCCTTTACCTTTAAGAGGTACGTAAGACCGTAATCTGCAATTACCACCCAATGATGATTTTATTATTGCGGAAGTAAATTTTGCATCTTTCCATTCTATGTCAACTTCAAAGCCTCCTCTTGCCTTGAGCCCTTTGACACTTCCATTTTTCCAGGTATCGGGAATAGCAGGTAATAAATGGATTGCACCGTCATGGCTTTGGAGCAGCATTTCAGCTATGCCCGCGGTACAGCCAAAATTACCGTCAATCTGGAATGGAGGATGGGCATCGAAGAGATTTGGGTAGGTACCGCCTCTCTGTCTCTGGTTGGGCTGGATAGAAGGTGTAAGCTGGTCAGTGATCAGTTTATAGGCATGATTTCCATCAAGCAGCCGGGCCCAAAGATTAACTTTCCAGCCCATTGACCAGCCGGTTGATTCATCGCCTCTGGCAACAAGTGATGTTTTTGCTGCTGAAAACAGTTCCGGTGTTCTGTATGGAGATATCTGATTAGAGGGGTAGAGGCCGTATAAATGTGAAACATGTCGATGGTTATCCTTTGGATTATCCCAGTCGCTCATCCATTCCTGCAGTTGTCCCCATTTCCCAATCTGCATAGGCGGCAAACGTAAGACCGTTGATTTCAGTTTAGCGGCCAGGTCCTGATCCGTTTCAAGAATCTGTGCTGCCTGAATTGTTCTTGTAAAAAGGTCGAATACAATCTGATTATCCATTGTTGTTCCTGCTGCTATGGCCTCACGGGGATGTACAGACGGTGCATTTTCGGGAGAAAGTGACGGAGATACAACAAGCCACTTATTTTCAGGTTCTTCAATAAGGAAATCAAGAAAAAATAATGATGCTTCCTTTACAATAGGAAAGATTGATCTTAAAAAATCCTTGTTGCCTGTATAGTCATATTTATCGAAAAGATGCTGTGACAACCATGCTCCACCCAATGGCCACTGACCCCAACTGGCCCCATCAATGGGACCAGTAAAGCGCCAGATATCAGTATTATGATGCGCTACCCATCCCTGTGCACCATACATATATTTCGCTGTCTGCCTGCCTGAAAGTGAAAGATCTTTGACCATTTGAATCAGTGGCTCATTCATTTCGGTGAGATTGGTGATCTCTGAAGGCCAGTAATTCATTTCAGTGTTTATGTTTATCGTATACTTGCTGTCCCACGAAGGAGTAAGCTGGTCGCACCATATACCCTGTAGATTAGCAGGCTGGCCTCCCGGCCGCGATGATGATATCAGAAGATAGCGTCCGAACTGAAAATAAAGAGCTACTAGCTGAGGATCATTTCCTTTAGCAAATTGTTCAAGACGAATATCCGTAGGGTTTTTGACAGCATCTGTAATATCCAGATCAAGTGATACCCTGTTAAAATACTTCTGATAGTCAGCAATGTGATCTTTTAGAATCAGGGCATAGTCTTTTTTCAGGGCTGTCTGAAGATAATTATTTACCCTTTCGACGGCATTTGCACTTATATCGTTATAGTTAACAAAATTTGTTGCCATCGAAACATATATAGTCGCAATATCAGCTTTTGATACAATAAGTGTTGTGTCGGAAGCTGATACCGAACCACCTGAAGTAAGAATCTTTACCTTTGTATTGAACTGAAGAAGTTCCCCCCTGACATTTTCAAAATCGTTTGTTTTACCTGACATTATCAGTTCGTCCTTGCGATTAGTTGTAATATCTATCTTTGAAGGCCTGTCGAGAGATGCAGAAAAACTTAAGGAACCTGGTTTGTTGGCTGATATACGGATTATCAAAACCTGATCAGGGAAAGAGGAAAAGACTTTAGTTTCGTATTTAACTCCATTAAGATTGTAACGACTTGAGACAACTGCATTTGTTAAATCAAGTTCCCGGTAATAATCTTGAAAATTCTCATGTCCCGGGAAGGTAAGCCTTAGATTACCCATTGTTTGGTAAGGCATTCCATGGGATATTTTACTAATGAATTTTTCGTTAACAATATCGTGAGCTTCCTTGTATTTACCTTCAAAAATCAGTCTTCTTACTTCTGGAAGAGCCTCTCTGGCATCAGGATTATCATTCCGGTAAGGCGAACCGGCCCATACCGTATTCTCATTAAGTTGGATGAGTTCTTTTGAGGGATCCCCATAAACCATAGCGCCAAGCCGTCCGTTTCCTACCGGCAGAGCTTCAACCCATTGTTTGGCAGGTTGGGTGTACCAGAGTTTAAGATATTGCTCATTCTGGGCAGAAACACCGGTCGTTAATAAGAGAATAAGACAATATAAAAATGATCTTTTCATATTAATCGGGTTTAAAATTTATATTACAATATTTTACCTCAGTATAATAGCTTTCAAATGGAATTAATTAAAGGAAGTAGATTCTAAGTTTATAGTGCTTTATGGCATAATATTTTTCCAAGAATATTTAATTGTTTGTTAACTAACCTGATCAATCCAATCCAGGGGTTTGTAATCTCCAAGTTCCAGATGAATGTTAACCGGCTCATTTTCAGATAAGCTGATAACACAATCCGCATTGCCTTTTCTGAAATTTTTTATAATTCCCGCAGGAGCAGAAATATCATCTATTCCATAACGGGCAATCAAAGTAATATCCTGATTTTTTAAAGACGTAACAGTTATGTCAACAGTTCTGTTTTGCAAATCCCAGGAAAGTTCGTTGATTTTGGTGAAAGCCCTGGCCATCATTCCTTTAATAGATCCTCTTTCCAGGGAGGAAGGAAGTGCAGGGAGCACCTCTATCACTCCCGGTCGCGAGAAAGCAGTCATTTCCATAATGATCGCGGGGATTCCGGTCTGTGCATCGGGTAAAGGTATTCCATAAGTTTCACGCGAACAGCGCAGGGTAGTGCTTACGTAGCCCTGTTCAATCAACTGCCTCAGTTGAGTGTCTGTAATGATGTTGTCTTTAAGCCGTGCTCCTACCAAAGCCCTGTGACAGCGGGCATAGGCAGCCAGTGTTTCCCCGGCAACTGCAGTTGACATTGTATCGAAAGTGCGGCGTCTGTTGGCAATAAGTGCGGAGCGTGCCAGTTCAGGAGTGCCATCGGGATCAATTTCATTTCCCGGCCAGACTCCATAGAGATGAGATACATGTCTGTGACTATAGCGCTCTTCCAGTGTTGGCCATGCCCATTCCTTCAGTGTGCCATCCTGTTCCATAAGATATGGAGGCATCTTATCAAGCATTGTCTTCCATTTTGTAACACTGTCGGCTTCAATATCCAAAGTCTCACAAGCAATGATTAAATTTGTCAGTACTTCCCGGCATACCATAATATCCATTGTGGAATTTATCAAAACAGGTCCTGAAGGATCGGTTGTTCGGGGCAAGCTTTCTGGCGAGATTGACGGAACAAAAACATAATTTCCGTCTTTGTCTGTGACAGTCAGGAAATCCTCATAGAACAGAGCCAGCTCTTTATAGGCAGGTACCATGCGGTTACGAAGAAATTCCACATCTCCGGTTACAAGATAATATTCCCAGAACTGTCTTAATAACCAGCCTCCGGCAGAAATCCAGTACGGCCATATACCGATTTCAGAACTTGAGGTATAGTAGAAACTTACGCCTAATCCTTTATCAGGGAAGAGGGGATAGGAAGTGCCTCTGAAACCAAAAATATTTTTTGCATTATTTCTGCAATCCGGAATGATTTCCTCCATCCACCTGAAATAAGCCTCCATGCTTTCCCACATATTGCCCTGAACAGCGCCTGCTGTCAACAGGTTTATTGTAGAGTTAATCCCCGCTGCAATACCGGGATAGTTACCATTATTGGTTATGAACCAATACCGGCCCATTTCGAAGATCTTCTGAAGCAGAGCAGGTGAATAATCCGGTCTTGAACGCTGATCGGATAAAAGTTCCTCAGTAGACAAACCATATTGCTCCGCTCCTCCGAAATCAACAGTGACCCTGTTAAGGATTTCCGACTGGACTTTTTGATTGGAATCAAGCAAGGCAGCATAATCGGGTTTGATTTCTTCAAGAGCCCTTATAAGAGCTGCTGCATTAAATTCATTGAAATCCGTGAAATATTCAATGCGTGTAAGCAGCATTACCGATGATGCATTACTAATAACAATTGTGTTTCCTTCCATTCTGGATGAGCCGCCATTGTTAATAACACGGGTTATTCCAGCGTAACCACTATTATCGACAGAGGGATCCAGGCGGCATTTGTAAATCAGATTCTGTTTACTGGAGTCTTGCCGGACCTCGCATGCCTCAACGCCTTTTGGAGCGAATTTTTTCTGGTCAGCTGTCAACTGTACAAAAGCCTTCATGTCTGGATCCGTAGTACCTATACCGCGTCGGGCACCCCAGTCCATTCCGGAAACCATGCTCCATCCGGCAGATCTTTCCAGGGAAATGCGAACATTTAAAGTTTTACCAGCAGGAGCAGTGATCAATTGAACAATGACATTATCAGGTCGGGAGGCAAAAGTCTGGCGAGTCCATTCTCCTTCTTCGTCGGTCCAGATTATTTTTATCTCACTGTTTTCGAAATTAACTGTGCGCAGATAGTTACTGACAGGGTTCTTTTTGGGAAAATCCAATTTCATCAGGAAAGCCGGTATAGTGAGATGTGGTTCGGTGTCCTGTTTAATTGGGCTTTCATTCATCTGCTTAAGTGCAAGGTCTATTGCTTCATTATTTTTCCCCTCCATCACCATTTGGCGTATTTGTGGAAATACATCAGCAACATTAGGTGCCTCCATAGGTTTTTTCCATGGCATAAGCAGGCTTTCGTGACGGAATAAAATTTCTTCTGAGTAAGGATCTCCCATCAATTCAATATTCATCACACCATTGCCGGATATTAAAGTCTCACTGACCAGATTTCCCGGAGTTAGACTGCAAAAACCCCTTTGTGGCACAATTTTCCGCCTGATACGTTCATCCAGGGGCATAGGTGAGACCGGATAGGATTTACCTGCTTTTGGAATATCAGGCAGGAATGGATTTTCTTGTACCTGGTCAAGATATTCAGCCGGACGATTGTCGGTTGACTGCCCTTTTGGTTTTGACGTTTCCTGTTCCGAAGAAGCCAATATTGGGGATATCTCCATAGCCCCAACTAATCCCGCAGCGGCAGCACCTGTTTTAACAAATATCCTGCGTTTCATATTATTTCTTATTATTTGATTTTTTTAAAAATTATACCCAATTAATCCAGTCCAGAGGATTTCGCTGTCCTATTTTCAAATGAATATCTACCGGTTTTCCTTCTGGTAAATGCAGATTGCAGGTGGCTTCTCCAGACTCAGGTTTAGCTTCAAAAATTCCGGAGGGAGCAGAAATATCTTCAATACCATATCGTGCAATTAAAGTAATATCTTGTTTTTTCACAGAAGTAACTGTTAAATTCACTGTACGATCGTCAAGGTTCCAGTTAAGTTTATCGAGTTTTGCAAATGTGCGAAGGAGCATCCCATTGATTGATCCTTTGACAAGGGAAGGAGGGAGGGCAGGAAGCACTTCAATAACGCCAGGGCGTGAGTAGGCAAGCATTTCCATCATTATGGCGGGAATTCCTCCCTGAGCATCTGCTATTCTCATGTTAGCATACGGATCATGAGGACAGAGAAAAGTAGTGGCTACAAAACCTTGCTCAACCATAAGACGTAATTGGGAATCCACAACAAACCTGTCTTTAAGCCTTGCTGCAACCAGAGTTTTCTGGCAATGACTATGGGCAGCTAAGCGTTCTGGCACACGTTTCCGTACAGCTATTACAGCTGCCTTTGCAAGTTGAGGTGTGCGATCAGGATCAATTTCATCGCCGGGCCATGCCCCATAGCATTGAGATATATGCCGATGGTTATAACGATCTTCCAGATCAGACCAAGCCCATTCCTTCAGTGTGCCATCCGGATTTAAAAGGTAAGGGGGCAATTTAGTCAGCATAGTTTTCCATTTCGTCACATTGTCGGCTTCAATGCCCAGCAGTTCACAAGACTCCACCAGATTAGCCAGCACTTCACGGCATACCGAAATATCCATTGCTGCATTGATTGCAGCCATACATCCCGGATTCAGATTGCCGGGATGGTTCTCAGGAGAAAATGACGGGACAAAGATGTAATTCCCATTTTTATCGGTAAGTGTCAGAAAATCTTCATAAAATAATGCGAGGTCTTTGTAAAGCGGCACCAGACGATTACGAAGGAAATTAAGGTCTCCGGTTACAAGATAATGATCCCAGAAGGGGCGAAGGACCCATCCCCCGGCACTTATCCAATAGGGATGCGGCCATATTTCCCCTGTGTTATCGGCGTAATCGTACATATTGAAGACACCTGAATCTTTCGATGGCGCTATAGGATAGTGGGCACCACGCATGCCGTAGATGTTTTTTGCATTTGTCCTGTAATCCGGGACAAGGCTTTCAATCCAATCGAAGTAGGCCATTTCTCCTTCACGGTAATTACCTATACTTATTGGTGCAATCTGCAGGTTTATATTAACATTTGTCAAAGCCGACACATTCAGATATTTTCCACTCTGGAGGATGAACCAGTAACGGCACATCTCGAAAAATGTCTTTAAAAAAGCACCTGAAAAATCAGCGCTTGATCTTTGATCAGACAGAAGTTCCTCAGACGAGAGTCCGTACTTTGAGTTGTCATCAAAATCAATTGTAACACGGTTAAGCATTTCTGACTGGACCTTACGTGCTCTTTCCAGAAGGGTGGGATAGTCAGGATTCAGATCTTCCAGTGATTGAATGACAGCTTCCACTTTATCCTCACTGTAGTCAGGGAAATATTCTATACGGGTGAGTAATGTTACAGATTTTGCATCTCCGATAACAAGAGTATCATTTTCCATACTAACAGAGCCACCGTCGCAGACCACACGGGTAACATTGGCATAACCTCTGTTATCAACTGAAGGATTAAGGCGGCCCTTTATAATAAGCCGTTGTTCGTTGAAATCATATTCAGTATTGGAGGAGGCACTGCTTACAGTCTGTGTGTCTCTTCGGCTGCGTATACCTGCAAAATCCTGTCCTCCCCTGGTACCAGTTCCTCTTCCTTCCGACATCTTGATACGGACATTCACCAGCTGATCAGGAGGGGCAGTAAGCAATTGGACCATAACATTATCAGGTCTCGATGTAAAGATCCGGCGAACCCAGTCACCCTTCTCATCTGTCCAGTGAACCTTCACCTCAGTACTCTCGAAATCAACTGTACGGAGATAGTTACTTACTGAAGAGCTTTTTGGGTATTCCAGCAGAAATGAAAATCTTCCGCCGCTAAATCCACCCGTTCCCCGAGTAACAGGATTCTTTTGCCATTCATTATAACCTAACATAGCTGCTTCACGGAATTTTCCGTCAAGTATCATTTGCCGCACCTTTGGAAATACATTAGCAATTTTTGACGTCTCCAATGACTTTTTTCGGGGTGCAAACAGACTTTCGTGGCTCAAAGAGATCTGTTCGGTATATGGGTTTCCCGGAATCTCAATGCTGATTGCTCCGTTGCCAGATATAAGAGCATCACCACCGGGAACCAGGCTGCAGAAACCCCGGTAAGGGACTATATTGCGTTTGATACGTTCTTCCAGAGGCATTGGTGGTATTATGGGATGCCTGTATTTTGGCTTTTTTGGAAGGAACTTGTCAGATTGTGTACGCTTAAGGTAAGCGGAAGAGCGGATCTCTTTTCTTTTTGTCCGGGAAGAAGATGAGCCAAATTTCAGTTTTTGTGAGGATTCATTACAAGCAGTAAGAGGGAGGAAGGAAGCCGGAATGCCTACCATGCCTGCTACCATTACACTTTTTTTGAGAAATTTTCTTCTTTTCATTGTACCAATAATGTTAAAATTGAAAAGGGAAGAGCATAACAGATAGTAAGATAATTATTAAAGATAATTAATTGAAAACATAATAAATAATATAAAATGAAAAATGGAATGAAAACAAAAAACAATATGTATGACATAAAGATAAATGCTTATAAATTCCTGAACGCTGAACACATGTTCAGTTAAATTTAAATAACTTAAGTGCCTTTTATAACAATTGTTTCACCTTTGGCGGGGCTGTAATTTGTCGTTTTTCCATTAGCTCTGATTATACATGGATTCCCAAGCAGAGACTTAATTTCAGCTTTAACAAGTTTCCTTTCTTTCCACTCTATATTAACTTCAAATCCGCCTCTGGCTTTTAATCCGGTTACAGATCCGTTTTCCCAGCTTACAGGCAGTGCCGGTAGCAAAGAGATTTCTCCTGCATGACTTTGCAACAGACATTCAGCAATACTTGCAGTCAATCCAAAATTCAAATCTGATTGATTAGAGACAGAATTGTGTAAATTATTTCCAATTCCTCCCCTGGGACTACGAGTTCGAAAGATACCTCTCATAACTGAATCAGCCCTTAATCCGTTTTCAAGCCTTGCCCAGGAACACACATCCCAGGTGCTGTTAAACCAATTTCTTGCAGGGCGGGGGTCCAGCCATTTTTCGAGTGCTGCAGATAACTCTGGATCTCCCCTTAAGGTAATTGAGTTTCCTGGATAGAATCCAAACATTAACGACTCGTTGTGAGATTCATTGCCTCTTATATAGTCTTCAATCCAGGTCTGAAGACGTCCGTCTTTCCCTATCTGGTAAGGAGGTATCTTTTTGAGAGCCTCTGAAAGTTTTGAGCCAAACACCTGATCGATGTTCAATATCTTTCCTGCTTCAATGCAATGTGGGAAAAGATCTCTTATTATCCCGATATCCATTGTAGTTGAAGGAGATAAAAAGCATTCTTCAGCTCCCTCGCTAACAAAATAACCTTGTTCAGGAGACATCGAGAATGGGATTACCAACCATTTATACTTTGGATGCTCAACCATAATATCCATTAAAAACTGAGCAGAACCTTTCATGATTGGATAATATTCTCTTAGAAATTCAATATCTCCGGTGTAAAGGTAATGTTCCCATATATGCCGACATAACCAACTTCCTCCTACCGGCCACATACCGTATCTGGCTGCATCAACAGGAGCGGTGGCCCGCCACAGATCGGTATTATGATGGGCTACCCAACCATCTGCGTTATAATATAATTTTGCTGTTTTTGCCCCGTTTTCAGCTAAATCCTTAATCAAGTCAAACAATGGCATGTGGCACTCTGAAAGGTTTGTGACTTCAGCTGGCCAGTAGTTCATTTCAGTGTTGATGTTGATCGTATATTTACTTCCCCAGTTTCCAAGCAAATCCTGATTCCAACGTGCCTGGAGATTTGCAGGTTCGCTGCCTGACCTGCTGCTTGAAACCAGCATATAACGGCCAAACTGAAATAATTTACCGATAAGATTTGGATCCAGAGAGCCCTTTTTAAGGTCTGCAATCCTCTCATCAGTTGGTCTTTCATTCATTAAGGGATCCCCAATATCCAGGTGAACCCGCCCCATCAGATTGCTGAAATCATTTACATGCGTATTCTTCAGGGTTTTGAAATCCTTACCCCTAACATCCGCAAGTATCTTTTCACACCTGGCACCAGGATCTCCGCTAATATCAGTGTAATTAACATAGCTGGTTGCTGCGGTAAGGATAAATGTCACGGAATTAGCATCAGTAACAATTAAACTTGAATCAGTTGCCAGGAGGGTTCCCTTTTCAGGCAGGGCAACAATATCTGTCTGAAATCTGAGACCTGTGCCTTCTACTTTAGCAACAAGCCAGTTTTCGGTCTTGGAAAGATATCTCCATATACCATTTATTGTTAACCTGTTGGTGTTTGTGGTTGTTTGCTCTAAAAAAGGACTTTTTAACTTTGCCTCAACAGATACACAGCCTGGCTTATCTGCTGACACTTTCATTACCATCACATGGTCAGGGTAAGACATAAATACCTCGCGGGTCATCTTTACATCTCCATCAGTGTAACAGATTTTAACAATGCCGGTTTCCATATTTAGTTCACGATAATAATCCTTAATGGAATCTCCAGTTACCTTGAAATCCAGTAAAAGATCTCCAAGCGGCGTATATGCCTGAAGTGCCGTAGGTTTACCATAGAAGTGTTCATCCACAAGTATCTCTGCTTGCTTGAATTTCTCTGCGAAAACAAGTTCCTTGATCTGATCAAAGTATTTATAGGCATCAGGATCATTATGATCATGGGGCCTTCCGGACCAGAATGTGGATTCATTTAAAGCGATTCTCTCGTTTTGTATTCTTCCAAAAACATTTGCACCCATATAACCATTACCTATGAGTAAGCCATCATGCCACACCTGATCGGCAGGTTTATTGTACCAGGCGATCATATTTTTCTCTTCCGGAGATTTTTGGGTGGATACCGAACAAGATGTCAGCATTATTAAAGAAGACAATAATGCGCCAAATAAAAATTTCTGAATAATAATATTATTTTTCATCCGTATATAATTTTGATTTTAAAGGGATGGTGCCTGCCCCAAGACTGAAAAGAGCATAGATCGGATCTGTAATAATAGATGAGTTTAAAAACATTTACCAGAAAGAACACATTCGCCATAGAAACCAGAAAAGATTTATAATAAGTCTCTTATCCGGATTAATTGTATATTCTTACTTGCCAAAGAAACTATATCTTAATTTGGAGATAATCGATGAATCAGTGGCTTTATCTTGTTAACATTATATCAAATTCGCGCAGAAATAATTGTAATTTAATGAGTTAGTTTTTAATTTTAAAAAATCTATTTAATTCTGAACCAATCGAAATCGACATATCCTCCGGGATCTTTTGTTGCATAATTATAAAGGCCGAAGCGATAGCCCATAAAATGCGGCATTGAATATTCCATCTTAAGCTGTGAACCAATGGGGATCCATGTTTTACCATTCAAACTGTAAAAGAAATTGGCAACATCGGCAAGTTCTGTAAAATTGCAGTCAGCACGGAGATAAACGGTTTTTTGTTTAAGGGGGATACTTTCAACTTCAACCGGTTTATCTGTCTGCGCATTAATCATCACAACTGATTTAGTTCCGTTTTCAAATTTAACTCCTACAAGTCCGAATTTTCTCTGTAGAAGCGCAAGACCGGCAAAATCGCCTTCTTTCATATTTGTAACATCGATTGCTGTTGATCCGGAACACTCTGGTCCGAATGTTCGCTGGGTCAAAGTATTACGTGCCTGAACAAATAAAGTATCGATACGTCCTGTTGTAAGGCGAAGGAATCCTTTACGTGCAGTTACAGACCAAAGATCATTGACCGGATTATGGTTCCACTGCCATACAAGAGGAAGAGCAGGATCACTTTTTTTGCGTTTAAACTCATCAGGTGCAATAATTCCCGGTATTAAACCTTTACTTGCAGGGAGTTCAAGGAGATCGGGGGCTTTTCCATTCACTCCAATAACTGGCCAACCATCTTCCCATTTCATTGGGACCAAATAGGGGATGCGTCCGACTGATCCATAGTCGCGGAAGAGGTATGCAAACCACCTGCCATCAGGAGTATCAACAATTCCACCCTGCGCAACTCCTTTGTCCTGAAAAACCATCTTGCCTTCCCATGGTCCGGTTATCCTGTCTGCTCTGTGAACGACGACTGTTCGCATACCTCCTTTGGGCCAGGTTATATTAAAAAGATAGTATTTTCCATTATATCTGAACAATTGAGATCCTTCTCCAAGGTTGCTGTTTCCTCCTGACGGAATAGTTGAATCTTCAATAATCACCTGATTCAGTCCTCCCTGTTTTACTCCTGATAAATCAGCATTAAGTTCGACAAGTGTTAGTCTTTTATTGCCATAGATAAGATAAACACGTCCATCATCATCAAATACCAGTGTATGGTCATGAAAGCTCGGGCTGAACGATATCTCTTTCCAGGGACCTTTTTCTATATTTTTTGTTGACCAGATATATGTCTTTCCTGTTGTGGAAGAAAAGGATGATACATAAAAGGTACCGTTATGATAACGTATACAGCTTGCCCAGGTACCACGGCCATAAGCATTTCTCCCGTTATTTAGCGTCAGGGCATCGTTATCACCAAGAGTATTATAGGTATAGCTTACAATTTCCCAGTTTGTAAGATCTTTTGATCTCATTACAGGCACACCGGGGTTCATGTGCATTGTTGTACTGCTCATATAATAAGTATCTCCGACCCGAATCATTGATACATCCGGAACATCAGCAAAGATTATGGGGTTTCTTCCAGTTTCCGGCTGAGCTGAAACTGTTATTAAAGGAAGAATAACAAGAAGACTTAATAAGAGTAAAGAGATTTTTTTCATTATGAAGAGATTAATCAATTGGTTTTAATACTGCAGCAAAGCCACCCCGCCTTAATAATTTAACACTCAAAGAGCTTGATTTATCGACAACTTTATATTGAACAGAAAAATTCTTGTCGTGTTTCCCGTCAGCAATTAATGTAAGTTTATATTTTTTATTTTCCGGCAGGAAATCAAAATTCAGGTTTTTTGTCCTTTCAAATCTTTCAGAACTTATGCCGCCGATATACCAGTTAGTACCTTTTTTCCTGGCGATAATCAAGTCCCGGCCCGGATAGCCATCAAGCAATTTTGTATCATCCCATGCAGCGGGTACTTCTTTTAGAAAAGTTCTTGCAGCATCCGGTAAGCTATAGTATCCTTCAGGACGATCAGCAAGATGTTGCAATCCTGATTCGAAGACTACACTAAGAGCCAGTTCATGTCCGTATGATGTGATATGCGGGTACTGCGAATTTGTAAAGGTTACAGGCGTGTAATCCATAGGACCCACCACATTTCTTGTAAACGGAAGTATTGTATTGTGTTCCGGAGCCGTAGTAGTCAAATCGGGTCCGTTATTATACCATTCAGCTCCACGAACTGCCTCAAGTGTCATCAGGTTAGGATATGTTCTTTCCCATCCACGTGGCACAATGCATCCATGAAAATATACAAGCATTTCGAATTTTGCAGCATCATCGAGAATGTCAAGGTAATACTTTATCATATCCTGTTTTTCACTTTCAAAGAAATCCACTTTAACACCAACAATACCCATCTTTTTCAGTTTGGTGAATTCCTCAACACTGTTTTCATGGGTAAGCATACGATCGCGAGGTGTTGAGCGTACTCCTGTATGCGGGCCTCCCGAATTGTACCATAACAAAGGTTTTACTCCTATTGAATGAATATATTTTACTGCATCATCGAGATTTCCTCCGTTACTCATGGCATCCCATTCCCAGTCGATCAGGGTATAGGGCCAATCCATGCTGGCTGCCAGATCTGCAAAATCACAAACAATTTTAAAATCTTTTGTGCCATGATTATTTGACCAGTAATTCCATGATACAAGACCTGGCTTTATCCATTCGGTATTTTTTATGACAGAAGGAGAAGAAACGTCATGAACAAGGGTTGATTCAACAATGTCAGCAAGAGTTCCCATTATTACAATACGCCATGGAGATTTCCATGGGAGACTGATGGTGGGAGTTGATTCTCCCAGGCCATTTCCGTCTTTAGGGTCTGGGAAGGTGATCTTGTAGGATGATTTATCGGCTATGTTGCTAAGTTTTGAACCGCAATAATTCCTGTCAACATCGGCTTCATGTAAAAGAAACCAGCAATCATTATCAGGTGAATCAAACAGGGCGGGGTAGCACCAACTTTGCTGGGTATTATCATCATTCATTACACTGTAAAGTCCTTCGTTGGCAGTATTCCATTTCTCAAGCCATCGTTTTGCTGTTGCAGGTATATTATATGAGGTTAGTTCATCTCTGACAATAAAAGAGCCTTCTTTATCCGGGAATTCATAACGAAATGCAATACCATCGTTATAAGCCCTTATTATCAGATTCAATTTTGCTTTTTGAGAATTCTCGAAGAATACGATAGTCTCATTGGCTGAATTTGAACAATCTGATCGTTTTCCATGTAAGAGATTGTATCTTTCGTTTATCAGAACCTGTTTCCCGGTTTTCAGTAATTTAAGATCCTTTGAAAAGTCCTGATCACTTCGTGTCAATCCCAGAACGATTTCAGGAATGACTGTTGAAGTTGTATTCTTATCATTATAGCTGACTTTTAAGAACCATTCTCCTGAATCTGTATTTTGCCTGTTAATAAGATCGACAGTAATCCTATTATTTGGGGATACAACAGATACTTTTTGCGAAAATACAGGCATTACGCTAAGAAAAAGCAATGCCATAAATGTTTTATATTTAATCATTTAACCAGATTTAAGCTTACATGTTTTACGATATTTAATCTTAACTGTATATTTAAATCAGGAACAGGCTTTATTTAATCTTCCCACGTATCATTGTAAGAGAATGTGCCGGGAATGAATAAGTAACAGTGTTTCCTTTTGCTTTTACATCGGGCTTCGAAACGGTTTTTACATTTTCGACTCCAAAATCATTTATTGCCTTAATATCCGGAGCATTTATCTCAGAAATTTTAAGCACATCACTGAACACACCTGTCTGGCAGATAATATCAGTCTTTATTGCATTTTCCTTATGTCTGTTTACGACACAGATTATAACCTCTCCATTGTTATATGCAGCTGACACATCAAGATAGGGAACATTTGACTGTTTTGTTTGTGCTTCACCCAGACCAAGATAGAATTCATCGGTATTATATGTAGGGCAATCAACAACGAGGTCAAGTGATTTGCCGTGCATGTTTTTGGCAAAAAGTTCAAGAGGGAAATAGATTGTTTGCCTGAACATGTCTTTTTCTTCAGCAAAGATAGGGGCAATGACATTTACAAGCTGGGCCATATTTGCCATTTTAATTATATCGGCATTACGGATAAATACATTCAGGAATCCTCCTATGACAAGTGCATCCTCAAGATTATATCTTTCTTCAAGTGCTCTCGTTCCCTGCATTAATTCATCTGTTCTTGCCCTATACCATACATTATATTCATCCCACGCGATATACATTGGAGGTTTGTTTCCCCTGTCGGCTTTCTGCATAGCCTCTTTTATCATACCTCTTACTATATCAGTTCGTTCCTCCATAACCAGGGGAGTTGCAAGGAAATTGTAATAATTATTGTCAGGATTCCCCACATACATATGAAGAGCAATGTAATCAACAACATCCTTTAGGTTATTAATTGTTGTGCGGTTCCAGTGATCCGGGTCGGCATGTGGTCTGTAATTTGAAGAGCCTGCAGCAATGAGTTTGATATCCGGTGAAGTAAGTCTCATCAGCTTGGCAGCTTCAAGAGCTTTTTTACTATAATCTTCGGCATTCAGGTGTCCCATTTGCCACTCACCATCCATTTCATTTCCAAGG
>DAONXX010000038.1:0-18946 GCA_035414025.1 Bacteroidales bacterium | reverse complement strand
ATTCAAATTTTCCCCACTTATATTAATTCTGTAAAAATATTTTTTATCCGTATATTTTAAAGCATTTCCTGAGATAGAGAATCTGCAACTGCGATATTCATTACTATTAATTCTTTCGATAAAGGTACTGTCCTTACTATATTCGTCAATCATTATATTTCCTCCGGGGAAATGGAAACCACCATCAATTCCGCCAAAGCTGTAAATCCACTCCCATCTGCCAAAAATACTATCTGCAGGATATACAGGAAATACAGGGAAAGGGGTTACAGTAACAATATTTTCACTGTATCCGGTACCAATACTATTGGTTGCATACGCACGTACATAGTAGCAGGTATTTGAGTCCAGTTTCTCTATCAAGGCAGAAAATGGATCTTCCCCTGCCCCTATTGATATAACATTATCAGATAAATCAGGATTTACAGATGTATCCCAGCAAAATCCCCGGTCTGTTATTGAAGATGCACCATCTGAATTTATACTTCCCCTTACGGAGATTGGAATTACATTTATTCCGGAAACTCTGGAAGCAATGACTTCCGGTATTGCTGCAGGCTCTGTACGAAAGGAATTAATATTCCCGTATCCCGTCCCGTATGTATTTGTTGCATACGCCCTTACAAAATACTCAGTACCGGGCTCCAGACCTGTCAGATCAACAGTAAAACTATTACCGTCTGAATCAGCCGCTTTGATATTATCAGATATCATAGGATTATCTGTAGTACTCCAGCAAATACCGCGTCCGATTACTTCCGAATTACCCTGAGACAGTATTTCACCACTGCAATTTGCCGAGCTTCTGGTAACATAAGCTACATCACCCGTTTTTACACTGGGAATATCTTCTTTTTTACATCCTTGTATTAGTATCAGAAAAATTAAAAATGCCTTAATTGCCTTCATGACAATGAATTAGATATCAGACGACTAAGCACATGACAAAAATTTACAACATATTGTAATTTATATATATTATTGCCAAAAAGCAAGTTGGCGATGTAGTTTAGGCCATATCTAAACAGGATTTTTGCTCTTATCTCTTGTTTTTGATTTTGACAGGTTTGAGACGGGGTATATTCCAGATCTGTATACCCCAGACAAAAACAATCAAAACCAGTGGTAATAGCGTGGTTACCCGATCAATATCTGTCAGATAAGCAGGGATTTTCAGGCTCAGAAATAACCCCAAAAAGGGAAAGTAAGATGGCAAAATGAAATGCTAATCGTACATCCTTTTAAGGAACATTCTTTCAGCCAGTGAAATACTAAGAGTAAGACGCAGATAATCTTCCCTTATCAGACCATTGCTCACAGTACCTCTTTTACCCCATCCCAGACTTGCATTCACCTGTCCCCCGCTCCGGAATGGGATAGCTGCACCGGCAGTAAACTCATAATTTATAGGATTAACACCATTTAATGTCATATAGAAATTTGACACGGATATACCGGCCTGGTATTTAAATGATCTGGCATAAGTTCTTCCTGCACTGACTCCGGGAGCCAACTCAGCACCAAGGTTTATCATATGAGTGTCTGTGAATCTGTTATCGGTTTTGTTGCCATATATCATTGACCATTGCTGATAGCGATAATCAGCTGCAATTATTAATTGTCTCGCAGTGAGAGAAATACCTGCACCCCAGTTTGCAGGGTTTTTCATCCGCGATGATTCAATATTATCTTTGTAAACCGTGCTGCCCTCCTTGCTTGTCACTGTAAGCGAATTTCTGAACCTCAGATCAGAACCATAACCGTATGTCAAACCTGCTGCGAATGTAAGGTTCTCCGAAAATTCTGTTCGGTAAAACATGCCGCTTGAAAATGAAAAGGCCGATGCAATCGAATTCTCCCTTATTTTGACTTCACTCTGGGTCACATCCCTGTTTATATTGCCAAAAAGCATCAGCAAATCAACGCCTATTGACAAGCCCTTTGTAAGTCGCAGTGAGTTAAGTACTGAAACCCTGTTAACACCACCGGATCCTTCATAATATGTGGGGATCAGATTCTGTGAACCTTCGATGAAATCTTCTTTTTTGATCTTATAGTTTACAGTTGAATAAGGCTGAATCGTTACCGCGCCCGACCATCTTGACGTTATATGAAGTCCCGCACTTATCTTGTTGAAATTTGCTCCAAAAGAATTCTGGGTAATTCTTCCTGAATTATAAACAGACGCTTTTGCCGAACCAGTCATGTCAAATATAAAAGTATTTGTATCCAGAGTTGCAAGTGCTGCAGGATTGGCTGTATTAAGCAGCTGACCACCGGAAAGACCGGTCAGTGCAGATGCCATACCAGAAGTACGGCCGGTCTCGCTGAAATGCAGATCGCCAATCCCAAAAATCGAATAAGGTGATATGTTCAATTCCTGGGCCACAGATACGGACAACCCTAAGAGCAAAACCAATATGATGCAGACAATTTTATTTAACGTCATAGATCAGATAAGAAATTTTCAATTTTATCCTGTTTCCCGGATATGACATGTCTCCAGCCACAAGAGCATTAAGCGATGTTGCTTGTTTTTCTTCAGGGACAGTAAGCTTCAGATTTCGTTTATAAATCCCGAAGGCGCCAAGCTGGCTCTGAATGAACGATGTAATATCGTATGTATAATATGTTTCAATACCGAAAAGTTCATCAATCACTAGATTTCCGGTTTGCAGTGATTCACCTGAATATGATGTGATATAGCCTTGTGTTACATCATTTTCATCAGAGACATACATCGTGAGTCTGGGCGGCAGCGGATTAATTTCCGAGAAAGAACCCCTGACAGGATATATTATAAGCGCTCCGCTTACGACAGTACTAAAATCTCCCAACTGAAGCAGATCATTCAGGTAGGGAATTTCGATTTTTATATAAGAAGCTGTAAGCGACTGAAGCAATGCCTTATTCCCGCTCATTGACGAAGGCAGTTCCCCGAAAGCTTGCAGATCCTTGAAAGGAGTGGCACTGCGGTCGGTTACAACCCCGTAGAAGCTTGTCACCGATTGCGGTTCGATAGTTATAAATCCCTGCGTTTTAACCCATGTTGAATAATGATAGTAAACTCTCAGCAGCATACTTGAGTCTTCACTTACTGAAAAAGCAAGTACATTATTATTATCATCTCCGGCTGTAAGTGCAAATCCGGGAAAATAATTTGAAAAGCGTTCCTGCGAACCCATAACTGATTCATCAAAATCCCTCAATTTCTCAAACAGATCCATACCTATGTCGTCAGGAAGACGAACTGCAACAGAGTCGCCAGGCAATGCCTCCTTTCTGATTGAGAATTCTGCAAGTGGCTCTGCATCATAAGGAACGGAATGATTACTATAAAACACGCCGCTCTCAGGTGCCACGACCGGCTCAGACAACTTGTGTAAGGTGAAACTATTTGATCTTGTTGTGTCACCAATCCATTCGTTGGCAAGGTACATCACAAGCTGAAGTGAGTCAAATACCAGATCATGCTCAGGAAGATACGGTTGGCTTGGAAGTTCAAAAGGAATGTATGAGGTACAGACTATATAACCGGCATCGGGATCATTAAAACTTCCCGCAAGAACAGAATTCCTGTTCGATGTTTTGACAGAATCAACAGAAACAGTACTCAACTTTACAGAACATGTATCTATATAAATAGTCCTTATATTATTATCATTGCCGAGGAATTTCCTCCCAATTATAAAATCTTCATTCGTACAAGATGTTATGATAACTGAAAAAAACAGTAAGGAAATGTATCTCCTGCAAATCTTACTTTTCATCCTATAAATATAATGTCTTACCGATAAAACAGCAAAAAAACAATGGAAACAAGAGTAATAAAAATTATTTAATTAATTGGCGTACAAAGAATGATTTTTTTATCATTCGAAATTGTTTTAAGCAAATATTTCCCATCTATCGTTAAAATATATATTTTTACAGACAATAAAACGAAGGACACAGATGTTTATTGTAAACGTACTTTACACTATAACTTTTGCGTTATTGATTAAATATTTAAATTTCTTAGTATGAAGGGAAAAACAATTTTAATTGCGTCTTATGCATTTTTGATATTGGGATTGGCAGGATGTAAACATAGTGAGGAAGTTGAATACGGCGACTGGATAAAAAGGTCTGATTTTGAAGGTGTTGCTCGCAGTGATGCAGCTTCCTTCAGCATCAACGATAAAGGATATGTTTTTGGCGGATACGATGGGAAAAACAGGTTATCTGACCTTTGGGAATATAATGTTCAGCAGGATTACTGGACTCAAAAAGCTGAGTTCCCGGGAGCTGGAAGGACTACTGCTACAGCATTCAGCCTTGACAACAAAGGATACATCGGAACCGGATTTGACGGAAGTAATTACCTGAAAGACTTCTGGGAATATGACCCTGCATCAAATACATGGACACAAAAAGCCGACTTCGGGGGAAGCGCACGCTCAGGCGCAGTAAGCTTCGGCCTTAGTGGCAAAGGATATATCGGCACAGGTTATGACGGCAACTTTCTGAAAGATATGTGGCAATATGATCCGGCAACAGATACCTGGAACCAGACAACTTCAGCCGGCGGATCAAAACGCAATAATGCAACAGCTTTTGTTCATGGCGATAAAGCTTATCTCGTGTGCGGAATCAACAACGGGGCATATATCACCGACTTCTGGCGTTTTGACCCTGCAGATCAGCAATGGACCAAGATGAGGGATATTGCAAATAAAAATTTAAATGAAGACTATGATGACGATTATAATATAGCACGTGCAAATGCCGTAGCTGTTTATGTTGGAAACAGAATTTTCCTGACCTGTGGAGAGAGTGGATCACTCAGGAGTGACACATGGGAATACCTTCCCGACGCAGACCTGTGGGAACCTTTAAAAGCCTTTGAAGGAACAAGCCGGACAGGAACCGTCTCAATAAATACTTCTACCCGTGGTTTTGTACTGACCGGAAGAAGCAGCACCTATCGGTTTGACGATGTGTGGGAGTTCCTCCCTGATGAATTATATGACGAAAACACCTAGCAGATCTCTCATTATTGCGATACTGCTCGCTATAGCAGCGATATTCCTTATTTTTTCATTAAGAAGCAGGAATAACCTGAAAGTAAATACTTTTGAGATCGAAAATGGTTATGGATATTCTATAACAATAAGGGAAAAGATCTTTATATATCAACCATTTATACCGGCCGTAGAGGGTAATATCCCCTTCAGTTCAAGATCAGATGCCCGTAAAACGGCCAGAATTGTTAAAAGAAAACTTAAGAATAACGAAGAGGCTGCTGTGTCAGTTAAAGAACTGAGGGAAGCAGGAATAAAATTGTAATTCTGATTTTGTTATAAAAAAGATTTAAACTGTCGTTCCCCCCGCTTGGGCGGGACAGGCATCAGACCATTGAAAAATAATTATATACGGATGAAAAAAATAATAATACCATTTATTATTGTTCTCCTCTTCCCGCTTCTGAGTCAATCATGCAAGAAAAAAGAAGAGACAAATATCCCTCTCAGCGAGACAGCACTCATAAACAAATGGATCTACGATAACCTCGAGCTGTATTACCTGTGGAATAACAATATAACACCGGGTATTGATTACAAAATGGAAACTGACCCGGAAAAGTACTTTTATAAATTGCTCTACAAAAAAGAAGATAAATGGTCTTACATTACCGATGATTATCCTACGCTCGAAGCAGAGTTGAGCGGTAAACCCGAAACAATGGGTTTTTATCCTGCCTTTAATCTGACAGCTGATAATAAAGTAGTTATTGCAGTATGTTATGTCTATCCCAATTCTCCAGCTTCTGAAGCAGGACTGAAAAGAGGGGATATAATCATCTCAATAGATAATACGCCCCTTGACACAGTCAATTATTATGCAAAATATTCCGGTAAAAGTTATTCGGTCCAGTTGGGTAAAATAGTGGATAATGTCATCACCCCAACAGGAGAATCTCTAAGTATGACGGCCCGGGTCATACAGGCCGATCCTTCAATTCATAGCACCATACTGAATGTTGAAGGTAAAAAGATCGGATATCTTGCATATGTTGAATTCATTTCCGGTGACGATAGTCTGTATCTGAAACGAATGGACAATATATTCAGTGAATTCAGAAGTGAAGGAGTCTCAGATCTGATAGTTGATCTGCGCTATAATCCTGGTGGTACGATGAATGCTGCTTCTTATCTTGCTTCTGAAATTGTTCCTTCCACAGTAGCTGAAGGTAACAGTCTTATGATCCGGTTTGAATACAATGCAGGCCTGCAATATTATCTTGTCTCAAATAACATATCAAATCTTCTTCGCCACACTTTTTACCCTGTTCCCGGAAACCTTGACATGACCAGGGTGTACTTTCTCACAACCGGCCGCTCAGCATCAGCAAGCGAACTTGTTATTACGGGACTTGACCCCTATATGGAAGTAATTCAGATAGGCACACCTACTTATGGAAAATATGTGGGATCATGGCTTATCCATGATGAAAATGATAAATGGGCAATGATGCCGATCGTAAGCAAGTATATAAACTATGACGGATTCACTGATTTCAAGGATGGCCTGATCCCGGATTATATCATTAACGACAATGTCTTTAATGCTGTCCCCCTCGGTGACCCGGGTGACCCCATGATAGCTAAGGCAATTGAACTTGCAACTGGCAAATCGGCAGCTCCGGCAGGAGGAAAAGCCGCACCGGCAGAAATGTACAGGCAGTTAATGCCGAAAGAAATGGAAAAAACTCTCCTGATACCGGGTCTCTAGCTTAAAAGATAGCCGGTATCCTGCCGTGATTTCCTGATTACCCTGCCCTGAACATTATCTCTCCAATTCTCAAAAACCGCCTTTCAAAGGTTTAAGAGTGATCCGGAAATCATATCTCTGAGGCAATACTCTGTATTCTGGAAATACCGACAGGGCAGTGCATCCTACACCGCTTGTCGCATAATCGAAATTGAACGTGATACCGTCAGATTTTCTAAGTTGGTAGGTATAAGCTGATCTTTCAAGGTTTTCCGTTGTGTAGGAGTAAGCATTGAAATTAAACAGGCTGCTGCCGCTGAACTCAATTCCCCTGCCCTTATCGTCAGTCAGCCTGACCCATCTGTTATCGGTTCTAAGACCATAATCCTGAGGCATCAGATAGGGTTCATACATCTCATCAACTGTAGATTTGTATATTCCTGTTCTGTAACCGCTTTTTCTGTCGGGGTAATTTTCCTGGGGTCCCCGGCCATACCACTCAACATTTGAAACTGAAGTATCCAGTATAAGGTTCACTCCTATCCTTGGAAGCCATTGCGGCTGTTCTCCGTCGGGGATCACTGTATGGTCAATAGTCATAACACCGTCAGATGCGATACTATAAGAATAACGATTCATATAAAACCCTCTCTCCGAAGCATTTACCAAGAGATCTCTTATCTCAATTTCAAGAGAGCCCTTATCTGACATTTTATAATTGAATGACACCGGAATTCTATTCATATTATCAAGGCCAAAGGCATACCAGGCTGAAGATATCCAGGCTCCAAAACCCTGCATCGAATACTGGCGGCTGGTTCTCCAGGCTGACCATCCATCAACTTCATTGGCAAGCGGGGCACGCCAGAGATTAAGCTGTACTCCTCTCCTTAAAACCTCTTTGCCATCAATGGTAATTGAGGCAAGAAGACCCTCTTTCATATCAAATACATACTGGAATTTCTCGCCTGAAACAATGAGATCCCCCTTAGCCTCATTTACTGTTAAAGGCTTAACAGAACTCTTTTCCGGGACTTTTCCTTCTCTCCGCCAGGGGAGATCGAACTCTTCCCATGCTATTTCATGACCGGCATCAGCCCATACTGATCCGTCCCTCAGTCTGAAACTAAGACAAAGACGGTATTCAGTATTTTCTTTGATTTCCGGTTTGCTGAACGGTATCTTCATAACAACCGATTGCAGAGGCATCAGGTCAGGCGAAAGAACTCCCCGCTCAATAACATCATTATCGGCTTTCAATTCCCATACGGATTCCAGTTCAGAAAGATTTGTAAAAAGATAGTAGTTTGTCAGTTCAATTTCACCATCATCAGGCGAGATCATTTTTGCCTTCACGGGTTGAGCTGATTTTTTGATCTGCCACATCTCAGGCTGTGGCTGACGATCAGGCCATATGGATCCATAAGTCCTCGCCCCGATGCCGTAACTGTAAAACTCTCCTTCATCTTTTTCTTCCTCAAAATCCAGCCAAAGGGAAGCTTTCTTTTTCAATGAAGGCACAGGTGACTGAAGAGAATCAAAAGGTATGATTAAAGGGAAAATACCTACCTGATCTATTATTGCATCACAGATATAAACTTCCGTTTCCTGCCCGTGTATTTCTGCATTCCTTCCGATGTTTACAGGGAATGGTGTGTTCTTTATTTTGCCTGAAACTGCTTTCCTCCTGCTCTCTTTTCCATCAATATTGATATAAATCGATCTGCCATCATAACATGCTGAAACTAAATGCCAATTATTCTCCCAGTCTGGGGGCAGAGCAATCTGTACTTTATGTTTTGATCTTGTCATTACATAGAATTCAAGTGAATCTCTTCCTGTCTGATGAATACCAAACTGATTATCGCCTTTTGTTATCAGGGTACCAGAGGAATAGCTAAGTGATCTTGGAAACACCTGGAGGGTAAGAGTCAGCTTATCACCATTAATCTCCAAAGCATCATCCCTGTAAACTTCCACCCACTGATCGTGTCCGTTCAGATCAATTCCCTTTCCGCTCTTACCATTGACCAGTTTTGCCCTTCCCATTATATTTGCCTGAATGTTGTTTGGAGAACTGTCTTTAAGAGATCTTATTCTTTCGGTAAGTCCTGTGCTGACAAAATCCCATATTGCGCCGCCCATGCTTCTCGGATAACGGTAAAAGAGTTCCCAGTAATCATCAAGAGCACCTCCCCCGTTGCC
The DNA here is from genome assembly GCA_035414025.1 of Bacteroidales bacterium. Lineage (GTDB taxonomy): Bacteria > Bacteroidota > Bacteroidia > Bacteroidales > VadinHA17 > LD21. Next base: position 9,988 of record DAONXX010000038.1, on the reverse strand, counting down.
CGTTACAGCAAGATATTCATCAAGGAATGATGGACGCGGATCTGTTTCTTTATCAATAAGGAACACATCTTTAACGAGATCTGATAACTGGGGATAGCGTGGTCCGATTATATCCTCACAACGATGAATAAAATCATTACCGCCATACATCCAGAACCTTGTCTTATCATATTTTTTGCCTTCATCAATTACGGCACATATATTATCTCCCTCACCGCTTTCATTCCCTGCACTCCAGAAAAGTACACAGGGATGATTCCTGTCGCGGAGAACCATCTTCCTTGCTCTCTCCCTGTACATGGCTTCCCAGTTCCTGTCGTTTGATATATACATTGTTGCATGAGCTTCATCGCCTGTCTCATCTACAATATACATTCCATATTCATCAGCCAGTTCAAGGTACCTTTTAACTGGAGGATAGTGAGATGTTCTCACGCAATTGATATTGAACTGCTTAAGCAAAGTCAGATCCTGCCGAATCGTTGCTTCATCCATGGTATGCCCCAAAACAGGATGCTGCATGTGGCTGTTAATCCCATTCAGCTTGACAGGCATCCCGTTCAGATAAAATACCTGATCCCTAATCTCAGTTTCTTTGAAGCCGATCCGTCCGGAGATTACATTAACAGTTTTTCCTGAAGGATCAAGAAGTTCAAATACGATGGTATAAAGATCAGGTTTCTCAGCCGACCATTTCAAGGGATCTGATATGTTTTCTTTAAACATTACAGTTTGCTTTGATGAAGGACCGATAACTACATTATTTGAAATCATAGTCTTAACTACTTTATTATCCGGATCATACAACAATGTCCTGACTGAGAATCCTTCAGCTGATACTGAACTATGATTTCTGAGATCCACAACTACTTCAAGCATTGCATCCTTGTATCTTTCATCAAGGTCAGTAGTTGCGAACCAGTCGAAAAACCGGATCTTCGGGAAAGCACAGATCCAGACATCATCAAATATCCCTGCCAGTCGCCAGTAATCCTGGTCTTCAAGGTAGTACCCGTCTGAATATTTTGTGACTAAAACGGCAATCGTATTTTTACCAGGTCTGACATATTTAGTAATATTATATTCAGCAGGTTCCTGCGCTCCCTCATTATAACCTACTTCCCTCCCATTGATCCAGACAAATGAAGCTGATGCAGTTTTCTCCATTCTCAGAAAGATCTCCTTGTCTTTCCATTCTGATGGTATTCTAAAATCTCTCCGGTAAGAACCTGTAGGGTTATACTCTTTTGGCACCCGCGGAGGATCCGGAGGAAATGGCGTATTGACATTTCTGAACAGGGGATCTCCGAAACCCTGCATCTCCCAGTTTGACGGGACATGTATTGTGTCCCATTTTTTGTCATTGAAATTAACCGTATAAAAGTCATGTGGAGCAGCTTCCGGAGTCTCTGAAAAATAGAATTTCCATGTGCCATTCAGCGACAAATAACCCGGAGATTTTTCTTTATTATTTATCAATGCATCAATTACAGACCTATACGGCACAATCGGAGTATGCCCTTCTTCCTGGTTCTGCTCAAAGACCGAAGTGTTTTCCAGATAATAATAGATATCATCCAGAAATCTCTTCTCCTGAGAAAACAATACTGATACGGCGATCAGAAAATAACTGACTAAGATCAACTTTCTCATTATGACTTAATTTTATGAAGGAAATATACACAATTTAATTCTTTTATTTTCTCCGGAATGATCCACGATTTTTAATTATGTTCTCTGATATTATGTTTAATTTAGACCCTGGCTTTTTAACCTGACATAGCTAAATACATACCCACTATGACTACACTGATCAAAATTATTAAAACCGGACTGGTTCTTATGGTCCTGTTTGCAACTACTTCATGCAAAAAAGTAGTTAATGACAAGCTAAGCCTTGATTTCGTGAAGTACAGGATGCCGAATGGTTTACAGGTTATCCTTCACGAAGACCATTCCGATCCCATGATATCCACTGCCATCATGTATCATGTAGGCTCGGGAAGAGAAACTCCCGGAAAAACCGGTTTTGCACATCTCTTTGAACACCTTCTTTTTATGGGATCAGAAAATGTAGCTACCGGTAAGTTCGATATGGTACTGGAAGGGATGGGAGCAACAAGCAATGGTGGTACCAGCAGGGATTTTACGGTTTATTATGAAGTATTTCCGAAAAATGCCCTGGAAAAGGTTCTCTGGATTGAATCTGATCGCATGGGCTTTTTCATCAACTCGGTAACGCCCTCGGCTCTTGCACTTCAGCAGAATGTTGTCCAGAACGAAAAGAGACAAATGGTTGATAATACTCCTTATGGTTTTACTGAAGATATAATAGTTAAAAACCTGTATCCAAAAGGTCATCCATACAGCTGGACAGTTATCGGCGAAATGGAAGATATCAAGAATGCAACCCTGGATGATACAAGGAACTTCTATGAGAAATTTTACGGGCCAAATAATGCCACACTGGTACTTGCAGGCGATTTCAACTCAGACTCAGTCAAGGTATTAATTGACAAATACTTCGGAGAAATAAAAGCTCACGGAGGAATTGACAAACGGAAGCCGATGGTCGTTACGCTTGAGAAAACAAAGAAACTCTTTCATGAAGATAATTTCGCCAATGTCCCTGAGCTCACTATGGTATGGCCTGTTCCTCAGGAATTTCACAAGGATGCGTACGCGCTGGATTTCCTGGCAAGAATTCTGGCAGATGGGAAAAATGCACCATTGTATAAGGTACTTGTTAAGGAGAAACAGCTGACCTCCGCTACCAATGCCTATAACAGTGCAGATGAAATAGCCGGTGAGTTTACAATTTCAATAAGAGCCAACGAAGGTAAAACATTGAGAGAATTAGAGCAGGCTGTGTTTGAAGCATTTGATCGTTTTGAAAAAGAAGGCATAAGCGAAAAAGATGTTGAAAGGATCAAAGCGCTCAGTGAAAAAAATTTTTATGAAGGACTTAATGGTGTGTTTAATAAATCACTAAACCTGGCATATTATAATACGATGCTTGATGACCCTGCTTTCATTGAAAAAGACATAGAGAACATAAAAGCAGTAAGCCTGGATGACATTATTATGGTTTACCATAAATACATCAAGGACAAACCATATATTGCCACCAGCCTGGTACCTAAGGGACATACTGATATGGTTGCTGACAATTCGGTCTCAGCAGAAGTAAAAGAAGAGGATATTAATGAAGCCACACAGGTTGAGATCCCTGAGGAACAAAGCGAAGAGGTAATTAAAACTCCTTCGATGATTGATCGTACTACCGAACCTCCTGCCGGCAAGGAACCTGAAGTTAATCTTCCGGCTTTCTGGAAAGCCACCTTGTCAAACGGAATAAAAGTATATGGCATTCAGAATACGGAATTACCGCTGGTCTATATGAGTATGGTAATTGAAGGAGGAGCCCTTCAGGATAAGGTAACTCTCCCTGGCATCGCAAACATGGTGGCAAATGTCCTGCCACAGGGAACGAAAAACAAGACTCCTGAGGAACTCGAAGAAGAGATAGAATTGCTGGGATCATCTATTCAGATGTCTGCCGGTCGCGAAGAAATTACAATGGCAGGGAATATGCTGTCAAGGAATTTTGAAAAAACAGTAGCCCTGATGAAGGAGATCCTTCTCGAACCAAGATGGGACAGTACTGAATTTAGAATGGCTCTTTCCAGAAATAAAAATGCTATCATCCAGGCTGAAGCCCAACCTTCGAATGTCGCAAGTTCTGTATTTTACAGGTTGGTGTATGGAACCGACAACATATTGGGATACAGCACAAGGGGAACAAGAGAATCAATAGACAAGATTTCTATCGATGATTTGAAGGGCTATTATAAGCGGGCTCTTCTTCCCTCACTGACATCCATTCATGTTGCCGGAAATGTGTCCCAGAAGCAGGTGATGGCTGCATTGGAACCTCTCTCCAGAGAATGGAAAGGTGAAGCTGCTCAATCTGATGCTCTGCAAGCTCCTGATCCGCTTGCTCCTGAAAAATCTGTGATCTTCTTTGTAGATATGCCCGGCTCATTTCAGTCCGTTATTTATGCAGGTTATCCGTCGATTAAAAGATCAGATCCGGATTTCATCAAAGCTGATTTTATCAATTACCGGCTTGGAGGAGCTTATACAAGCATCCTGAACCAGATATTGAGGGAACAGAAAGGATTTACCTACGGGGCATCAAGCTCCTTCAGGGAAATGAAATCAGTTGCACCGTTCATTGCCGCTACCAGTGTAAGGTCTGATGCCACTTTTGAGTCAGTACAAATAATAAAGGAAGAGATGGAAAAATACAGAAAGGGCATTTCGGATGATGATCTTCAGTTTGTTAAGAATTACCTTACAAGATCAAATGCGCTGAGATTTGAAACCAACGATGCACTTGTAGGCATGCTGGCAACAATGAGCAAATACGGACTCGCCGATGATTATATTAAACAGGAAGAAAGTATAATCAGAAATATGACCCTTGATGATGCTAATGCCATAATCCTGAAATACATTATACCTGACCGGATGTATTATGTGGTTGTAGGTGATGCTGCAAGTCAGATGAAACCTCTTGAAAAGATTGGATTCGGAAAACCGGTGTTAATCCCGAATAAGTAGAAATCACCTTATTAAAACTATATAATTCTGCCTTAATTGAAGGATTAATAGTCTTCCTGCATATCAGACAGATGTTCACGGATCTTCCTTATCTGTTTGTGCTTGCTATATCGTAAACCATTAGTGATCCACCATGTCTGACGTACAATCTCCTGTCATTGATCACCAGGTGAGCCCAGTGAGTACCTGAGCCCCGTGGCACTTTGAATGAGCTGATAATTTCAAATGAAGCAGCAGCAGGTTTAACAAGTGAAACTGATCCGTTTTCAGTGTAGACATACAGTAATCCGTCATTGGCAATTACATTCCCGGGAGCAAGCTGTCTCAGGGAATACAGCTCTTTTCCCGTAAGCCAGTCGATACAGGAAAGTTTTCTGTTATGGTCCCCTGCTCCAAATATTTTTCCTCCAAGCACTACAAATCCTCCAAATTTCGGATCCGGAACTCTGCTCTTCCAGACTTCCGATACTGACGAACCGTCAGGCGACAGTTTCAGCATTACACCCCCTGTACCATATCCCGATGTGCAATAGAGATAGCCATCTTTATAATATGGAATATTCGGATTGATATCATAATCCGTTATATGCCTGAAGCTCCAGAGGAATTTTCCGGTTGATACATCATAAGCCTGAATTGATTTCTGCATCATGGTGATCAGGATTTTACGTGACTGAAGCTGCACAAGTATCGGAGAACAATATGATGAAAGCTCTCCTGTACCCCTGCTTTTCCAAATTAGTTTCCCTGTCTGACGGTCGACAGCAATAACGCTTGCATCTTTTCCTCCCGGACTTGCATAAAGCACATTGCCATCATACAAAAGATTCTCTGTCAATCCCCATGTAGTGTTCCTCCCTCCGTATTCCCTGAAGGTATCAATTGACCAGATTATCTGTCCGTTAGTCGTATTCATGCAAAAAAGCTTTCCGAATGAGCTGATGAAATAAAGCTTGTCATCGACAACAAGTGGAGTTGAACGTGTACCATAATGATTCTCAGTCCATTCAGGACCGTATTCCTTCTTCCACCTGAGTGTTCCTTTATGGTCGAAAGCAAAAATGTAACCTTTACCGTCAATCATTCCTGAAGTATAGACACCTGAATTTGTCACTGCAGCAGAAGCATGCCCCTGTCCAAGGCCGTCAAAATGCCAGATCAGTTTCGGACCTCCGGCCGGCCAGACAGTTAAAACACCTTTTTCATTGTAAACACCGTCGCGGTTCGGTCCCCGCCATTGCGCAACATTCTGTGCGTTCATTGTTAGACAGAACAAAGCGATTAAAATAGTTAATGATGATTTTGGCATATCACAATTATTTATTTATGAAGTATGTAAATATAAATTTTATTGTTTTTATAAAATAAATGAAAAGAACTATTTTTGAACCTTATTTTATAAACTAACATCAAAAAGAAAACCATGTTTATAAAAAGACGTGAATTCATTAAGTTAAGTGGCATAACTATGGCAGGATCAGTATTTATCCCACCCTTGCTTCAATCCTGTGGCAGGGTACCGTTAAGCAATGATGCCTCAGGATACCTTGAGCATTTTGAAGTGACAACTGCACAACTTAAGAAGGTTATTTTAACTGCAATGAGTAAAGGAGGTGATTATGCTGACCTTTTCTTTGAGCATACAAAAAGCAATACTGCCTCCTTGCAGGATAATAAAGTCAACAGTGCTTTATCAAATATAAAATACGGAGTGGGAATCCGTGTGCTTAAGGGCGATCAGACCGGATTTGCATATGCCGAAAATACATCACTTGAAGCTATGATTCAGGCAGCAAAAACGGCAGCTAATATTGCTGATAGCAATGCTTCGGCGACTGACTTCCCGGTAAGGGAATTCCACCCACCTTCATTTTATTCGATTGTCAGTCCCTGGGAAGATGTTTCTATTAAAGATAAAATGCCATTCATCACAAGCCTAAACGATAAAATCTTTGCAGGCGACAATCGTGTTACCAAAGTAAATATATCGTTGAATGATACAACAACATATATTCTGTTCTATAATTCTGAAGGACTTCTCACATGGGATTACAGGCCTCTTACTTTTATGAGTGCAAGAACGATCATGGAAGAGAACGGGAGAATAGAAAACGCATCTGTTTCAAAATCCTATCGCAAAGGCTTTGAGTTCCTCACCGATGATCTTGTTAACGCTCTGGCTAAGGAATCAATAGAACAGACCTCCCTCCTTTTTAAGGCCGGCAGACCAAAAGGCGGAGAAATGGAGATAGTTATGGGCCCGGGCCGCTCTGGAATACTGCTCCATGAAGCTATGGGGCATTCCTTTGAAGCTGATTTCAACAGAAAAAACACATCGATATTCTCAGATAAAATGGGAAAGAAAATTGCTGAAGATTTTGTAACTGTTGTCGATGACGGGACCCTGCCCAACGATCGGGGCGCTTTGAACATTGATGATGAAGGGAACCCGACTGAAAAGACAATTCTTGTTAACAATGGTGTTCTATCAAGTTACATTCACGACAGGATAAGTGCAAAATACTATAATGTAAAACCGACAGGAAATGGGCGCAGGCAGGATTTCAGGAATATGCCTATCCCGAGAATGAGGTCGACTTACATGGAAAACGGACCGCACGAAAAAGAAGAAATAATCGCCAGTGTCAAAAAAGGCATTTATGTTGATAACTTCAGCAACGGGCAGGTAAATATCGGACCGGGTGACTTTACATTCTTTGTCAAATTCGGATACCTTATCGAAAACGGAAAACTTACTGATGCAATCAAGGACATTAATATAATAGGCAACGGACCTCAGGCGCTCGCCGATATAACAATGGTTGGCAATGACCTGCAGTTCTCCGATTCAACATGGAACTGCGGCAAGAATGGTCAAAGTGTTCCTGTTACACTTGGTATGCCCACAGTAAAAGTTAAAAAACTGACAGTTGGAGGATTAAGCGCCTGATCTAAATAACATTAAAACAGAATCAATGAATACAAATGAAAAATATAAAATAGCTGATCTGGTTATCAAACATTCATTAAAATGCGGAGCCGACCAGATTGCACTTGCCATAAATGATAATTCATCACGACGTATCGACATACGCGAACAGAAAATAGACAGACTACAGGAATCAATAGGAAACTCACTGTCTGTTGACCTGTATGTGAACAAGAAATTTTCATCTCATAGCACAAACCTCTTAAAGGAGAAAGATATACTCAAGTTCATAGAAGATGCTGTTGAAGCAACCAAATACCTTGCTGAAGATGAATTCCGTTATCTTCCTGAAAAAGAACTTTACTATCAGGGCAAAGGAGAAGATCTCCTTACTTTTGATCCATCTATACCAACAATTGACTCTAAGAAAAAAATAGACCTTGCAAGGGCCGTTGAAAATGAAATATACGGAACAGATGAAAGGATCATCTCAATTACAACAAGCTATTACGATTCTGTAAATAAGATCCTGCTTGCTGACAGTAATGGTTTCATGGGAGAATCAGACAGCAGCATTGTTGCCCTGGCTGCTGAAGTTTCAGTTAAAGGAGAAACAGGGCGCCCTTCAGATTACTGGGACGAATACAGTATATTTTTCGACAAACTTATTAAAACCGACATAGGCAAAACTGCCCTTCAAAGAACCCTGCGAAAACTTAACCCCAGGAAAATCACATCCGGAAAATACAAGCTTATTGTAGAGAACTCAGCTGCAGGAACTTTGATGAGCCCCTTTATCTCAGCATTGATGGGAACCAACCTCTACCAGAAGAACTCTTTCCTTGATGGAATGATTGATAAAAAGGTTGCAAGTAACATCCTTTCATTCAACGATGATCCGCTTATATTATCAGGCTTTGGATCAAGATGTTTTGATATGGAAGGACTTAATGCTGTAAAAAGGACTATCGTTGAGGATGGTATTCTCCGCAATTACTTTATCAACACCTATTACGGAAGAAAACTGAAGCTTCAACCTACCTCCGGAAGTACTTCGAACCTGATCTATAAAACTGGTTCCCGCAGCCTTGATGAACTTGTTAAAAATGTTGACAAGGGCATTCTTATAACCAGATTCAATGGAGGAAACTGCAATGGAGCCACAGGTGACTTTTCATACGGCATTGAGGGCTTCTTCATCCTGAATGGAGAACTTGTGCATCCCGTTAATGAAATGAATATAACCGGGAATATGAGGGATTTCTGGAATACTCTTGCCGAAACAGGAAATGACCCTTACCCATACAGTTCGATACAGATACCAACAATGCTGTTTGAAAATGCCGATATAAGTGGCATATAGAATTTATTCAGCATACATAGGCCAATAATTAACAACAACAATAGCTCAAAGCATTAATTAAACTTCAGGTTCCGGAAGAAATATATATAATTGCAATGTCTGCTTTAGTTACAATATAAGATGCCTTATAACAAGTGGTTCAGGTGTCTACTCCCAATTGTTATAACCCCGATGGCATTATACCTTTTACTTCTTATACCTGAACTTTTATTGAACCGGATGGCTTCCTAATGGATGTTAATCTTTGTTAAAAACACAAAATCAGCCCATTAAAAATATTTTATTTGATAATTTTGTAATTTTGTAATTTTTTTATTATATAAATAATATACAATTATCAATTAAGCTATTGCCAAATGAGTGTAAAAAAGACAATAAAAATAACCGGAATAATATTTGCTGTTACTTCAATTGCCTTGTTTATATTTAACAGGATCCTTACAAAAGAAGATCTTTCAGGACTTTTTGCTGAAGCACAGTCGGGCAGGTTTGAAATAACTGTCCTGACAACCGGAGAACTGGAAGCTGAAAATTCTATTGATATAAAAGGCCCTGAGATAGGCAGGAGCAGAAATGTTCGTTCGACAAACCTGAAAATTGCAGATATGGTACCGGAAGGGACGGAAGTAAAAGAAGGAGACTTTGTTGCATCACTCGACAAAACTGAGTTTGAAAACACACTCAGGGATGTGGAAGAAAATCTGACGAAGCAGTATGCCAATCTTGAAATGGTACTTATCGACACATCACTTACAATGAACAATTTGAGGGATCAGATAACAAATCAGATCCATATTGTTAATGAAGCTGAAATTAAAGTTAGGAACTCTCAATATGAAACTCCGACAACGCAAAGACAAGCTGAAATAAGTTATGATAAAGCAAAGAGAGACCTTGACCAGTTGAGAAGAAGCTACGTACTGAGTGAAGCGCAGACAAAGATAAGAGTTAGAAACCAGAAGATAAGAATAGACAGGCTTGAAGAAAGAGCCAAAGAATACAGGGACCTTATCAGGGCCCTCACAATTACAGCGCCGTCACCGGGAATGATAACATACAAGAAAGACAGG